>CAYFRX010000022.1:0-20728 GCA_964345515.1 uncultured Rhodothermales bacterium
TCTGGTGAGAGAAACAAATTTGGAAGTACAACGCACTAAATGCGCACGCCCGGCACACGCGTTCCCAGCCCGCGGCGATCTTGACACGAACGTGACAGGCGCCCGACTCCTCCTACCATGGGCGCTGACCTACGAGGCGCGCTGACGAATCACGACGGTCTGAGCGATCCGGTCTTGGATGGCCTGACGATTGGGGTCCAAGAACACCTGCGCAAAGCCCAGAAGGCCGGTCGCGAGTCCTGCCGCGTAGCCGCCAAAGCGCTCGAACGAAGTCCACAACGTAAGAGGGGTTCCGTCGAGGCGCCCCCCGAAGCTCGAGGAGCCATTCGCCTGGTCCGGATCCACCTCGAAGGCATACGGAGTCACCGTGTCGCGCGGGTCGTGCGCCGGCGTGCGGTGGCTGGAGCCGTTGGGAGAGTCGGGCATCATAGCAAGGCGCAGAGGCGCCAACGAGCAGTTCTCAATCGAGCTTGTCGAGGTGCACGTCCATCTGCGGGTACGGGATGCCGATGCCGGCCTCATCGAGGCTGTCCTTCACAGCTTGCGTCAGCCGGTCCTTAACGGCCCAGTAATCGTCGGTGCGGGCCCACACGCGGACGGACCAGTTAATCGATGAGCCGCCCAGGCTATCCAGATAGGCCACCGGCTCCTTGTCCTGAAGCCGTCCCTCGACACCGTCGGCCGCTTGCAGAAGCACATCGCGCGTGCGGCCCAGATCGGCCGGATAGTCTGTACCGACCTCCACGTCAACACGACGCGTATCGTGGAAGGTCTCGTTCTCGATATTATCGCCGAAAACGTTACCATTGGGAATGGTGAGGCGCCGGTTGTCGGGCGTGTCAAGGGTCGTCGTAAACAGTTGAATCTCATGGACTTTACCCCGCACGCCGGCGACCTCAATCATGTCGCCTGCATTGAACGGGCGAAAGACGAGCAGCATGACCCCGGCGGCGAAGTTGGACAGCGAGCCCTGAAGCGCGAGCCCGACGGCGAATCCGGCCGCAGCGAGGACCGCAGCGAAGCTGGCGACGCCAATACCGAACGCACTCAGCGCACCCAGGACGGCGAAGACCAGAATCGCGTAGTACGCGATATTGCTGAAGAAGCGCGTGAGAGTGAGGTCGAAGTTGGAATCCTTTAGCGAGCTGCGAATGAGCCGGCGCACCCAGTTGGCGACCACCCAGGCCGCGACGAGCAGAATGAGGGCACCGACGGCCGGGATAAGGTAGTCTTGGATGAGCACTTGCATAAAGTCAGCCATGTCACGTACGAGCGGGTCCCAAGGAAAGTGGAAAAGTGGAGCGGTGCACCGCACGTATTCTAATAAAACGTGCGAATAATCGCCACGCCCTATCCCCCTCGGGTCGGGCACGATGCAACGACCGGCTCAGCGCTGGGTGGTGACGGGCGCGTCGGTGCCGGCTACGCGGGCGACGTAGCGCCGGACGGTCTCCGCATCGAAATCGAAGGCGGGGTCGAGGCGGTGAAAGCCGGCAATCCGACCGTCGCGATTCCGTTCGAGCCGAAAGGTGAACACGTACGACGACGAGCCGGCGTTGAGACCCAGGTCGCTCTGGCCGAAGCGAAGATCGTGGACGTACAGATGACCGTCCCGTTGAGACACCGAAAAATATCCGCGCGAGAACCAGCGGAGCCGCTGTACGGCCGGCGTGTTCCATGCCTCGCGGATGAGGTGGTGGTTCTTGGGGATGCGGCGAAAGTCGATGTGTCGATTCTCATCCAGGAGCGAATAATAGCCCACCCAGAATCCGGTGCTGTCCTCCGCGATAGCGGACCACAGCAGGTTGTTGAGCGGCATCGGGGTGGTGAAGATGCGCTCCACGGTGTGCCCTTGAGTCGAAAGCGCATCCGCAAAGACGCGCTCTATGTGCAGCTTGTTGGAAACGGTCAGGAGCAGGTAGAGGCTGCTCAGCCCCAGACCGACGTAGTTGGCCACGCGGCGCCATTGCGAGCCCGGAGCCCAGTTGAGGGCTGCGATGAGCCCCACCAAGAGCGGCACCGTGTAGAGCGGGTCGATCACGAAGATCGTCCCGAAGATGACGGGGTAATCACTGAACGGATTAAAGACCTGCGTGCCGTACGAGGTCAGGCAGTCCAGCAGCACGTGCGTCACGAGCGTCAGAAAGACGAGGAGGCCCCAATCGCGTGCAGAGGCCTCGTCCCGGTGGTGCAACCGATGCAGCAGCGCACCCAACAGCGGTGTGGCTAGGAGGATGAAGAGCAGTGAATGGGAGAAGCCGCGGTGGAGGGCCAGCGCCGTCACTTCGGACACGAACGGATCGGCCAGCACGTCGAGGTCGGGCAGCGTGCCGAACGCAGCGCCCCACAGTAGGGCCTTCTTGCCCACCTTCGCGCCGAGCGTCGCCTCGCCCACGGCTGCGCCGAGGGTGATTTGGGTTAGCGAATCCATGAGTCGGGGATGAATAAAGAAGATGTCGAAATTCGAAGAAACGTAGCGCTGGGGAATTCGGTGTTACGACGCACCGAATACTTTGCAACAATCTGACGATACATGGCCTCTCCCGTTCGCTGCCGCGTGGAATCGGCGCACGTCCGCGCAGACAAGGCCGATGCACTCACGGATCTGATCCATCAGCTCTTCAACCGGCGACACCTGTCCTATATCGCCCCGAACGAGCGCACGTGGCTCACCGTGGAGCTCGTGCAGTCGCTGCGGCGGCAGAGTACGGTCTACCAGGCGATGAGCAGCAAGACGACCGGGCCGCTCCCGTTTGCGCTCGGGTACTTTCGGGTGGCGGGCGGCAAGCTCGAACCGGTGAGCGACACAGTGCCCCTCGACGATCCGGAGGTGCTCGTCCGGCTGTTGAGCGAATACCTGAAGCCCGGCGCCCGTCTTGCCTTCGAGTCCGATGACGAGACGGAGGTGTGGACGATTCGCGGTGAGGGCGATGTAGCGCGCGATGAGACGGCGTCCTGAGTGGTTTCAGGTTGGAGGGTTGGAGGGTTGCAGGTTGAAATCGGTCCACGCGATGTTTGAAGGCCCATCGGGCAGCGGAGAAGCCTCAACGTCGGACTCAAGCGTGCTTAGACGGCAGCTGCGAATTCGCCGACGGCTGGGTGCTCGGGGACAACGAATGACGAGGCCGCGCAGTGGCGTAGGACCGAATGGCGTCACTGCGCCTGCGTCTGGAAGTACCGACGCAGAGCCTCGACCGCGTCGTTTTCCGTGAGGTCGTTCAGTGGCTCGCGGTCTTCGGCCAGAAGCGTGACGCGACGCCAGCGCTGCCCGTCGTCTCCGACGCGATCAGTGTACCGCACGCCCACGTCCACGCCGTCGTGGATCACGAGGCCCGTGACCTCATTGGGGCGGTTTGGAAAGGGCGTGCTCTTCGGCAGGGCCTCGCGCACGGCGCGCACGGCGCTGGTCAGATCTTCGCGGGTGATCGACGCCAGCGGGTAGCACAGGTCGATTTCAAATGCTCGCTCGAAGCGGAGATAGATGCGGCTGTAGTTCGGTTCGAGCGGACGCCAGTGCAAGTCCAACTGGCCGCAGCCCTGCGTCAACGCATCGACGGCCTCGACAAGCGCGGGGAAGTGCTCCTCCAGCCCGTCCAGCATCTGGCCGTAAGCTTGCGCTTCGGCCTGCATGTTGGGCATGCCTCCCAGCCCTTGGGCGGCTTCGTACGACGCATCGTGAAGCCAAGACTGCACACTGGGATGACTCGTGATTCGCTCGCTTACCTCGTCTAGTGACGTGTGGAGGAGGGGATGGAGGCGGTCGAGCCATTCATCTTTGGTGGGGGAAGCAGGCGGCATGGCGGGAGTCTAAACTGAAGAATCGGTGCGCGCGGGCGGCCCTGGAGAGCACACGAGGGCGGCAACTCAGTAGGAACAAAATCGGAACTCTCGCATTGTCCATAAGCGTCCCAATCATCTACCTACCGCAAACCGTGGTGCCAGATCCGATGACAACTGCGTCTCGTGAGACGAAAGCGTTGCCGCTCGACGAATTGTCCGAACAGCTCCAAGTTTCCAAGCAAACCCTCGTGCGTTGGGTGGACCGTCATCTCATCGATGCAAGCCTGTACTGGGCGCTGTCCGAGGAGAACGAAGAGGTGCGCATGATCGAACTCAGTGATCAGACCATGGGCTATCTGGAACGGTTTGCCGCTGAATATCGGGACGATGTCGTGAGCCGCACCGAGGCGCGCCGGATCCTGAAGCAAATCGACCGCAAAAAGATCAAAAAGCTGATCCGCGCAGGAGACATCAAGGACGTCGAGGTCGACGAGGAAACGCGAATCGTCGTGGGAAGCATCGAGGACTTCCTGATGTCGCGCGAGGAAGACGGCGAGTGAGCGACTAATCTGCTCGCGTATGTTGGAAGAGGGAAGAGGCCCGGTGCCGTGTGCACTGGGCTTTGCCATTTGGGCGTGAGGCGCCGTTAACTCTGCGTGCTGCGCTCAGCGTCTTCCAGCAGGGCGGCGAGCTTAGGGCGCATCTCCTCGGTGGGGAACAGCCCGAGCACGCGGTGCTGGATGCGCCCCTCGGGGCCAATGACGTAAGTCATCGGAAGGCCGTAGACGCCGCCAAACGCCTTTTCGACGGTCCCTCCAGCGTCGAGTACAATCGGATAGTTGACAGCATATTCGTCGAGAAAGGGGGTGACGGCGTCCGCGCCCTGCTGGTCGAGCGAGATGCCGATCACCGTCAGGCCCTGCGGCCCAAAGTCGTTTTGGAGATCGATGAGGTCGGGAATCTCTTTGCGGCAGGGGGGGCACCACGTCGCCCAAAAGTTCACGAGCAGCACCTCGCCAGGTCGATCGGCCAGGGCGATGGTTTCGCCGTCCATCGTCTCGACCGTCATGTCGGGGGCCGGTTCGGGGTCGTCCGGCGACTGGATTTTGTCGCTGGCCGGCAGTCCCGACTCGCTCGGCAGCCGTTCTGTGGAGGCTGCAGACGAATCGGACGCCGAGCCGCTGTCTGACGAGCAGCCGACAGTGACGGTGAGCATACCGGCGAGAAGCAGCGAAAGCAGGAGGCGGAGCTTAGTCATGGGCAGCAAGCGTGCTGTGGGTTCGGAGGTCCTCGGCGGAGATCCGTCTGTGGGAGGCATCGTGCAACACCGCATCCTCATACACGACCAAGACCTGCGGAGATTCGTGCCGCACGCCAAACCGGTCGGCGACCGCGTCGGACACCGGGCGGGCGTCCTGCACGACGATGTGATACACGGGGGGGTCGTTCGGCTGGTCGAGGGTCGCGACCTCCTGCTCCATGCGAGCGCTGGTCGGACAGATGCGGCTATGCTTGTAGAGAACGATGGGCGTCTCCTGCGCGCGCTCCAACGCGGCATCCAGGTCGTCCGGGGTGGCAAGAGAGCGAAAAGGCGAATCCGTGGGCATGGGGGATGGAGAGTCCGTTAGTAAAAAAGGGCAGTCTTCGGTGAGGCGGGGAGCAAAAATGATACGCAGTCGTCTGTGAACATGCTGTGAGGCCCATCAACAAACGAGATTGATTGGCGTTGTAAAAAGCTATTCAGTTCTTCTACTACTACACAACAATGTCCGAACCGCCCATGGAAGCAACGACCACTGGCGCAGAAGGTGTCCGCTGGAACCTGACGGACCTATACTCCGACCGGTCGGCTCTCGAAGATGACCTCGAAACGGCGGCCGGGGAAGCCCAGCAGTTCGCTGAGGAATACCGCGAGCGCGTTGGGGCGCTGGCCCCCGAAGCGCTCGCGGACGCCCTGGCCCACTACGAGGCCATCACCGACCGCGTGGGCCGCGCCTTCACGTACGCCTACTTGCACTGGTCGACCGACACGAACGACAGCGAGCGTGGTGCGCTGCTCCAGCACGTGCGCGAGCAGTACAACCAGATCAACCAGCAGCTCATCTTTTTCGAGCTGGAGTGGGCCAACGTCGACGCCGAGCGGGCCGCGTCGCTGATGGAGCACGAGGCGCTCGAAGAGTATCGGCATTACCTCGAAGTAGAACAACTCCGGAAGGATCACCGGCTGTCCGAGGACGAAGAGAAAATCCTATCGGAGAAGTCGGTGACGGGCCGCAGCGCCTGGAACCGGTTCTTCGACGAGACGATGGGCGCTGCCCGCTTCCCCCTCGACGATGAGACGCTCACCCAGCAGCAGATCCTCTCGAAGCTCTACGAGCCGGATCGAGCCACCCGCCACGATGCCGCCCTCGCGTTCACCGAGGGGCTGCAGGAGCATCTCCGCGAACTCACGTTCGTCTTCAACACCGTCCTCGCGGACAAGGCCTCCGACGATCGCTTGCGCAACCACGAGCACTGGCTCGCGAGCCGCAACCTCGACAACGAGGTGGACGACGAAACCGTCGAGGCACTGATTGAGGCCGTGACGTCGCGGTACGATCTCGTCGCGCGCTTCTACCGGCTCAAGCGGCAGCTGCTCGGGCTCGACGAGCTGTTCGACTACGACCGCTACGCGCCCATTGGCGAGGCCGACACCCGCTACACGTGGACGACGGCACGCGACCTGGTGCTGTCGGCGTACGCGGACTTCCACCCGCAGATGGCCGACGTGGCCGAACGGTTCTTTGCCGACGAGTGGATCGATGCGGCCTTGGCCGAGGGCAAGCGGAGCGGCGCGTTCAGCCATGGCGCCGTGCCGAGCGCGCATCCGTACGTGCTGCTCAACTACACGGGCAAGACGCGCGACGTGCAGACGCTGGCCCATGAACTGGGCCACGGCGTGCACCAGTACCTCGCCCGCGAGCAGGGACCGCTGCAGGCCAGCACGCCGCTCACCACCGCCGAGATGGCGTCTGTCTTCGGCGAGATGCTCGTCTTCCAGCGCCTCATACGGAAGGAAGACGACCCAAAGAATCGACTGGCCATGCTCGTCAGCAAGATCGATGACACGCTGGCGACCGTCTTCCGGCAAGTGGCCATGAACCGGTTCGAGGATCGCATCCACACAGCGCGCCGCGAGGAGGGCGAGCTGTCCGCCGATCGCTTCAGCGCCCTCTGGATGGAGACCCAGGAGGCCATGTTCGAGGGCAGCGTGACACTCGGCGAGCACTACCGACACTGGTGGAGCTACATCCCGCACTTCATCCATTCGCCGGGGTACGTGTATGCTTATGCGTTTGGCGAACTGCTCGTCCTGGCGCTCTACGCTCGCTACCAGAAGGCCGGCGAGGCCTTCGCCGACCAGTACGTCGACCTGCTGGCCGCCGGCGGCTCGGACTGGCCGCACGAACTGGTCGGCGCGCTCGGCATCGACCTGACCGACCTCGACTTCTGGACGCAGGGGCTTGGCGAAATTGAGGCCCTGATCGAGCAGGCCGAGGACTTGGCTGCGGCCACCGATGCAAACGGCCTCACAGAAAACGGCCAGGTATCGGCGTCCTGAGTGCGGCGCGGCGAGTCCGACGTAAGTCCGAGTGTTCGGCGCGGGCTCGCTGGAACTTTGGTCGGAAACGTCGTGGCCTGCTGCCCGTCCCACCGGCTGAATATATCGCTGGATGAAAGGTGAGGTTGAAGGGGGACAGCGGATACTGTTTCTTCCTGAGCCCGGCGGTCCATAAACGAGCGATGCCGTGTAGGGCTCAACACATGGTGGCTACGTGGAGGGCATCAGCTGCCGCCCAAAATCCCTCACATCCGAACACGGGGTTTCTCCCACAGGAGCGCTTTTGGAGCTTTCGTATTTAGTAGCCCTCTGGTTGGGAAAGCCCGGCAGAGGATCGGGGCGTTTCGGGAGTGTGCCCAGGCAGGGGGGCTTCCCGTCGAGGCCTCTGACCGCAGAAAAAAGCGCAAGCCCTCGAATACAATACCATGGCGCAGGAACGCAGGCCAGACCGTGCAGAGATGTTGGGCACGATCGCTTCAATACGAGGCAGTGTCGTAGATGCCCGATTTCTTGACCGGCTGCCTGAGATGCATCACCAGCTGCTGGCCGGGGACAATGAATCGGTGGTTGTTGAGGTCGTGGAGCACGTCAATGATCACACGGTGCGAGGCATCGCGCTGACTCGGACTCAGGGGTTGGCTCGTGGCGGTACGGTGCGGAATACCGGACATCCCATCCAGGTGCCTGTCGGACGCTCCACGCTGGGACGGGTGTTCAACGTCCTGGGGGAGACCATCGACAAGAAGCCACCGCTTAGTGACGCGACGCGGCGCTCGATTCACCGCGCGCCGGTGCCCCTTACGGAGCAGGCGACGCAACGCGAGATCCTGCGGACGGGGATCAAGGCAATCGATCTGTTGGCCCCGTTGGAGCGGGGCGGTAAAGCCGGCCTCTTCGGGGGCGCCGGGGTGGGCAAGACCGTCTTGCTCATGGAGATGATCCACAACATGGTGGCCGAATATGAGGGCGTGAGCCTATTTTGTGGCATTGGCGAGCGGTGCCGCGAAGCCGAAGAGTTGTATCGCGAGACGCAGGAGGCCGGCGTGCTGGGGAATACGGTGCTGGTCTTTGGGCAGATGAACGAGTCGCCTGGGGCCCGTTTTCGTGTTGGGCACGCGGCCCTCACCATGGCCGAGTACTTTCGCGACGATGCACGGCAAGACGTCCTGCTGCTCATAGATAACATTTTCCGGTTTGTTCAGGCGGGGACCGAAGTGTCGGGGCTCATGGGGCGGTTTCCCTCAAGGCTGGGCTATCAGCCGACGTTGGGGACCGAGCTGTCTGGACTGGAGGAGCGCATCGCCAACACGAAAACCGGCTCGATCACGTCCGTCCAGGCGGTCTACGTGCCGGCCGACGACTTCACCGATCCCGCAGTGACGCACACCTTTACGCACCTGTCGGCGTCCATCGTGCTCTCCCGCGACCGCGCCAGCCAGGGGCTGTATCCGGCCATCAATCCCCTCGAATCCAGTTCTAACATGTTGAGTCCTCGCTTCGTCGGGAAGCGGCATTATCGGGTCGGCCGTGCCGTGCGGGAAACGCTGGCCCAGTACGAGGACCTCAAGGATATCATCGCTATGCTCGGGATGGAGGAGCTATCGCGCGAAGACCAGCGGACCGTGAATCGCGCGCGTCGGCTGGAGCGGTTTCTGACCCAACCCTTTGCCGTGACTGAGCAGTTCACGGGGCGAACGGCCCGTTCCGTGCCGCTTGAGGCTACCCTACGCGGCTGCGAGCGCATCCTGAACGACGAGTTCAGCGACACGCCCGAACGCGCCCTCTACATGATCGGCCGCATCGAGGAGGCCGAAACGGACGCTGAGGAAAGCCTCGAAGATGCTCAGCGCGACACCACAGAACCAACGGCTACGGAGGCCCGCCATGACTGACGATGCGGCGATGACGTTACGCATCTTGCGCCCCGAGAAGGTGCTGCTGGAACGCCGCGTGCGCAAGGTGGTGGCCGAGGGCGAGAGCGGCTCCTTCGGCCTGCTGCCGCGGCACGTCGACTTCGTGGAGGCGCTCGTTCCGGGCATCCTCGCCTTCGAGCCCGTTACCCCCGACACCGATGGCGGGAACGATACGCCGGAGGAAGTGTTCGTGGCGATCGACGAGGGCGTGCTCGTCAAGTGCGGGCGCACCGTTTACGTCTCCGTTCGCAACGCGGTCGTCGGCCCGGAGCTCGGGACGCTGGAGGACACCGTGCACGAGCGCTACCACCACATCGACGAACGGGAGGACGCGATGCGCACCGCGCTGGCCCGGATGGAGTCCGAGGTCATCCGCAGCTTCGTCGAGTTGGGATGAGCGGCGACGCAGTTCACTGGCGGCTCAGCATCAGCCCGAACGCCATGCCCGAACGATCAAAGGACCAGGAAGAGTTTGCGCGGACCATTGAATCGAAGGAGAAGCGCAAGGAGGCCGCGCGCCGACGCGACCGGCCGGGAATTATCTTTGGCATGGGAATGTTCGGGCTCGTCGGCTGGTCCGTGGCGATCCCGACGCTGCTGTTTCTGGCGCTTGGCATCTGGATCGACGCGCGCTTCGACACCCGCTTTTCGTGGACGCTGATGATGCTGGCCCTCGGTATTTTCATGGGTGGGATGACGGCGTGGTACTGGGTACGTGAGGAGAGCCAACGGCGAGGCTGATGGGACTCGAGCTCTACATTCTGCCGCTCGGGTTCGTGGTCGTGCTCATGGGCACCCTCTTCGCGATGGCGCCTGCTCTGCACACTAATCCAGAGGCGTCCATCGCGCTGCTGGCCGCACAAACGCTCAGCCTGCTCGTCCCGCTCGTGGTACGCCCGCTACTCGACCGCTCGATCCTGACGATCCGACTGTCCCCATAATGTACGGACTCGCCCTCACGACCGCGCTGCTGTTTGGCGCTCTGCTGAGCCTCGTCTACTTCGGCGGGCTGTGGCTGACCGTGCGCCGCGCAGGCCGGATGCGCCGCATGAAGCGCGTGCTGATCGGCAGCTTCGTGGTGCGGACCGTCCTCGTGCTGGCCGGGTTCTATCTCGTGCTCCGGTTGATGGGCGAGCGGGGGGAGTTGCTGGCGCTGGCCCTGCTCGGCTTCCTGGCCGCTCGCTACGTGCTCATCCGCCGCTGGCGCCCCGACCCCGATGCCGCCTCTCCGGAACGAGAAGCACAAACCCATGGACATTAGCCCGGACCAGATCGTCTACTGGGAGTGGGGCGTGGTGAAGCTCAACGCCACGCTCGTCTTCTCGTGGGTCGCCATGGCCGTGCTCACCGGCGGGGCGTGGCTCATCACGCGCACCCTTACGGTCGCGCCGCGCTCGGCGCGCTGGCAGATCTTCTGGGAGGTCGTCGTCACCCAGATCCTCGACCAGATTGAGGAGTCCAGCCTGCAGGACCCACACCGCTATCTACCGTTCATCGGCACACTCTTTCTCTTCATCGTCACGTGTAACATTCTTGGCGTCGTGCCGGGCTTCGAAGCGCCGACGGCGTCGATCACCATGACGGCCGCGCTCGCGGGGTGCGTGTTCGTGGCTGTGCCCGTCTTCGGTATCGTGAACCGTGGGGTGGGCGGCTACTTCAAAAATTACATCGAGCCGACGCCGCTCATGCTACCGTTCAACCTTATCGGCGAAATCTCCCGCACGTTGGCGCTGGCCGTGCGCCTCTTCGGCAACATCTTGAGCGGCAACCTGATCGTGGCCATCATGCTGAGCCTCGCGCCGCTCTTCTTCCCGGTCATCATGCAGGCCTTCGGGCTGCTCATCGGCGTGATCCAGGCGTACGTCTTCGCCGTGCTTGCGCTCGTCTACATCGCCTCGGGCGCTCGCGTGCAGGACGACCGCGCTGAGACCGAGACCGAGGCCGCCGCCGAATCGACCGCATCCTCCACCACCTAACTGACCCGTTTTCATGGAAGACATCAACCTCATCGGCATGGTCTCGATCATCGTGGCCGGCTTCACCATCGCCATTGGCTCCATCGGGCCGGCGCTGGGCGAGGGGCGCGCGCTCTCCGAGGCGCTCAACGCCATGGCCCAGCAGCCCGACGAGGCCGACACCATCACGCGCACGCTCTTCGTGGGCCTGGCCATGATCGAGTCGACGGCCATCTATTGCTTCGTCGTCACGCTCATCATCATCTTCGCCAATCCGTTCTGGAATTATGTGGTCCAGCAGGCCGGAGGGTGACCGTGCAGATCGACTGGTTTACATTCGGTGCGCAGATCGTCAACTTCCTCATCCTGATCGGGCTGCTGAAGCGGTTTCTGTACGGTCCCATCCTCGAGGCGATGGACCGCCGTGAGGCCGAAATCACAGCCCGGCTGGACGAGGCGCGCGACAAGCGGCAGGAGGCCGAACGGGCCGCCGAGCAGTACCGCACGCTGCAGGAGGATCTTGAAGCGCGGCGCGCAGAGGAGCTGGCCGCGGCCGAGAAGGAGGCAGAGGAGCGGCGGCAGGCTCTCATCCGGGAGGCGCGTGAGGAGGTGGAGTACCTTGAGCACGCGTGGTGCGAGGCGCTGGAGCGCGAGCGGTCCGCCTTCCTCGAAGAGCTGTCCGAGCGCGCCGTGGAGGAGACCGTCGCCATCGCGCGGCGGGCGCTGCGCGACCTGGCCGATGCCCGGCTGGAGGACCAGTCGTTCGAGATCTTCCTTGAACGGCTGCACCACCTCGAGGGCGACGAGGAGCGCGCGCTGACGCAGGCCCTGCGGGGGGCCGGCGAGGGGCGCGTCACCGTGCGCAGCGCCTTCGGGTTGACCGACGAGCAACGCGAGCGCATCCAACGGGCGCTGCACGCCCACGTGGACACCGTGCCGGACCTGACGACCGAAACGGATGGGGCGCTCGGCTTCGGCGTGGAGCTGCGCGTGGGCGACCGCAAGGTGGCCTGGACGCTGGAGAGCTACCTCGCTCACCTGCTCGATCGCGTCCGTGACCGCCTGGACGACGAGCTGAAAGCCGCCACCCGCTCTGGCGATACGACGCCCGCAGCCGCACCGGCTTCGACCAACGATGAATGACGCTATAATGGATACAACCACAGACCGCGACGTCCCAACGCCTCGCGTGGGTTCTGCTCTCGACGCGGCGTTCGATGCGCTGGCCATCGCACGCGACGACGAGATGCCTGGCCTCATCGTGCGCGAAGTGGGCGTGGTGGCTCAGGTGGGCGAGGGGATTGCGCGGGTGAAGGGGCTGCCCTCCGTGCGCGCTGAAGAGCTGCTGGCCTTCGAAGGCGGCCTGCGCGGGATGGCGTTTAACCTCGACCCGGACGCCGTGGGCGTGATGCTGCTCGACGAGAGCGCACAGCTCGAGGCCGGCGACGAGGTGCATTCCACCGGGCGCATTATCGACGTGCCTGTCGGCGACGTGCTACTCGGCCGCGTGGTGGACGCGCTCGGTCGCCCGCTCGATGACCGGGGGCCCGTTCGCGCCGCCGGCCGCCGGCCCGTCGAGCGCGAGGCGCCCGCCATCATGGACCGCGCCCCCGTTGATACCCCATTGCAGACGGGCATCAAGGTGATCGACGCGCTCATCCCCGTGGGCCGCGGCCAGCGTGAGCTCATCCTTGGCGATCGGCAGACCGGCAAGACGGCCATCGCCGTCGACACCATCATCAACCAGCGCGACGCGGACGTCGTGTGCGTCTACTGCGCCGTCGGCCAGCGCAAGGCGGCCGTGGCGTCCGTCATCGCCGACCTGCGCGAGTACGAGGCCATGCCGTACACGGCCGTCGTCGTGGCTAGCGGCGACGACCCGCCCGGCCTCCAGTTCGTGGCGCCCTATGCGGCGACGACGATCGCCGAGTATTTCATGGAGCAGGGGCGCGATGTGTTAATCGTGTACGACGACCTCACGCGCCACGCACAGGCCTACCGCGAACTGTCATTGCTGCTGCGCCGTCCGCCTGGCCGCGAGGCGTATCCAGGCGACATCTTCTACATCCACTCGCGCCTGCTCGAGCGCTCGACGCACCTCGACGACGACCACAGCGGCGGCTCGCTCACCGCGCTGCCTATCGTCGAGACGGAGGCGCAGAACATTTCGGCGTACATCCCCACGAACCTGATTTCCATCACCGACGGGCAGATCTTCCTCTCGCCGACGCTCTTCCAGAAAGGCATCTTGCCGGCCGTGGACGTGGGCCGCTCCGTCTCCCGCGTGGGCGGCAAGGCCCAGCGGCCCGCCTACCGGCAGATGGCGGGCGACTTGCGGCTGTCGTATGCTCAGTTTCAGGAGCTGGAGGAGTTCGCCCGCTTCGGGACGCGCCTCGACGAGGAGACGCGCCAAACGCTACGTCACGGGCGCCGCGTGCGCGAGGTGCTGAAGCAGCCGCAGTACACGCCGTTTCCCGTGGCCGATCAGGTGGCCGTGCTGCTCGCCACGACCGAAGGCCTCTTCGACACCCTGACCGCCGAGCGCGTGGCCGACGCTGAGGCGCGTGTCCGCGACGCCGTGCGCGAGCAGCTGCCCGACCGCTGCGCTGCCATCGCCGCCGGCGAAGCGCTCGATGACGCGGACCGCCGCGCGTTGCTCGACGTGGCCCGTGACGCGCTCGATCCGTTGATTGAGGAGGCCAACGATGGAAACGCTTGAGACGCTGCGCCGCCGTATCAACAGCACGAAAAGCCTGCACGCCGTCGTGCGTACGATGAAGGTGCTGTCGCTAACGAGCATCCGCCAGTGCGAACAGGCTGTCGACGCGCTAGATGATTACTACCGGACGGTCCGCCTCGGTCTGCAGGCCGCGCTGCGCTGTCGACCGCACGAACTGCCGGGCCCGCGTGGGGCACCCACCGCCCGCGTCGGAGCGCTCGTATTTGGCTCCACCTGGGGCATGTGCGGGCGTTTCAACGAGCAGCTCGCCCGCCACGTGGCCGACGAGCTCGACGTCCTTGCGCCCGACGAGGCGGCCCTTATGACGTTCGGCGAGTACGTCGGCGACCCGCTGGAGATGGCCGGATGGGCGCCGGATGAGCGCGCGCCCGGCCCCGAGTCGGTAGATGGCATCACGCGGCGCGTGCAGGACGTGCTCATCCGCGTGGAAGACTGGCGCAGCACCCACCGTCTCGACCGCATTCTACTCTTCTATAACACGCTGGCCTCCGGCACGAGCTACGAGGCCACCACCGAGCAGCTGCTGCCGCTGGACCGCACCTGGCTGGAGCGGATGGAGCAGGAGCCCTGGCCCACCCGGATGCTTCCCACGCATCGGACGGACTGGGACGACCTGTTTGCCGCGCTCGTCCGGCAGTACCTGTTTGTCTCGCTCTACCGCGCCTTCGCCGAGTCGCTGGCGAGCGAGCACAGCAGTCGCCTCGCCGCCATGCAGCGTGCCGAGACGAACGTCGAAGAGCGCCTCGACGCGCTCCGCGACCGCTACCACCAGCAGCGCCAGAACGCCATCACCGAAGAGGTGCTCGACATCACCGCCGGCTTCGAGGCGCTGCAGTCGGAGGCCGGCGGTCAGCGCTGAGCGCCCCCACCACCCCCACTATTGTTTCGATCACCACCCCCAACATGCCCCGCACCGAATCGTTCGAACACCACCCGGAGCGCTACGACGACTGGTTTGAAGAGCACCCGCATGCCTTCGCCGCCGAGCGCGACGCGTTGCAGGCGCTCGTGCCCGAGGGCGGCCGCGGTCTCGAGATCGGCGCCGGCACGGGGCGCTTTGCTGCGGCGCTCGGCATTGACGAAGGCGTCGACCCCGCGCCCGCGATGCGGCACCGCGCCCGCGAGCGCGGGATTTGCGTGAAAGACGGTACAGCCGAGCGGCTGACCTACGACGACGCCTCGTTCGACGTCGCCCTGCTCGTCACCACCGTCTGCTTCGTCGACGACCTTGACCGCGCCCTCGCCGAGGCGTACCGCATCCTTCGCCCAACGGGCGCGCTCGTCATCGGCCTGGTCGACCGCGACAGCCCGCTCGGTCGGCGCTATCTTCAGCAGCAGGACGAGAACCCGTTCTACCGGCCTACCCGCTCCTGGACGACCGACGAGATCGTGTGCGCCATGCGGCAGGCCGGCTTCGAGGGCTTTGCCTTCCGTCAGACGCTTGTTGGCGAACTCAACGGCCTCGACGCCCCGCCGCCCGTCACCGAGGGCTACGGCGAGGGGGCCTTTGTCGTCATCCGCGGCCGCAAGCCTGGCCCCGAAGCCCAGCCGGCAACGCCCGACACAGACACCGCGCGCCGCGCAATCCGCCACAACCCGATCACGGACCGCGACGTGGTCGTCGCGCCCGTGCGAGGCAGCCGGCCGCGCCAGAACGAGACATCCTCTGACGAGCCCCCCGCTGCCCGGCACCCGGACTGCCCCTTCTGTCCGGACCACGAAGACGAGCTACCGTACATTATTGATGAGCAGTCCGCGTCGGACAACGGCTCGTGGCAGACGCGCGCTGTGCCGAACAAGTACCCGGCGCTCGTCCCGTCGCCGCCCCCGCCGGGTCCTTCCGACGTGCTCTTCCGATGCGACGCGGCGGAAGGGCACCAGGAGGTCATCATCGAGTCGCCCATGCATGGGTACGACCTGCCTGACCTGTCGGAGGACGCGATGGAGATCGTGGTGGCAACGTACCAGGCCCGCTGCCGGGCTGTGCACACCGGCGAAGCCGGGTTGACGCCCTTTCTGTTCCGCAACTACGGCGCGGAGGCCGGCGCCTCGTTGGAGCACCCGCACAGCCAGCTCATCGCCACCCGTCAGCTTCCGCCCGAAGTGGTTGCCGAGGAGCAGCGCGCCCGGTCGTACCACAACGATACGGGCCGGTGCCTCTACTGTGACATCGTGCAGCGCGAGGCCGACGGGCCGCGCGTCGTCGTCGCCACCGACGGCTTCCTCGCCTTCGTCCCGTTCGCCGCCGAAGTGCCCTGCGAGATGCTGATCCTGCCGACCGATCACCGGGCGCACTTCACTATGATGGCGAACCGGCCCCGTCGCGCCTTCGCACACCTTCTGCACCGCGCGCTCGGTGCGCTGCGGAGGGCGTGCGGCGATCCGGCGTACAACTTGTACTTCCGCACCCCGCACCAGCCCGACGCCGATCCGCCGCACTTGCACTGGTACGTGCGTATCCTTCCACGCACGAAGGTGCAGGCCGGCTTCGAGGTCAGCACGGGCCTGCGCATCAACCCCTCTAGCCCGGAGGCCGATGCGGCCCATCTGCGCAGCGCCCTCGTCTGACACGCGACGCCCCCTCGTATTCTCCCTCGCCAACCGCCAACCGACATTCCCGATGACCGACTGCACCGGCGTCATCCACGAATGGCCCGAGGTCGAGCCCGACGAAGGCGATCTCGGGCCGGCCGACCCCCGCCTGCTCCACATGTCGATGCTGCAGGCTGACGAGTCGGCTCTCATCAGGCGGGCGTACGTCACCTTCGGTGGGCGCCGATCCGACGCGTAGTGAATTTGCCATTAGCTACCGTGATTGCCATGACAACTTCGACTCACAAACGTACCGAACGCGCCCGCCGCCTCGTCCACGTTGGAGACTACCAGCCACTGATCGGCGCTGAGGCGGTCGACCGCATCCTCGAAAAAGCCGAAGCGCTGCAGCCGCTCCGCGTGGCGCACGTCAACTCCACGTTTTACGGGGGCGGCGTGGCCGAGCTGCTCGACCCGCTCACGCTGCTCATGAACAGCTGCGGCCTCCGCACCGAGTGGCACGTCATCCAGGGCGCGCCCGACTTCTTCAGCGTCACCAAAAAAATGCACAATGCGCTGCAAGGGGCGTCGATCAACCTGTCGGATCTGAAGAAGGAGATCTACGAAGACATCGCCTTCAAGAACAGCGTGCGCATCCGGCTGCGGCACTTCGACCGCGTCGTGATCCACGATCCGCAGCCGCTGCCCATGATCCGCTTCGTCGAGAAGGGCGGGCCGTGGATCTGGCGGTGCCACGTCGATGTCACCCGCCGCGACGACGAGCTGTGGGCGTACCTGAAAGCGTACATCGAAGCGTATGACGCCGTGGTGTTTAGTATTGACGAGTACAAGCAAGACATGAGGACGCCGCAGCGCTTCATGACGCCGGCCATCAATCCGTTCTCCATCAAAAACAAAGAGTTGAGTGAGGCGGAGATCGAAGACCGGCTGGAGCACTACGGCATCCCGGACGATCTGCCGCTTGTCGTCCAGATCTCGCGGTTCGACCGCTGGAAGGACCCGCAGGGGGTGATCGACGCCTTCAAGATGGCCCGGAAGGAGATCGACGCCACGCTCGTGCTGCTGGGCAATGTAGCCACGGACGATCCCGAGGGGAAGCAGGTGTATGAGTCGCTACTCGACGAGCAGGAGGAGCGGATCATCATCCTGAGCGAGGAGGACACTGCGCTCGTGAATGCGCTCCAGCGCCGGGCCGCCGTCGTGCTCCAGAAGTCGCTGCGCGAGGGCTTCGGCCTCACCGTCACGGAAGCCATGTGGAAGGGGGCGCCCGTCATCGGCGGGAACGTGGGCGGCATCCGGCACCAGATCACCGACGGGGAGAACGGCTACCTCGTCGACTCGGTGGAGGCGGCGGCCGCCCGCATCGTAGAGCTCATCCAGCATCCCGAGCGCGGCCAGCGCATGGGCGGACGCGCCCGCGAGACGGTGCGCAAGCGGTTCCTGCTGACGCACCTGCTGGAGGACTATCTCGACCTCTTCGGCGCCTTCGAGACGCAATACCACCTCGTCGACTGATCCGCCCGGCCGACGTGATGAATGCAGTCCGCACTACCCATCCAGGGGCTACGCACGGATGTAACAACATGTGGAACGGCTGAACCTTTGAGCCGGCCGGAGATTCCAGCCCATGTCTATCCCCGGCTGCCGATCACACGATCCTGCAAATCGGGCACCAACAAAGCGATGGCCACCGACCTGCAATTCACGCGCCTTCCGTTCGAGCCGGGCGACACCATTCCGGCCGAATACACGTGCGAGGGAGACGACGTCTCGCCGCCACTCGAATGGAGCGGGGTGCCCGACGGCACCGAGACGTTCGCGCTCATCGTCGACGACCCTGACGCGCCGGGGCAGACCTTTGTGCACTGGGTGTGCTTCAACCTGTCGGGCAATGCCACGCGGCTCGTGCGCGACGTCGACGTGGCTGACGCGTTCGCCGGCGCCTCCGCCACGCCGCAGGAGGGAAGCAACGACTTCAACGACATCGGCTACGGCGGGCCGTGTCCGCCGCCCGGCGACGACCCGCATCGCTACGTCTTCCGCCTCTATGCGCTCGACACGGTGCTCGACCTCGGAGCCGGCGCCTCCAAGCAGCAGGTCACCGACGCGATGGACGGCCACGTCCTCGCCGAGGCGGACCTGATGGGCACCTTTGCCCGGTGAGCACCGGCCGGTCGTACGTGTTTGCCGAGAGCGAAGAAGGCCGCATCCGCCTGCTCCTCAACGCCGGCGCGGGGGCCGCCTGATCCGCCCCCGGCCGGGACGCACCGGGTGCATCCGGTCATCAGCCAGCCCAACACCATGCCTGTCCACAACGCCGACGTGGCGGCCATCTTCGACGAGGTCGCCGACCTGCTCGACATCGAGGGGGCCAACCGCTTTCGCGTGCGGGCCTATCGCAACGCCGCCCGCACGATCGGCCAGCTCTCCCGCCCCGTGGCCGATCTTGTGGCCGAGGGCGAGGCTCTCAGCGAGCTGCCCGACATCGGCGCCGACCTGGCCGGCAAGATCGAGGAGATCGTCGATACAGGCACCCTCTCGCTGCTCGAAGAGCTGGAGCAGCAGACGGCGCCCGCGCTGGCCGATCTGATGCGCATCCCGGGCCTCGGCCCGAAGCGCGTGCGTGCCCTGCACGAGGCGCTCGGCATCACCTCGGCCGAGGAGCTCAAGCGCGCTGCAGAGGCCGGACGCGTCCGCGAGGTGGAGGGCTTCGGCGAGAAGCTGGAGCAAACGATCCTCGACCGGCTGGAGGCGGCCGGCGAGGAGGAACGCCGCTGGCTGCTGGCCACCGTCGAGCCCGTCGTCGAATCGCTTGTGGCGCACCTCGAGGCGCACGAGGCCGTGGAGCAGATCGACGTGGCCGGCAGTTACCGGCGCCGCAAGGAGACGGTCGGCGACCTCGACGTGCTCGTGCTCGGCGACGACGGACCGGCCGTCGTCGCCCACTTCGTGGACTACGAAGACGTCGACGAGATCGTGCAGCAGGGCGACACGCGCTCGTCCGTCGTGCTCCGCTCCGAGCTGCAGGTCGACCTGCGCGTCGTGCCGCCCGCGAGCTACGGCGCGGCGCTGCTGTACTTCACCGGCTCGAAGGCGCACAACATCCGCCTGCGCGACCGCGCCATCGCCGACGGGCTGAAGCTGAACGAGTACGGCGTCTTCCGCGCCGAGGACGACGACGAGCAGAACGAGAATGGGGCGGACGGCGAGCGCGTGGCTGGGGCGACGGAGGCGGAGATCTATGACCGGTTCGGGTTGCCCTACATCGCGCCCGAGCTGCGCGAGGATCGCGGCGAGATCGACGCCGCCGAGCACGATGCGCTGCCCGACCTGATTGCCCTCGACGACCTGCGCGGCAACCTGCACACGCACACCACCGACAGCGACGGGCGCGCCAGCATCGAGGCGATGGCCGAGGCGGCTGCAGCGCGCGGCCTCGACTACCTCGCCATTACCGACCACTCGCCGAACGTCGCCGTCGCGCAGGGCCTCGACGCCGACGGGCTCCGCCAGCAGATCGACGCCATCGACCGGCTCAACGATGACCTTGACGGCATCCGCCTCCTCAAGAGCATCGAGGTCGACATCCTCAAGGACGGCACGCTCGACCTGCCCGATGACGTGCTGGAACGGCTCGACCTGCGCGTGTGCGCCATCCACTCGAACTTCGACCTGCCCGAGGACGCGCAGACCGAGCGCGTGCTTCGGGCCATGGACAATCCGCTCTTCAACATCTGGGCGCATCCGACGGGGCGGCGCCTCAACGAACGGCCGCCCATCGCCCTCGACCTCGACCGCCTCATGGAGGCCGCCGTGGAGCGCGGCTGCTTCCTGGAGCTCAACGCCCAGCCCGAACGGCTCGACCTGAGCGACGTGCACTGCCAGCGCGCCAAGGAGCTCGGCCTGAAGCTCGCCATCGGCGCCGACGCGCACTGGGAGAGCGGGCTCGACGTGTTGGCGTATGGCATCGACCAGGCGCGCCGCGGCTGGCTTGAGGCCGATGACGTGCTCACTACGAAGCCCTGGGACGAACTCGCGCCCCTCTTTGACCGATAAGGCGGGGGCGCGCGCCGCGCCCCGCGTTCCGATCATCCACCCCGTCTGCCATCACCCCGTCTGCCATGCCCGACATAGAGACCCAGCCCGCCATCGACCTCGACGCCATCGATGCGGAGGACGCCGCCGT
>CAYFRX010000023.1:0-20558 GCA_964345515.1 uncultured Rhodothermales bacterium
CTTCCGGTGTCGTAGTCGTTGCCCTCGCGCCAAGCCCCGCTGAGCCGATAGGCCACCTTGCCGGGCCGGCCGGTGATCGACGCGCCGCTCTCCAGCACGCCGAAGTTGGTGTCGTACCCGCTCGTAAGGCGGCCGTGCGCCCATCCCGGCCGGATCGTCTCCAGCCCGCGCGTCTCCACGCGGATGGCGCCCAGGTTGCCCGCGCCCCACGTCAGCGCGTACGGGCCTTTGACGACCTCCATCGACTGGATGACGGTCGGGTCGAAGTGGCTCATCGGCGAGTCCATGCGGGCCGGGCCGGCCGGAAACATGCGCGTGCCGTCCATATAGACGCCGACCTCGGTTTCGCGGAGGCCGCGCACCACGGGGTCGAGGCCGACGGGGCCGCGGCGCACCGCGTCAATGCCGGAGAGGGATCGAAGCAGCTCGCCGGAGTCGCGGGGATTGGCCTCGCGGACGGCGGCCTCCTCCAGCTCCGAGGCCGGCTGCAAGTCGGGCCGCAGGGCGGTGACTTCGATGCCGTCGAGTTCGACCGGGCGCGGCGTGAGTGTGAGACGGACGCGGGTCGTTTCGCCGGCCGTGACGTCGATGGACTGCTCGACCGGGCGGTAGCCCAGGAAGCGCGCCTCCAACGTGTATGGGCCGGGATCGACCGAGGCGATGCGGAACTCGCCGTCGGGACCAGTGGCCGCGCCGCGGTCGGTGCCGCGCAGCACGATGTTGACACCGGGCAGGGGGTCTTGCGTGTCGCCGTCCACCACGGTACCGGCAATTGTACCGGTCGACTGTGCTGCGGCGGGCAGCGCGAGAACAAACGTGAGAATGAGGGTGAGTACAGAAAAATGATAGGTAGACATGATAGTCCTCCAGCAACGTATGGGGGCACCCGGGCATGACGAGCCCGTGCGCGGAAACATCTCGGAGCGAAAAGCAAGGCCGTTCCAGCGCGAAGAGGCTGGACGGGTTACCCGAGATGCGACTTGGGAGGACGGAAGATGTCGACCCTATGGCGCTGCGGCGTGAGGGGGTCGGTCGCGCCGCTCCACAAGTCGGGGCGCGGGGGCACGACGGTCGATGTGCCGGTGGAGAGTACGCCCTTCACCAACCCACTGCTGAGCAGCAGCGGCGCATCGGGGGCCGTGCCGCAGGAATGCAGCGAAGGCACGTCGTTCGAGGACGTCGACGCGGGTTCGTGCTCCGCGTGCGGCGCGTGGTGGTCGCACGCGCATGGACCGCCGGGATTGCGGGGGCAGAAGCCGCGCTCAGCACACGCGTGCTGATGCACGGACGGCACCTGCTGGACAGCCTGGAGCGGCATCACCTGCACGCACAGCACGCCCACGAGTAGCACGGAAGCCGCCTGCTGCCACCGGCGAAGGCCCAATGTGCGGCGCGTCAGATTCATGCGTCGGCAGGAGTACACGCTTGAGGGCTAAACCAAGTTCGCGGGGCAAGTTCGCCCCATCTCCCTGACGCGCATTCCACGGTGCGTAGGGGACAAAGATCCGTGTTTCAGGCCGGGCCGGCCGTTACGGAAGACGTGTGATGAAATTTTGAGCAGTGCGACGTAGGTTGGAGAATGCGATCCCCGACTTTGCAACACGTTTAGCCCCCATGCCTCGTATCGTTTCCCTCTGCGCCGCTTCCGTTTCTCTCGCTCTCGTCCTGCTCTTCGCTCCGTCCCTCTACGCTCAGAATGGCGACACGATGCAGGCCCGCATCGATCAGCGCACTGCGGAGATCCAGGAGCAAGTCGTCGAGTGGCGGCGCCACTTCCACGAAAACCCGGAGCTGTCGAACCGTGAGGACGACACGGCCGCGTACGTGGCCGAGCGGTTGCGCGCCCTGGACATCGACGTGACGACGGGCGTGGCACACACGGGCGTCATCGGCGTGCTAGAGGGCGGCCGACCGGGTCCGGTCGTCGGATTGCGGGCGGATATGGATGCCCTCCCCGTACGCGAGCGTGTCGACGTGCCGTTTGCCTCGACGGCCACCGGCACGTACAACGGCGAGACGGTGCCCGTCATGCACGCCTGCGGCCACGACACGCACATGGCCATGCTGCTCGGCGCGGCGACGATCCTGTCCGAGATGCGCGATGAGCTGCCCGGTACGGTCAAGTTCATCTTCCAGCCCGCCGAGGAAGGGGCGCCCGACGGCGAAGAAGGCGGGGCCGACCTCATGATCAAAGAGGGCGCTCTGCAGAATCCGGACGTCGATGTCGTCTTCGGACTCCACATCAACTCGCAGACGGAGGTAGGCACCATCAAGTACCGGTCGGGGCCCATCATGGCCGCATCGGACGTTTTCCGCATCACGGTGAACGGCAAGCAGACGCACGGCTCGACGCCGTGGACGGGTGTCGACCCGATCGTGACGGCCGCGCAGATCATCAACGGGCTGCAGACGGTGGTGAGCCGGCAGGCCGAGCTCACGAACGAAGCGGCCGTCGTGTCCGTCGGCAAGATCGAAGGCGGCGTGCGCAGTAACATCATTCCCGAGACGGCGCGGATGGTGGGAACGATTCGCACGCTGGACACAGCCATGCAGGACAAGATCCACGCCGACATCCGCCGCACGGCCACGCGCATCGCCGAGAGCATGGGCGCCACGGCCGACGTCGAGATCGACCGCGGCTACCCCGTTACGGACAACGACCCAGACCTCACCGCGCAGATGGCGCCCACGCTGGAGCGCGTCGCCGGGGCCGGGAACGTGGAGGTCGTTAACCCCATCACGGGCGCGGAGGACTTCTCGTACTTCCAGCGCGAGGTGCCGGGCCTCTACTTCTTCGTCGGCGGCATGCCGGAGGGGATGGATCCGGCCGCGGCGCCGCCCCACCACACGCCCGACTTTACCATCGACGAGAGCGGGATGCCGCTCGGCGTACGTGCGATGACTGCCTTGACAGTCGACTACCTGAACGCGCACGAGGCGGGCCGCTGACCTCGGCGCTTTAACTTTCTTCGCGTGCCGGTCGATAAATGACATCACTCGGTCGAAGTCTGTGCGCCGAGTCCGAGAGCATGCGGGCACCGCCTGCTCTTTCACTCACGCCGCGTCCTGCGCTCGGCTCTCTGTGCATCTGTCTCTGCTGAGACCCTCCGTCGCTTCCAAGGGCTGCCATGAAATTCTTCGGACGTGCTTCCGCGCGAGATTCTGAGCTCCACGCGCAGAATTTCACCAGCCAGGCCCTCATCTTCTGGGGCGTGCTGTTTGGGGCAATGGCGCTTCTCCTCGGCATTGAGTACGTCGACATCCGGGTCAATGAGGCGACGCAGGCCTATCTCGAAGGAGTGGAACGCTGGGGGGAGGACCGGTGGGCGGCCACCCATCACCTGGAGCATTACACCCGGACGGGCAGCGAGCGCGAGCTTCGCCGGTTCCACGCAGCGCTTCAAGGGCCCCTGGCCTTCCGGAGCGCGCGCCTTTCGTTCAAGCAGTCTGGGCCGGTCCAGGCCGAGACCCGCGCCCACCTCGTGGCGGCAGGCATGGGCGCCGACGATGCAGACAACATGGCGCTGCTCGGGCAGCGGTTCGGCTTTGTGCCCGAGGTCCAGCGTGCCTTTGGCGTGTGGAAGCGGGGCGACAGCCTGATCACCGTGCTCCAGCACGAGGCGGCCCGTCTCCGTCAGGCTCGAACGGCGGGGGACTTTTCGACGGCGGCGCAGCGCGCCGCGCTGCAGCGGGTGCAGCACATCGATCAGCGGTTGGACGGCATCGAGCGCGACTTTGCGACAGCCATCCGATTGGGAAATGCCCGCATCGTACAGTGGTTCTTCGGCGCCGAGCTGACGGTCGTCACTCTCGCGCTGCTCGTCGGTTTCGTGTTTGCCCGCCTCACGCTGCGCCGCAACCGGCGCTGGCAGGCGCACGTGCAGAGCACCCTCCAGCGGCTCGACCTCGCGCTGGAAGGCGCTCACATGGGCCTGTGGGACTGGGACGTGCCAAGCGGAAACGTCGTGTACAACGCCCGGCTGGCCACGATGCTCGGCTACGCCCCCGACGACGTCACGCCCACACCGCACACCTGGCGTCGCTTGCTCCACCCGGACGACCGCGTGCCGGCGTGGACCCGGATCCGTGCCCACCTGGACGGGGCGACGCCCTATTTCAGGACCGAGTACCGCATGCGGAAGCAGGACGGGTCGTGGGCGTGGGTCCTCTGCACGGGGAAAGTCGTCGAGCGGGCGCCCGGCGGCACCCCGCGCCGCGCCGTTGGCGTCCACCTCGACGTCACAGAACGCAAGGCGCGCGAAGCGTCTCGGCGGGAGAGCGAGGAGCGCTGGCGGCGGCTCGTGGAGGCCCACCCCGAGCCCATCCACATCACCATCGACGGCCGGTACGCCTACATCAATCCCAGCGGGGCGCGCCTCTTCGGCGCCGACGACCCGGTCGACATGATCGGCCGCTCGGTGCTGGAGTTCGCGCACCCCGACGTGGATGCCCAAATTCAAGCGCGCAAGGCACAACTGGATCGCGGGGAGGCCACGGCTCCCTTCGAACACCGGATGGTGCGGCTCGACGGCGAGGAACGCATCGTGGTAACCCGATCGGTGCCCGTCACGTACAAGGGCCAGGCCGCTGCGCAGACGGTGGTCCGCGACGTGACGAAGCAGCGCCGGGCCGAGCGGGCGCTGCAGGAAAGCGAAGAGCGCTACCGCCTGCTTGCCGAGAACGTCCGCGACGTGATCGCGCTCTTCGATGTCGACCTCAACATCACGTACGTCAGCCCCTCCATCGAGCACCTGCTCGGCTACACGCCCGAGGCCTTCAGGGCGCTCTCCTTCGAGGAAATGTTGGCCGCTGAATCGCTCGCCCGCGTTCGCGCCGTCAATCGACAGCGCCAGACGCAGCCGTCCCCGAGCGCACCGAACCGTGATGAGACGCGGCTGGAACTGGAGCTCGTGCGCAAGGACGGAACGACCGTCTGGGTCGAAGCCGTCACGGCCCCCGTATTCGACGGCGACGCCTCCGCGGGGTACTCCGTCGTGGCCCGTGACATCACGGCGCGGAAGGCGTTCGAGCGCGAACTGATCGACGCGAAGGAGCAAGCGGAAGAGGCCAGCCGGTTGAAGTCAGCCTTCCTCGCCAACATGAGCCACGAGATTCGCACTCCCCTCACCTCGATCATCGGCTTTACCGACCTGCTGAGCAATCAATTTGAGGGCGAGCCGCTCCAGTTTCTCAACCTGATCCGGAAGAGCAGCAAGCGGTTGATGCGCACGCTCACCTCGGTCCTCGACCTCGCTCAGCTGGAAAGCCGGACGATGAAGATCCAGCCGGAGCCGCTCGACCTCGCGCAGGAGGTCCGCAACGCCATGGAGCTCGTGCGCACACAAGCGGAGCAAAGCGACCTCGCGCTCCGCCTCGACCTGCCCGACGCGCCCGTCGAGGCTCAGCTCGATCGGGGCGCCATCCAGCGCGTGCTCACGAACCTGATTTCCAATGCCGTGAAATTCACCCACGAGGGCCACGTCGCCGTCCGCCTACGAGCCGCCAACGATGGGGCGACGATCCAGGTGGAGGACACCGGCATCGGGATCGCCGAGGACGCCCTGGAGGAGATCTTCAACGACTTCAAGCAGGAGTCGGAAGGGTTCACGCGAAACTTCGAGGGCAGCGGGCTGGGCCTTGCGATCACGAAGCGCCTCGTGATGCTGATGAACGGCTTCATCCGTGTGGATAGCACGAAAGGCGAGGGGAGCACCTTTACGGTCGTTCTGCCGCGGCACCCGGACGCGCCGGTGGACCGTCCCGAGGCGTCGACGACGGCCCCGACCGACTTCGCACCCGACGACTCCGACGTCCCGCGGGTGCTGCTCGTCGAGGACAACAAGGAGGCGCGCGCGATAGTGCCCATGCTTCTCAACGAAGCGGGCCTCCCCGCCGACGTGGATGCCGTGGCGAGCGTGGGCGATGCCCTGGAGCGGACCCTGTCCCAGCGCTACGATGTGCTGATCGTGGACATCAATCTCAGCACGAAAGCCACGGGTCTCGACGTGCTGGAGCAGCTCCGGGCCCGGCCGGCCTACCGCGACGTACCGATGATCGCGTGTACGTCCTATGCGATGCCCGGCGACGAGGAACGATTCACGAAGGCCGGCTTCGATGCCTACCTGGCCAAGCCATATCGAGCCAACGAGCTGCTCACCGCCGTCCGGAAGACGCTGAGCACCTTCTCTGGCTGACTGCAGCTTGCTCACCCAAGGTAACTTTGCCCATGGGCAGGATACCGCTCCTGGAGCTGGGTGAGGATTTCGACGGCCTCGGAGGCGCGCCGTCCCTCACGGATGGCGACCGTCTGGAAGTTTGATCGGGCCGCCTCGATCTTTCCCTGTGCCAGATGCACTTTGCCCAGGAAGAAGTAGGCCTCAACCTGCAGGAACGAGCGGTTCTTTTCGCGCTCGATGACGCGCTGAAGGAGCTGCTCCGCCTGCCGGAGTTTCTGCTGGTTGTAGCGTGGGAATAGCCCCAGCGTGGTGGTCTGCGCATCGCGCAAAGTACGCAGTGCCTCTAAGTAGAAGGCATCGGTCGAGGAGGTATCGGCCGTCGCCGGTGCGCCCCGCAGCGTGAGCGAATAGCCTTCAAGCCGCGTCTCACCCGGATCCACCAGGGCAAGACGCTCGATATCGCTCTGCAAGGCCTGACTCACCACGAACAGCCCGCCATATAACAACCCAACGAGCACGACCGCAGCCGCGGCCCACTGGACCGTCCGTGGCAACGAAAACACGAGGACGTCTTCAATGGAAGGGAACCAGGCAGTCTCTTTCTCCCGCTCCCGTGCCGGCGCACCCGACGTCGCCTCAGCGGATAAGCCCTCCAAGGACGCCGCCGGAAAGCCCGACAGCTCTTCAAATTGAGCGGCGGGGTCGAATGAAGACGCGACCTCCTGCAGCCGCGCCGTTAAGGCTTCGAAGCGTGCGCGCAGGTCGGGATCACCGTCCAGGCGGTCCTCTAGGTCGTCAAAAACCCGTTGGAGCGCCGGCGACGCGCTCAGCTCCGAATGCTGGGCAACGACGTAGTAGGCCAGCGCCTCATCATTCACGCGATGCAGGATGCGCGCCTCACGAGCCATCGCACTCAAGGCCTTCACCTCGTCGAGAAGCGCCCGCCACTCAGGATGCGCATCGACATAGGCTTCGACCGCCTGTTGCTCCTCGGCAGACAACCCGCTGAGCCGAAGGATCTTGTCTTCTATATTCTCCATAACGTCGCTTCCAGGCGAGGCTGATTAAAGCGGGGCGCGTGCGTGCCAAACCCCTTATTCATTTTGTTGCGATCGTGCACTAGACACGTTATCAGCAAGAACATAACGCCTCATTAGTATGCTTCATTCTTGATCCTCAGGTTGGAGAAAGGCGAGAAGCTGGTCGTCCTCTCGAAACTTCTTCACGGCCTTATGGCGGTACGAGCGGACGGTAGGGACGGACTTCCCGATGCGCTTGCCAATCTCCTCGTACGTGAACTCCTGGAGAAAGTAGAGACGCGCCGTCTCCTGCAGGTAAGAGGGCAGGCGATCGATGGCGTCGTGGAGCGCTTGCAACACAAACCCGGCGTCGTGGTACGTGGTCGAGGATTCCGCGGTAAGCATCGGACCCTGTTCGTCCTGGATCGACTGCTCCGGGCGCTTGCGGTTCACGTAGTTGATGAGTGTGTTCTTGCAAATAACGCTCACCCAACTAGCGTAGCGCGACGCGTTCTTGACGGTGTCGCGCTTACAATCGGCCTTGCGATAGACCTTCGCGATGAGGGCGTCCAGGTCGGAAGCGCTGCGAACGGTTCCGCGGACGGCCTTGACTAGAAAGTAGCGCATGATGAAGCAGTACGTCCACAGCGCCACGATCTTCTCATCCTCGCGGTCCTTGTGAGCGCGCCAGCGTGCGAATGCCGCGTTGACCTCCTCGGTGTCGTCGAGCGAGAAGGGGAGGTGGGCGACCAGCCTGTCGAGATCAGAGAATGGGTCGGACATCACACGCGGGCCGGAACCGCCATGAGGTTCGAGTAGGGGGGTGAAAGATCTTGCGATAAATATAAGAAACGGCGCGGAGTACAGAAAGGGCAGGGGCGAAGCTCATCAAGATTGGGGGAATAATGCCTGTCTCCCAAAACCTGCATGCGGCCGCCTGCGTGCTACAATGGCTGTTTTAATGGCGTGCCTCCCCACATGCACCAGATGGTACGCAATTGACGCAATGACTTATTTTTATTAGCTACCGAATTCACCGCCTGGCGGCCGCGGGAGACGTCGTCCTCGCCGTCGAGGCCATGGCATTGCACGATCCATCCGCTGCTGAATTGCGCTGATCGACACAGCACGCGGACCGTACGGATACGAAGAGAGCAACAGACTCATGGATACCCAAAGTTTTAAGACTGAGAGCGCCCGCGCGGAAGATGTAGAGCGCGCCTGGCACGTGGTCGACGCCCGCGGCAACGTCGTGGGACGGATCGCCTCGAAGGTGGCCACCGTGCTACGCGGCAAGCACAAACCCTCGTTCACGCCACACGTGGACACCGGCGATTTCGTGGTCGTGGTGAACGCCGAAGAGGCGCAGTTCACAGGCCAGAAGGAAACCGACAAGGCGTATCGCCGCTACAGCGGCTACCCCGGGGGCGAGCGCACGGACACGCCGGCTGAACTCCGCGCCAAGAAGCCCGAGTTCATCATCCGGCACGCTGTGAAAGGCATGCTCCCGAAAGGCCCCCTCGGCCGCAAGATGCTCAAGAAGCTCAAGGTGTACGCCGGCCCGGAGCATCCGCACGAGGCCCAGCAGCCGCAGCCGCTCGACGTGTAGCGGACGCCCTCCCATCGAACCCTCCGAGCAGCAACCTCTACCCCAAAACATGGCACAGACTGAATACCAAGCGATCGGCCGCCGCAAAACGTCCACCGCTCGCGTGTACCTGCGTCCGGGCGACGGAAGCGTCATCGTGAACGAGCGCGACGCCGAAGAGTATTTTCCCGTCGCCTGGCGCCGGCGCGAACTGGACATGCCGTTTGAAGTAACCGACACCATCGGCCAGTTCAACGTGCTGATCAACGTCAGCGGCGGCGGGCTCACGGGCCAGGCTGAGGCCGTACGGCTTGGCATCGCCCGCGCGCTCGTCGAGTACGACGAGGATCTACGCGAGTCCCTCCGCGGCGCCGGTTACCTGACGCGCGACGACCGCATGGTTGAACGCAAAAAGTACGGTCAGCCGAAAGCGCGCAAAAAGAGCCAGTACTCCAAACGTTAATCCGATGGTCGAGTGGCGATGGTCGAGTGGCGCGTTTTCCGTCATCCGGACGTCGCCAATCGACCCTCAGAATCACACATACGGTCCGATGTGACTGTGGGTTGATCGCGTTTGGGGAAAGCTTTCCCAAACCGATTTCGCAGCGCAGGCGACGATCGTAGAAGCCCAAACCCAATCTATCACACACCGACCCTATGCCTGAAAACGAAAAGCAAGACATCCAGGCCGATGCGCCTGCAGACCCCGCCGAAGACACCGCCCCCGACGACGCGACGCCCGAGGAGGCCGACGCCTCCACGGCCTCGGTGGACACGGAATCCGCCGACACAGACGCTGCGGACGAGGCCGCAACGGACGACGAAGACGTCGCGGACGAGCCCGTAGCGGAGGAGGAAGAAGACGAAACGGAAGACGCCGCCGCGGAGGAAGACGTTACCGACGACGAGGAGGAGGGCGACCTCGACGACGCCGTTGCCGAAGAGGAGGAGGGGGAGTCGGCCGAGCATCGGGCCTCCATCGAGGAGCTGCTGAAAGCCGGGACGCACTTTGGCCACCTTACGAGCCGGTGGCATCCGCGCATGGAGAAATACATCTTCATGGACCGGAACAACATTCACATCATCGACCTGATGCAGACGCAGGTCCTGCTCGACCGGGCAGCCAACGCAGCGCGGCGGTTTGCCCGCCGCGGCAAAACGATCCTCTTCGCCGGCACGAAGAAGCAGGCGCAGGAGATCGTCCGCGACTACGCCGAGGAGTGCGGCATGCCGTACATGGTGAACCGCTGGCTCGGGGGCACGATGACCAACTTCGATACGATCCGCCGCTCCATCCGCCGTATGGAGGATATCGAGAAGATGGAGAAAGACGGCACGCTCGACAAGCTCAAGAAGAAGGAGAAGCTGGTTCGCCTCCGCGAGCACGAGAAGCTCGAAAACGTGCTGGGCGGCATTCGCGAGATGGCCCGTCTTCCCGGCGCCATCTTCATCGTCGACGTGAAGCGCGAGGACATCGCCGTCAACGAGGCGCGCAAGCTCGGCATCCCCATCATCGCGATGGTGGACACGAACTGCGACCCGGAGCTCGTCGACTACCCGGTCCCGTCCAACGACGACGCGCTGAGCTCCATCGAGCTGGTCACCTCCATCATCACCGATGCCATCAAGGAAGGCCAGCAAGAGCGGCAGATGAAACAGCAGGAGAAACAGAAAGCCAAGGCCTCGGCGTAGCCGTTTCGGCCTGCATCGCTCTCTCCCGGATAAACCCCAAGTCTACACTCCCCCATGAGCATTTCCGCACAGGACGTCAAAAAGCTTCGTGATGCGACCGGCGTTGGCATGATGGACTGCAAGAAGGCCCTGCAGGAGGCCGACGGCGACTTCGACGAGGCCATCGAGATTCTGCGCAAGGAAGGCCAGAAGGTCGCTGCCAAGCGCTCCGAGCGCGAAGCCGACGAAGGCCTCGTCGTCACGCAGATCAGCGCGGACGGCGCCGCCGGTGCCATCGCCGAGATCAACTGCGAGACCGACTTCGTGGCGCGCAACGACGAGTTTCGCACCTTCGCCGACCGCGTTGCTGCGCTCGTGCTTGAGGAGCGCCCGTCCGACGTTGACGCGCTGAAGGCGTTGCCCTTCAATAGCGACAAGACCATCGAGACCGAGCTCGTCGAGATGACGGGCCGCATCGGCGAAAAGCTGGCTCTCCGGCGCTTCCAGATCCTCGAATCCGACGACGGCGAAGTGATTTCGTACGTGCATCCGGGCTCCCGGCTCGGCGTGCTCGTCGAGGTGGCCGGTACGGGCGACACGGAAGAGGTGGGGCAGGACGTAGCCATGCAGGTCGCCGCGCTGGATCCGATCGCCGTTACGCGCGAGGAGGTGTCCAAGGAGGTGCAAGAGAAGGAGAAAGAGATCGCGCGCGAGGCCGCCCTCAGCGACGGCAAGCCCGATCACGTCATCGACCGCATTGCCGAGGGCAAGCTAGAGCGCTTCTTCGAAGACAACGTGCTGTTGGAGCAGTCGTTCGTGAAGGACGCCTCTGTCTCCGTCCAGGAGATGCTCGGTGACGCCGGTGTGGAGGTGCGGCGATTCGTCCGCTACGCGCTGGGCGACTGATTCGATTTTGGATTCACGGTTGCCGATTGTAGATTGGTGCAGCACGCGATGGAGCCCACGAATAATCGAGCCTCTGACATCGAACAATCGCCGCCCACATACCGGCGCGTCCTGCTAAAGCTCAGTGGCGAGGCGCTGCTCGGCGACAAGGCATACGGCATCGACGAGAAGGTGCTGCGGATGTACGCCGCCGATATCAAGAAAGCCATTGACCTCGGCGTCGAGATCGCCGTCGTCATTGGGGGCGGCAACATCTTTCGCGGCGTCCAAAACGCCATGCAGGGCATGACGCGCGCCCACGCCGATTACATGGGCATGCTGGCGACGATGATCAACGCGATGGCGCTGCAAGACGCGCTCGAACAGACCGGCCTCCAGACGCGGCTGCAGTCCAGCATCAAGATGGAAGAGATCGCCGAGCCGTTCATCCGCCGGCGTGCGATTCGTCACCTGGAGAAGGGGCGCGTCGTCATCTTCGGCGCCGGAACGGGCAACCCGTACTTCACTACCGACACGGCCGCCGCGCTGCGCGGGCTCGAAATCGAGGCCGAGACGATCCTGAAGGGCACGCGCGTGGACGGCGTATTTACGGCCGACCCGGAGGAAGATGCGGACGCCGAGCAGTTTGCGTCCATCCACGGCAGCGAAGTGATCAGCCGCGGCCTGCGGGTGATGGACATGACGGCGTTCACGCTGTGCCAGGAATCCGGCATGCCCATTATCGTGTTCAACATGGGAACGCCGGGCAATCTGCGCCGCGTGCTCCAGGGCGAGCAGATCGGCACCAAGGTGCACTGGGACGAAACGCGGGCCGCCGCGGAACGTGTTCCTGCATAGTGCCTTTCTTCTGAGACCACCAATCACGAGCGTGGACCGATGCCTGACGACCCGATTGACCAAACACTGAAGAAAGCGAAACAGGGCATGGAGAAGGCCCTCCAGCACTTCCGCACGGAACTCCAGTCCATCCGTACCGGGCGCGCTTCGCCGGCGATGCTGCAGACCATCAAGGTGGACTACTACGGGAGCCAGACACCGTTGGAGCAGATTGCGAGCGTCACGGCTCCGCAGGCCGATCTGCTCCTCATCCAGCCTTTCGACACGAACGCGCTGGAGGACATCGAGAAGGCCATCATGAAGTCGGACCTCGGTTTCAACCCGTCCAACGACGGGCAGCAGATTCGCGTCCCGGTGCCGCCGCTTTCCGAGGAGCGCCGGAAGGAACTGGCCAAGAAGGCGAGCGAGCGGGCCGAGGAGGCGCGCATCTCCATCCGTAACACGCGGCGCAACGCGAAGGAACGGCTCAAGAAAATCGAACAGGAAGAAAGCCTGTCGGAGGATGTGCGGTACGGCGCGGAGCATGACATCCAGGACCTGACCGACGAGTACACCGACAAGGTGGATCAGCTCGTCGAACGCAAGGAAGAGGAAATTATGAAGGTGTAGCGATTGTCGAATGGCGATTTCCGAGTGTAGATTGAGCTCGTCATTCCACATTCGACAATCGCCATTCCACGGAGGGGTGCCCGAGCGGTCGAAGGGGCTCGCCTGGAAAGCGAGTGTGCCGCCATGCGGTACCGAGGGTTCGAATCCCTCCCCCTCCGCCTTTCAGTTTTTGGTTGGTAGTCCTTGGTTTTTGGTTCGTTGAATGCCGTCCTCCAGCCGGGTTGCTCGTTTCGAGAACCCGGCTTTTTGCGTACTCCCAGCTACTATACCAATTCGCCGAAGTGATGGTGAGTCCAACTTCCCGGAGGGTCCTTCAAGCCCCCAGCCTTGAAGGAATCGGCGGCTCGACCGGAGCGGCATCGAAGCGTCTACAAATCTTCGCGGTCTGACCGACCGACGTGAGGGAGGGCGTCTCGAAGATTTTAGCGGAGAGGGAGCGCCGGTAGCCGATTTCTTCACCGCCTTGATGGTTGCGCCCCGTTGGATCAAGCCAACGGGGCACCCGGGAAGGGACTGTGATGAAGCGGTAGGGGGATGTTCACTCCGTTTCCAGAGAAACAGTATAACCGCGAATGACCGGTAGCCACTAACCAACAGCCCCCATGATTGCCAGCATGACCGGCTTCGGGCGGGGCACCGCCACCGTCCACGACATTACAGCCACCGTCGAGATCCGCGCGGTGAACAACCGGCACTGCGACGTGTCCGCTCGCCTGCCCAGCCGCCTCGCTGCCCACGAGGGCAACCTACAGGCACACATCAAGCAGGCCTTCGAACGGGGCCGCTTCAACGTGAACGTGCAGGTGGAAGGCGAGGAGGACGAGTCGCTGCCCATCGAGGTGGATGAGGAACTCGCCACCAGCTACCGCCGGCTGCTGGACCGGCTGCGCGACGCGGCCGGCCTGCAAGCGCCCATTCAGCTGGAACACCTCCTGCACTTCTCCGACGTGTTCACCACCGTGGAGGACGAGGACGAGACGGTCGACGAGGAAGCATGGGACGCCGTGCAGGTGGCGCTGGGCGAAGCCATCGAGCAGCTCCGCACGATGCGGCGCCAGGAAGGCCAGGCGCTGCGCACCGACCTCGAAGCGCGCATCGACGCCATCGGCGACCACCTGCAGGCCGTGGAAGACCGCGCCCCGGAACGGGTGGAAGCCGCTCGCGACCGGCTGGAGGAGCGCCTCGCCCGGCTGATGGACGACGATCGCATCGACCCCGACCGGCTGGAGGCGGAGGTCGCCATCCTGGCCGACAAGCTCGATGTCACGGAGGAGTGCGTCCGCCTTCACTCGCACCTCGACCTCTTCCGCGAAGCGCTCTCCAACGAAGACGCCGTCGGGCGCAAGCTCAAGTTCATCACCCAGGAGATCCATCGCGAGGTGAATACGATCGGCTCGAAGGCCAACGACGCCACCATCACCGAGCACGCCGTGCAGATGAAGGAAGACGTCGAGAAGATCCGCGAGCAAATCCGCAACGTAGAGTGAACGCGGCGGGAAGAGCGAAACGAAGAGCAGACGAAACGGGCAAGGCCTATGAGATCCAGCGGAACAGGCCGTGCCGCCCTCTGCTCTAATCCACCTGTTCACCCATTCCCTGTCCCCACCGGCATGCCCTCCCTCGACATCATTGTACTGACGGCGCCAAGCGGGGCCGGAAAAACGACCATCGCGCACCGCGTCATGGAGGCCATACCGGAGGTCGAGTTCTCTGTGTCGGCGACCACGCGGGAGCCGCGCCCGCATGAGACAGACGGCGAGGACTACCACTTCGTTTCTGAGGATACGTTTCGCCGCTTCGTCGAGGAGGGCGAGTTGCTGGAGCACGAGGAGGTCTACCCGGGCCAGTTCTACGGCACGCTCCGCACCGAAGTGGAGACGAAAGCGGCGGTGCACCCGGTGCTCCTCGATATCGACGTGCGCGGCGCCTTCAACGTGAAGCGCCTCTACGGCGACGACGTGCTGATGGTTTTCATAGCGCCCCCTTCGATGGAAGAGCTGCGGAGGCGGCTGGAACGGCGCGGCACGGAATCAGACGAGCGTTTCAAAGTGCGCATCCAGCGTGCTGAAATGGAAATGCAGCAGCGCGACGCGTGCGACGCTGTTGTGGTCAACGACGAATTGGACCAGGCCGTCGAGGAAACTTTGGACCTCATTCGTCGGTTTCTCAACCGTTAACTATGCTGTTTTACCATCGACCTGAATCTGCCAACAGCTTATGGCTATCGAAACCCTCAATATCGACAAGCTCGCTGAAAAAACGGGCAACCTGTACGAATCCGTCGCCATCGCGTCTAAGCGCGCCCGTCAGGTTGCTTCCAACAAGCGGTCGGAACTTGAGGACAAACTCTCATACTTCGAGGGCTTCGGTCCTGAAATGGAGGACGCACGCATGCAGGAGGAGCAGGCCAAAATCTCCATCGAGTACGAGTTGGAGGCGGAACCCACGGAGATTGCGATCGAAGAGTTCAAAAGCGACGAGCTGTACCACCGCCACTCCAACAAGTAGTCCGGCGCGCCGGATGGACCGTCCCTACGCACCGTGATGTACGTGACGGACCGGGGGCTGAGGTTGCCGAACCGAGCCATCGTCTGTTTCGGCGTCTCACTCCTTTTGCCGTCGTTACCGCTGCTGCTTTCAGATCCGCTGAACCGTCATGGCGTCTCCCGAGATCCAAGAATCCTTACTGGACCGCCGCGTTCTGCTCGGCGTGTCCGGAAGCATCGCCGCGTATAAATCAGCCCTGCTCGTGCGCCTGCTCCGCAAGGCCGGCGCCGAGGTGCAGGTGCTGATGACCCAAGACGCCACGCGGTTCATCTCCCCGCTGACGCTCGGGACGCTCTCGGGCCGCGAGGTGCTGACTGACCTGTTCCCGGACGACGCCAGCGGCCAGGCCGCGGAAGACGCCTGGACCAAGCACGTCACCCTGGGGCTCTGGGCCGACGTGTTCGTGGTGGCCCCGGCTACGGCGCAGACTGTCGCCAAGCTAGCGTACGGATTTAGCGACTCGATGCTGACAGCCACGGCGCTGTCGGCGGAGTGCCCGCTTCTGGTGTGCCCCGCGATGGACCGTGACATGTACCGCCACCCGGCGACGCAGTCGAACCTGGAGCGGCTCCGCGCGCTAGGCTACGCCGTGATGCCCGCCGAGCACGGCGAACTGGCCAGTGGCCTCGTGGGGCAGGGCCGCCTCCCAGAGCCCGAGTCGATCACGGAGCAGATCGCGCGCATGATCGAAGAGCGGAACGACGACGCCGAGGAGCCGGACAGCCCTTTCGACTTTGACGAGCTCGACGAATTCAGCGAGCCGGCCGGCTTTGATGACTCTGCCCAGGGCGACACGGCGCCGGACCGCTCGGGCGTGGACGATCCCGGCCTGTCGGCGCCGCATGCGGAATCGGAGGCATCCCCACCCCCCGATGATGCATCCTCCGCTCCGCCGCCAGCGGACGACAATTGGCCCACCGCCATGCAGGATTCGTTCAGTGGGCTCGATGTTCTCGTCACGGCCGGGCCTACCCAGGAGCCCATCGACCCCGTCCGCGTGATCACAAATCGATCGACGGGCACCATGGGCTACGCGCTAGCCCGCGCCGCTGCTGAACGCGGCGCTAACGTGACGCTCGTCAGCGGCCCCACGTGCCTGGACACGCCCCCGGGCGTGCAGCGCATCGACGTCACCACGACCAAGGAGATGCACTCCGCCGTGCTGCGGCACGCCGACGCCGACCTCGTGCTGATGGCGGCCGCCGTCGCCGATTACACGCCGGCCCGCATGACGCCCTCCAAAATCAAGAAGAGCGACAAGGACGAGCTCGCGCTCCGCTTTCGCCGCACCACGGACATCCTGAAAGCACTGGGCGAGCAGAAACGGCCGTACCAGCAACTCGTGGGCTTCGCGCTCGAAACCGACGACGGGATCGCAAATGCGCGCCGCAAGCTGGAAGAGAAGAGTCTCGACTGGATCGTGCTGAACAACCCGTTGGAGGAAGGCGCTGGGTTCGGCACGACGACGAACCGCGTCACGCTGCTCCACCGCGACGGCTACAAAGAAGAGCTCCCCGTCCTCTCCAAGCCCGAAGTCGCCAACGTGTTGCTGGACTGCGTCGCTGCCGTGCGCGTCGGTGCAGGCAGCCTGTCGAACGGCGCCTCGTCGTAGTCCGCTCTTCTGGACCTGCTCAGCGCTTCGTCTCTCGTTGATGCCGCCGTTCCCATGAGATCGCTGCTCCAAGATCTCCGACGAGCCCTTGAGCAGGAAGCGTCGCTGCACGGCCCGCTCGTCCCGCTCGATGCATCCGACGACGCCCTCCCACCTCACGCTTCCGACGACCAAGACGCTCCCAACGCCACCATGCCCAACTACGACCTGTTCGGCAACAAAGTGGACCCCACGGAAGACGCGTCCCTCCCACCGCCCGAGCGCATCGAGGCCTTGATCCCCGACGATGCGCCATACAAAGCCATGACTTCGTTGGAGGACGTCGAGGCCTGGGTCGACGCGCACGAGCTCGTTCCCATCGACGAAGACCGCGAGCACGCCGTCTTCGGCGTCGGCGATCCGAACGCGGATCTCGTCATCATTGGCGAGGCGCCCGGCGCCGACGAAGACAAGAAGGGCGAACCGTTCGTGGGCCGCGCCGGGAAATTGCTGGATAAAATCCTGGAGGCTATTAACTTCGAGCGGGATGATGTTTACATTACCAACATCTTGAAGAGCCGCCCGCCTCGCAACCGCGATCCGAACGCGGAGGAGGTGAAAGCACACCTTCCCATCCTCTATAAACAGATTGCGCTGATCCAGCCCAGCATCATCCTGTGCGTGGGAAAGGTTGCGACGAACACGATGCTCGACCGGAGCTCCTCGCTCGGCTCGCTGCGCGGGAAGGAGCACGACTTTTACGGCATCCCTTTGATGGCGACGTACCACCCCGCCGCCCTGCTGCGCAACGCGAATTGGAAACGCCCCACGTGGGAAGACATGAAGCTACTTCGGACGCGCTATGACGAGCTGACTGCCTGACGACGCCCGCCGGCGAATTGAATGCACGGGCGTGGGACCGGCTCCACGCCTGCATCTTGTTGCAACCGCTCCCCCATGGCCGACGACAACCAATCTCAACCCCGCCTTAACATCGACGACAGCGCGCGGCCGTCGTACCCGCTCGATAAGATGCGAGGCAACCAAAGCCGCCGCAAGCGCGCGCAGGCCGAGGCCGTGCACGAGAAGTCAGGCCGCGTCCCGCCGCAGGCCACCGACGTCGAGACGTCGGTTCTGGGCGCCATGCTCATCGAACGGGAGGCCATCCCGAAGGCCATCGAGATCCTCCCGCCGGAGGCGTTCTACAGCGGCAAGCACCAGAGCATCTACATGGCCATCCTCAGTCTCTTTGAGCGGGGGAATCCGGTCGACCTCGTCACGCTGACCGACGAGCTGAAGCGGCGCGACGAGTTGGAGAAGATTGGGGGGCCGTACTACCTCACGGAGCTCACCACGCAGGTCGCCTCGGCGGCCAATGTCGAGTACCACGCGCGCATCATCGCGGAGAAGTCGCTCCTTCGCAAGCTCATCGAGACGATGACGGGCCTGGTGGGTGAGGCGTACGATTCGAGCGCCGACGCTTTCGAGCTGCTCGACAAGGCGGAAAGCAAGATCTTTCAGATCTCCGACAACCAGCTTCGCAAGGCGGCCTCGTCGATGAACGACGTGGTGAAAGACACGCTGGAGCGGCTGGAGGCCATCCACGGCCAGGAGGGCGGCATCACGGGCGTGCCGAGCGGCTTTCACCGCCTCGACCGCCTCACGAGCGGCTGGCAGCCGTCCGACCTCATCATCATCGCTGCTAGGCCCTCCATGGGGAAATGCCTTGGCAAGGGCACGCCGGTGATGATGTATGACGGCCGCGTCAAGCCTGTTGAGAACATTGAGACAGGTGATCGCCTGATGGGGGACGACGGCACCCCGCGCACCGTGCAGTCGCTAGCTCGGGGCCGCGAGATGATGTACTGGGTGCGCCAGAAGCGCGGCATGGACTATCGCGTGAACGAGAGCCACATCCTCTCGCTCAAAAAGAGCCGCCGCGAAGGACGCCGCCCCCGAGGCTCTATCACGGACATCTCCGTGCGCGAGTATATGACGAAGTCCGACAAGTGGAAGAACGACAACAAGGGGTTCAAGGCGGCTGCCGAATTTTCAGAGCAACCCGTCCCGCTCGATCCGTACCTCCTCGGGCTCTGGCTTGGCGACGGTAAATCCGATAGCGCTCGGATTTATACCATCGATGAGGAAGTCATATCGTATCTCTACGAAGCGGCAGACGCCCGCGGTGAAACCATCAGCGTCATTGATGAACACCGTGCTTGTCCCGCCTACCTCATCAAAAGTGGTGAACGCGGTACGGTAGCCACGGCACGATCGGTGCAGGCCGCGCTACGCGCACTCGGCGTACTGAACAACAAACATATTCCACAGCTCTATCTCGCAAATTCGCGCGAAAAACGACTTCGACTGCTGGCGGGCCTCATTGATAGTGATGGGCACCTCAACAAAGGTCACGGCGGCACCTATGAAATTACGCAGGCCAACAAGCAGCTCGCCGAGCAAATCAAGTTCCTCTGCGATACGCTCGGCTACCGCACATCATTAAAGGCCAAGACGGCAAGGATTCGAGAAACAGGCCACGAGTCGACGGTCTATCGCGTGCGGTTCAATGGCAACGTGGACGAAATTCCCGTCCGCATCGAGCGGAAAAAGGCCACGCCGTGGACGGATCGGCGTGATTGGCGCGTAACGGGCATTGAGGTCGAGCCAGACGGGGTTGGTGATTACTATGGCTTCACCCTCGATGGTAATGGCCGCTTTCTGCTCGCCGACGGGACCGTGACCCACAACACGGCCTTCTCGCTGGCCTGCGCGCTGAACGCCTCGACACACCCGGAGTATCAGACGGGCGTGGCCATCTTCTCGCTGGAGATGGGCGCGCAGCAGCTCGCGCAGCGCATGCTCACCTCTGAGGCGCGCGTGAACGCACAGGCGGCCCGCACCGGTCGCATGACGGACGAAGACTGGCAGAAGCTCGCCCGCGCGGCCGGCCGACTCTCTGAGGCCGAGATCTTTATCGACGACACGCCCGGACTGAGCGTGCTGGAGCTGCGCGCCAAGTGCCGCCGCCTCAAGGCCGAGCACGATATCGGCCTCGTGGTGGTGGACTACCTGCAGCTGATGCAGGGCTCGGGCGTGCGGAAAAACGCAAACCGCGAGCAGGAGATTGCCCACATCTCGCGCTCGCTCAAAGGGCTCGCCAAGGAGTTGAACATTCCCGTGATGGCGCTCTCGCAGCTCAACCGCGGCGTCGAGAACCGCGGCGGCGACAAGCGCCCGCAGCTGTCGGACCTGAGAGAATCGGGCTCGATCGAGCAGGATGCGGACGTGGTGGCCTTCATCTACCGGGCCGAGCGCTATGGCATCACGGTCGACGAGCAGGGCAACTCCACCGAGGGGATCGCTGAGATCATCATCGGGAAGCAGCGTAACGGGCCTATTGGTACGGTCGAGCTGGCCTTCGTGGAGCAATACGCGTTGTTCGAAAACCTGACGACGCGCTACGAGAGCCAGAATGCGGGCGGCAGCCAGAACGCGGGCGGTGGCCCGTCGTCCAACGGCGGCGGCACCATGGGCAACGGGTCGGCCGGGGGCGACGGCTTCAGCGCCCCGCAACCCCCCATCGATGACGCGCCGTTCTGAGTGGGTTGAGC
>CAYFRX010000024.1:0-1835 GCA_964345515.1 uncultured Rhodothermales bacterium
ACCCGCTTCGACGGATCGGCCAGCACGACGAATCGCTCGGCCTGCGCGGCCACGATCTTCTCGCGCGTGTGCGCCGCGCCCCGTCCTTTGATCAGATTCAAGGACGGGGCGACCTCGTCGGCCCCATCTAGGGCAATGTCGAGCGCCGCCACATCGGCCAGCGTGGCAAGGGGGACGCCATGCTGGCGCGCGAGCCGCTCGGCGGCATAGGACGTCGGCACCCCGCGGATGGCGAGCCCGTCGTCGCGGATGCGGCGCCCCAGCGCGCCGATCGCGTACGCGGTGGTGGAGCCGGTGCCGAGCCCCACGCGCATGCCGTCCTCAATGAATGTTGCGGCTTGCTTGCCAGCGGCGCGCTTTGCAGCGTCTCGTGCGGTCATGGGTTTAGGGTTCCGGGTTGGGCGTGGCACGTTAGGAGGTTGGGGACCAGACTGAATCTGACGCCTGACGCCCGAACTTGCAACCCCTCACACGAAACGCTCAACGCAAAGCGCTCACTCGTACCGGAGCGACTCGATGGGATCCAGACGAGCGGCTTTGTAGGCCGGGTATCCGCCGAAGACGACGGCGATGGCGATCATGGCACCGACCCCGCCGAGCGCCCAGGCCCATGGGAAGGCCGCGCTGATGTCGAAGTACACGGCGACGAGGTTGCCGAACGCGGCGCCCAGCCCGATGCCGATGAGCCCACCGAGCTGGCACATGAACACGGCCTCGAGCAAGAACTGTCGCATGATGTCGCGCTTCTTGGCCCCCACCGACTTGCGGATGCCGATCTCGCGCGTGCGCTCGGTGACCGACACGAGCATGATGTTCATGATGCCAATCCCAGCAGCCAGCAGCGCGATCAGGCCGATGCCGGCGCCGCCTGCCGTCAACGTGCTCGTGAAGTTCTCGAAGGTGCTCTGCACGGAATCGTTCGTGCCGATCTCGAAGTTGTTCTCGTCGCCGGGGGGCACGTCTCGGATCACGCGGAACCGGCCGATCACGGCGTCCATCGCGTCAGGCACGGTACGGACGCTCAGCGCGCGCACGCTCACCAGCTCGATGTCGCGCTGCGGATAGCCGTACACGTCGAACAGCCGCGTGATGGGCGCAAACATGCGCTGGTCGAAGCTGTTGCCGAGGAAGCTGCCTTTCGACTCTAGCACGCCCACGACCTCGTAGCGCTGCCCCTCGATCTGGACCGTCTTGCCGAGCGGCGTCTCGTTTGGGAACAGCACCTCGGCCACATCCGGCGAAATGACGGTGACCGGCCGCGCGTACCGGACGTCGGATTCGAGCACCCCCCGGCCCGCTTGAATCTCGTAGCTAAAGTTGCTCATGAAATGCTGATTCGTGCCGATGATGCGCACGTTGGGCTCGGTCGCCCGGTCCTGGTACCGCATCGCATCGACGCCAAAAAACTCCTGCGGGCTCACCGGATAGCGCACCTCGCGCGCCAGCCGCCGCACCTGATCGTACGTGATGTTGGGCCGCTCCCGATCGCGCCACCGCCCCGTGCGCACCACGGGGTCTTTCGAGACGGTAAACGTGGTGGAACTGAACAGCTGCAGCGACTCCTGGAAGTACACGTCGATCACCTTCACAGCCGTGACCGACGCGATGATGGCGAACACGCCGATCACCATGCCGAGCAGCGTCAGCGCCGAGCGCAGCTTGTTCGCGCGCAGCGCATTCCACGCCATCCGAAACGCCTCAAGAATGTTCATGGTCGACCGTAGATTGTCGATTGTCCAATGTCGAGTTCATGCGCTTCAGCGGTCAGCGAGGCAAAATCGACAACCGTGGCTACGGGTTCCCACAACCCCCAACGCACAACCCCCAACGCACAA
>CAYFRX010000024.1:1935-20166 GCA_964345515.1 uncultured Rhodothermales bacterium
CACAACCCCCAACGCACAACCCCCAACGCACAATCCGTAACTCATTCATAGCGCAGCGCGGCGATTGGCTCGGCCTGAGCGGCCTGCCACGCCGGTGCCAGCCCGAAGACGATGCCCACGCCCGTGCAGATGCCAAACGCGAGCATCACCGTCTCGAACGGCAGCACGGCCTGCACGCCGATGAGGCTCGTGAGCAGCGTCGTCAGCCCCGCCGAGATGGCGATGCCGAGCGCACCGCCGATCAGGCAGATGATAATGGCCTCGATGAGAAACTGTAGCAGGATCGTGTGGCGTTTGGCGCCCACTGCCTTCCGGATGCCGATCTCTTTCGTCCGCTCTTTCACTGAGACAAACATGATATTCATCACCCCGATGCCGCCCACGAGCAAGGCCAGCGCCGTCAGAAAGATGCCGATGCCGTAGATGGCAAACTTGACTGGCGCGAACTGCTGGCGCACGTCCTCCTGACTCGCGATCTCGAAGTTGTTTTCCGCCATCGCGTCGAGCTTGCGCGCCACCCGCACGATGCCCGTAATCTCGTCGGCTGCACGGTCCATGGCGTCCACGCTGGCCACCTTCACCTCGATGTCGATGCTGCGCTGGCGCGTGCCGAACAGCTTGTTGAACGTCTCGAACGGAATCTTGACCTGGTTGTCGGCCGACGATCCGCCTTCGGCGCCGCTGCCCTGCTGCACCTGCGTACCGATGACGCGAAAGCGCCGCCCGTTGATCGTGATGGTCTTGCCGAGCGGCTGCTCGACGGGAAACAGCTTGTCCGCCACCGTCGCCCCGATGACGACAACGTTGTCCGCGCTGCGCGCCTCAACGGCGCTGAAAAAGCGGCCGGCGTCGATGTCAGGATCGTGCACGCGCGGGTAGTCCGCCCCCACGCCGTTGATGGTGACGCCGGTGAGCGTGGTGCTGCGATACCCCACGGTCCGGTTCGTGCTCGTTGTGGGGATGGTGGCGATGGCGTATCGCGAGCGCTGGTCGATGGTCTCGGCCAGCTCCGGCTCGATGCGGGGGCGGTTGATGTAATTCCACCACTCGGTCCCCGGCCCACTGGCGAGCGGCCAGCGGCGCACGTACAACACGTCGGTGCCGAACTCCGAGAGCGCCTGCTCGAACTGCCGGTCGATGCCGTTGATGACGGTCGCCATGCCCGTCACCGAGGCGATGCCAATGATAATGCCGAGCGTCGTCAGCACCGAGCGCATCTTGTTGACCCAGATGGCCCGCCCCGCAATGCGGAGTCCTTCAACGATTTCGTAGAATACCCGTCGCACCATTGGCCGTGTGATTACTGATCAGCCCTCTCCGTCTAAACGCAACGGATGGCGCCGCGCGATGGTTACAGGGAGTGTGAGGATTTGTGGGTATGGGTGGCTTTTCGTCTCTTCCCCTCCCGCACTCCCAAACGCCCATGCTCCCATACCTTTACCGGTCTCACAGCTCCTTCTTAAAGCGCAGGCGGTAGTCGTTGTACTGCGGGCTGTAGCCGGCCTTGACTACGCGAAACCCTTCGGAGAGGCCCAGGACGGTCATCCCCGGGTGCTTGTTCGGAAACGTGTCGAACTGGAACGTTTCGTAGCCCCACGCCCGCGCCTGATCCATCATCGCGTGGAGCAGCGCCCGTGCCACACCCTGCCGGCGGTACGCAGGCAGCACGCCGCCCTTGGCGCTGTAGAACGTGGTGGCTCGGAACCGGTAGCCCACCTTGAACCCGACCGCCTCGTCCCGGATCTGCGCGACCAGCATGAGCAGATCCTCCCGGTCGAACGTGTTGATGACCCGCTCTTCGCTGAAGATCGCCGTGTTGAGCCGCCGAATCAGATCGAGTTGGTCCACGCCTACGCGCTGAATGCGCAGGGACCGTTCCTCGGGGGGCGTGGCAGGCGCTTCCGCCATTGGATTAGAAGAGGACTGCGGAGGCTTCATCATGGGAGCACCGGTCGTCGTCAGAAGGGCAGCCCATCGTCGGGTCCGTCGGCGTCGGACGGCACCGCGTCGTTGGGCGGCTCGTCCTCGGGCGCATCGTCCGGGACGCGCCCATTGAGCTGCTTAACGTCGTCTGGAGCCTCCAGTTCGTCCGCGGTGTCGGCCTCGACGAGCTCCACAGGCTCCAGCACGTCGTCCGGGATCCCCGTGATAAAGCGGCTCGGATCGGTCAGGTACTCGCCGCGGAAGCGCTGGTACTTGAGCATCGGATAGGAGATGAAGAGGTTCTCCTCGGCCCGCGTGATGGCCACGTAAAAGAGGCGCAGCTCTTCATCGACGCCGCCCTGCTCTTTCAGCGCGTAGCGCGAGGGCAGATTGCCCTCCAGCGCGCGAATCAGGAAGACGGTGTGGAATTCGAGCCCCTTCGCCGAGTGGATGGTCGAGAGTACGAGCGGCGGCTCGTCGTCCTCGGCCCCTTCCTGGTCGAGCGCGGTCAGCTCGATGGGATCGAGGGCGAGCTGGGCGAGGAACGTCTGCCGATCGTCATAGCCCTCGGCGAGGCTCACGAAGTGCTCCAGGTCCGGCTCGCGCTTCGGATAGTCCTCATAGTATTTCTTCTCGAAGATCGGCCGGTAGTAGTCGAGCACCATCTCCACCTGCTCGACGAGCGGCATGTCGGGGTCGCGGATGGACCGCAGCGTGGCGAAGAGATTCTTGAGCGAGCTCATGTAGCGGCTGGAGAACGGGCCGTTTTCGCTCGCCACGAACGGATCGTCGGCCGCCTCGGTGGCCCACTCGATGAGGTCGCGCGCCGTCTTCGGGCCGATGCCGTGGAGGAGCTGCAGGATGCGGTTCCACGACGCCGCGTCCATCGGGTTTTCGGCGACCTTGAGGTGGGCGAGCACGTCTTTGATGTGGGCAGCCTCGCTGAGCTTCGTCCCGCCGTACTTCACGAATGGGATGTTGCGCTGGTTGAGGGCCACCTCCAGGTCGTAGCTGTTGTGGCTGCTGCGGAAGAGGACGGCGATGCGGTCGAGCGGCACGCCCTGCTCGCGGAGCCGGAGAATCATCTGCGCGACGAAGCGGCTCTCCATCTGCGCATCCGGCGCGGGCACGACGGCCGGCAGCTCGCCCTCTTTCACCTCGCTGAACAGCGTCTTATCGTACGACCGATCCGCCTGCTCGATGACGTGGTTCGCCAGATCCAGAATCGGTTGGGTGGAGCGGTAGTTCTGCTCCAGCTTCAGGATGGTGGTGTCGGGATACTGGTCGGGGAACTGGAAGATGTTACGGAAGTCGGCCCCACGGAAGCGGTAGATGCTCTGGGCGTCGTCGCCGACGACCATGACGTTCCCGTGCACGGAGGCGAACTGCTGGACGAGATCGGCCTGCAGCGCGTTCGTGTCCTGGTACTCGTCGACGAGCACGTGGCGGCAGCGGGCGGCCACCTGCTTGCGGACCTCGTCGCTCGCCTCGAACAGCTCCAGCGTGCGGAGGAGCAGGTCGTCGAAGTCCATGAGCGCATGCTGCTGCTTGTATGCGCGGTATTCGCGGCGGAGCTGCTCCAGCTCGTCGTGCAGATGCGCGAACTGCGGGTACTTGTCGGCGAGGAGGTCGTCGAGCGGCGTGTCGCGGTTCGTCACGGCCGAGAACATTTTTTGGAGCGTGCCCTTGCGCGGGAAGCGCTCGTCGGTCTGGTGGTAGCCGCCGCGCGATCGGAGCACGGAGAGCACGTCGGCGGCGTCGGCCGCGTCGAGAATGCTGAAGTTGTTCGGGACGTCGATGGCGCCGGCGTGGCGGCGCAGGATGCCGAGGCAGAAGGCGTGGAACGTACCGCCCTGCACGCGCTTGCAGCGCCCGTCGAGGAGCGTGGCGGCGCGCGTCGTCATCTCACGGGCGGCGCGGCGGGGGAAGGGGAGGAGCGTGATCGACTCGGGCTTGACGCCCGTCTCCACGAGGTATGCCACGCGATAGATAAGCGTGCGCGTCTTGCCCGTACCGGCGCCAGCGACGACAAGCACCGGGCCGCCCGCGGCCGTAGCCGCGGCGTACTGCTGCGGGTTGAGGTCGTCGCGGTAGTCAACAGCCAAGTCGTCTCGGGCGACCGGTTGATCGTCCGAGTGAAGAACGATGCGACGTGCCATGATGCAACGTGATGCGCCTGAGTCATCCGATGAGAGGCCGAACGCCGGGCGCCCGGAGGCAACAGAAACTCCGAGGCAACATCCTCCGGAGCCAATCAGTACGGCCCATGTATGGGCAGCGCGGCTTTCATGCTCCCCCGCCCGTCACATTCGGCCCCGGAGGGCGGGAGGTACAACCCGCGTGCGGCACTCAAACCATGGAGGCGGCGCGAGTGATCCCCCGGTGCCTTTCTGCGGAAACAACGAATTATGGTCCTGGGCACTGCAGCGGCACTAGCGCTCGTCCGTCGTGCTTATTACCTTACACGCACGATCCCTTTCCGCACTCGCTGAAGCATACCTTTGCTGATGGATGCGCGGCCCGCAGCACCCCGCCATCCCGGTTCACTTGGCCAGTTTTGTAACCTTCAAGAGTCACAGCTTCCCATGGGAAAAGTCATTGCGGTTGCCAACCAGAAAGGGGGCGTCGGCAAAACCACGACGTCGATCAACCTCGCTGCGTCGTTGGCGGCCACCGAGCACTCCACCCTGCTCATCGACATTGACCCGCAAGCCAACTGCACCTCGGGCATCGGCATCGAGCCGCAGAGCGTGACGTCGTCGATCTACGAAGTGCTCATCGGGGACGTATCGGCGGGCGACGCTGTGCGCGACACGGAGATGCCCTTTCTCGACATGGTGCCGAGCCACATCAACCTCGTCGGCGCCGAGATCGAGATGATCGACGTGATGGAGCGGGAGCAGATTCTGGACAACGCGCTCACCCGCATCCGCCGTAAGTACGACTTTGTCGTGATCGACTGCCCGCCGTCGCTGGGCCTGCTGACGCTCAACTCGCTCACGGCGGCCAACTCGGTCCTGATCCCCGTGCAGGCCGAGTACTTTGCGCTAGAGGGCCTCGGGCAGCTGCTCAACACGATCAAGATCGTCCGGCAGCACCTGAACCCCGACCTGGAAATCGAAGGCGTGCTGCTGACGATGTTCGACACGCGGCTTCGGCTGTCGAACCAGGTGGCGCAGGAGGTGCGGCGCTACTTCGGCGACAAAGTGTTCGAGACCATCGTGCAGCGCAACGTGCGCGTCTCCGAGGCCCCGAGCTTCGGCAAGCCCGTGCTGCTGTACGACGCTACGAGTACCGGCTCCAAGAACTACATGGCGCTGGCGCGCGAAATCCTCGACGCCAACCAGCAGTTCCTGCAGTCCCACGATGGTGAAACGCAGGAAGAGGCGTCTTCCAACGGGAGCCCCGACGGCCTGCCCGACATCCCCGACCACCCGTCCAAAAGCTCGACGCCGGCAAACGGCTTCTCCCTGTGAGGGCCCCTCCTTCGGCACCTGCTGCCGGCTGCTCCGCGCTTTTTCGTTAACAACTTGTTCGCATGGCTTCCAAGAAATCAGCACTCGGCAAAGGCCTCAGCGCCCTCCTTCCTTCCGAAGAGCAGGACGACCGCTCGGACGCGGAGAAGAAGAGCGGCGATCTGTCTAAGAGCCAACTGTACCGCTTCGAGGATAAAGGGCGGTTGCGGCGGCGTGTGGCTGACATCGAGCTCGATAACATTCGCCCGAATCCGTACCAGCCGCGGCAGGAGTTCAACGACGAGGCGCTCGACGAGCTGGCCGCCTCCATCGAGCAGCTCGGCATCATTCAGCCGATCACAGTGCGCGCGCTGGGCGAGGGCCAGTTCGAAATCATATCGGGCGAGCGCCGGCTCCGGGCGGCGCGTCGGGCCGGCCTCGAACGCGTGCCCGCCTTTGTCCGCGACGCCAACTCCGAGCAGATGCTTGAGATGGCCCTCGTGGAAAACGTGCAGCGCGAGGAGCTCAACCCCATCGAGGTCGCCCTCGGTTACAAGCGGCTGCTGGAGGAGTGCGGGCTGACGCAGGAAGAAGTCGCCGAGAAGGTGAGCAAGAGCCGCGCATCCGTTGCCAATTTCCTCCGCTTGCTGCGGCTACCGCCGCGCATCCAGGCCGCGCTGCGCGACAAGCAAGTGTCGATGGGCCACGCCCGCGCCCTCATTACCATCGAGGACGAGGACGTGCAGATCGAGTTGCTGGAAGACACGATCGGGGACGACCTCTCGGTGCGGGAGGTGGAACGCCGCGTCCGCGACCGTCGAGACGCCCGTGAAGAGCCGGAAGCACCCGAAGACGGTGCCGCGGATACGACGTCCGCGGACGCCGAGCCGGATCGAGACGCCCTCCAACTGGAAGCATACCGCGATAAGCTGCGCTCCTTCCTGAGCACGCAGGTCAAGATCAAGCACAAGTCCGACGGCGAGGGTCATGTCGAGATCTCATACTATTCCGAGGAGGATCTGGAGCGGCTGCTTGAGCTTGTGCTGGATTAACACGCACTCTGAGACCGGCGCGGGGCATCCGTGATTTCACGTGAGCTGTTGGCTGCATCCCAAAGCGAATGATGAGGGCCGTCGTGGTCCGTCGCACCGCCTCGTGGGGCGCCTCAGCGTTTTGGTCGCGGTGCTCCTCGGCGTGGGCAGTCTCGGCACGGTCTCCCCCGCCGCCGCTCAACCGGACAGCACCCGGCGTGCCATTCTGCAAGCGAAGGGCCTTCCGCCCACGCATACGCCGCGCCGGGCCGTGATCCGCGCCCTCGCCCTTCCCGGCTGGGGGCAGTTCTACAACCGCCAGTATTACAAGATGCCCTTCGTGTACGCAGGGCTGGCGGGGCTCACGGCCGCCGTCATCGTGTCGAACGACCGGTACCTCCTCTACCGCCGCGCCGCGCTGTACAAGCAGAACGAGGGGACGACGCCCAACCCGTACACTGAGTTCGAGGACGAGTACCGCAGGCTTGAATCGCAGATTGGCGGTGAAATTCGTGCGAATGTCCTCCGTCAGCAGCGGGATAAGTTCCGGCGGTACCGTGACCTTTCCGTCGTAGGCGTCGGCTTATTCTATGCGCTGTCGGTCCTCGACGCGTACGTAAGTGCTCACTTGTTAACCTTCGACGTAGACGAGAACTTGTCCATGCGTGTGACCCCTGCAGCCCGCGGTGTCACCGCCCGCGTTCGGTGGCAGTTCTGACGGACCCTGCCGCCTTCTGCTGAACCCTTCTGCTGAACATTGCCTCCGCTGGACCGTTGCATGCGGCGGATTTTAGTAACCGGCCAGCGCGTTGGATACTCACGTACCTGCTCACGGAACATAGCCTATGCGCCTGAACCACCGGATTGACGCGTGCATCCGTTTCTTGTAGCCTCTCACCGGTGCATTTCAGCCGCTATCACTTGACCTTGCCATGGCGCACATCGTATACGCACTTAGTGGTCAGGGGCGTGGACACACGTCTCGCGCGATGGCGGTTACCGCTGCCCTGCGGGAGCGCAACCATTCCGTAACGTTCTGTGGAGGCGGCACAGCCCAGCGCATCTTGGAGGGCGAAGGCGAGCGGGTGATCCCCGTACCGGCGCTTCGCCAGATCATGGAGTCCAACCGTATCCAGTACGGCAAGACGATTCGCTGCAACAGCAAGATTTTGCTGCAGATGCCAGCGGTTCTCGATCGCCTCACCGACGCCTTCGAAGTGCAGGAGCCGGACCTGCTGATCACCGATTTCGAAGCCTTCTCGGCTCGCGCTGCTGAGCGTCTGGGATTGCCCATTCTTTCGTTCAATCATCAGCAGGTAGTCACCGAGATGGAGTACGACCTGCCGATGAACCACTGGCCGGCGGCCGCTCTGGCGTCGGCAGCCATTCGATGGATCGCGCCGAGCCGTCCCGAGCACGTGCTCCTCACGTCGTTCTTCTTTGCGCCCTTGGCCCACCCGGACCGCACGACGCTGGTGCCGCCCATCATTCGGCCGGCCGTGCAGGCCCGCACGCCGTCGCCCGGTGAACACGTGTTGGTCTACTACAACCATCCCGATGGGCTACACCATGTGCTCGACACGCTCCGGGCGGTTGACGCGTCGTTCGTCGTGTACTGCAGCGACCCGGCCGACGACATGACCTGCGATGACGATCACATCGTCGTGAAGCCGCCTTCGCTCGACGGCTTCCTCGACGACCTGGCCACCAGTCGGGGGGTAATCTGCACGGCCGGCTTCACGCTGATCAGCGAGGCACTGTATCTGGGCAAGCCCCTCCTCGTGGTTCCCAACCATGGCATCTTCGAGCAGACCCTCAACGCACTTTTCCTGCAACGGGAAGGCCTCGGGCGGGCCGTCCTGGATTGCCCCCTTTCACCGCACGATGTGAAGGACTTCTTAAAACAACGGGACGCCTACCGTGCACGGCACTCTGAGTACGAGCGTTGTGGGAACCATCAAGCGATAGAGTGTATTGAGGATATGCTTACGTGTGTAGATTCCCCGTCACCCTCGTCCTCGTCGCGCCGCTCCGCCTTTTCTTCCTCCGATGCCGCGGAGTTTGCGGTGAAGTCGCCTCCGGAGTCGCTTTGAACGTGCGGCGTCTCCGTCCGATGGCCCCTCCTGACCGCCTGTTCCTGAGCATTAGATGTGAACACGTATTATGACGAACCCTGACTTCCAACGGCAGCCGGAAGAAAACGCTCTCTCTGACGAGAGCGCCTCACCGACCTCGGTGGCTTCCACTCCCTCTCTCTTCGAGAAGTGCCACCGCTTCTTCGACCCGTCGGGCGACTATGCGCAAGTCAAGCAGGCGGACCTCTACCCGTACTTCCGCCCCATCGAGCGCAACGAAGGCTCGCGGGCCATCATGAACGGGGATGAAGTGATCATGGCCGGATCCAACAACTACCTGGGCCTCACGTCCGACCCGCGGGTGAAGGCCGCGGCGCAGGAAGCCGTTGAGAAATACGGGACGGGCTGCACCGGCAGCCGCTTCCTGAACGGCACGCTCGACCTGCACCTTCAGCTGGAAGACCGGCTGGCTGATTTCATGGGGAAGGATAAAGCCGTCCTCTTCTCCACGGGTTACATGACAAACGAGGGCGTGGTTTCGGCGCTGGCGGGCCGGAATGACATCATTTTCTCGGACAAAGATAACCACGCCTGCATCGTCTCGGGGACGAAGATCAGCATGGCGGAGACGCGCCGCTACCGCCACAACGACCTCGACCACCTGCGCCAGATGCTGGAGCGGGCGCACGCGGAGAAGCCCGACGCCGGCAAGCTCATCGCCACCGACGGCGTCTTCTCGATGAGTGGCAAAATCGCCCGCGTTCCGGACCTACTGGAGCTCGCGAACGAGTTCGATGCCGCGCTGATGCTCGACGACGCGCACGCCATCGGCGTCATCGGCCCCGGTGGCACCGGGTCGGCGGCCACCTTCGGCCTCAAGGATGACGTGCATGTCATCACGGGTACGTTCTCGAAAAGCTTCTCCTCGCTGGGCGGCTTTGCCGCGGGCGACCGGGACGTGATCGAGTACATCCGCCACGAGAGCTCGCCGCACATCTTCAGCGCGTCGATGCCACCGGCCAACGTGGCCACGGTCCTCAAGTGCCTCGACATCCTGGAAGCGGAACCCGAGCGGCTGGAGCGCCTCTGGGAGATCTCAGATTACATGCGCGAGGGCTTCCGCAACCTGGGCTTCGACGTGTGGGACAGCGAGTCGCCCATCATCCCGGTCGTCGCGGGCGACATGAAGACGTGCTTCACGTTCTGGCGCGACCTGCTCGAAGAGGGTGTCTTCGTGAATGCCGTCGTTCCGCCCGCCGTGCCGAAGGGGCAGGCCCTCATGCGCACCTCATACATGGCCACGCACACCGACGACGAGCTCGACCAGATCCTCGAAGCGTTTCATCGCGTGGGCCAGAAGCACGGCGTCATCGGCACCAACGGCGCCGACAGCCCCTCGACGAACGGAACCGTCCACTGATCCTCCGACGGCTTCATTGGACTCAACGGTGAGGAACGCTGCCGATTCTTTCGGTGGCGTTTCTTACGTTGTGCCCTGCCTGTTCTTTTTTCCAACGCATCTCGCCATGTCCTCGCCCCCCTCCTCCGTGGCTGTCCGCCCCGCCACCGCGCGCTCTGACCGCAAGCGGTTTATCAACTTCCCATACGATTTCTATCAGGACTACCCGCACTGGATACCGCCCCTCCGGCAGGACGTGAAAAAGACGCTGAACCCGCGCAAGAATGCGTTCTTCGACCACGGCGCGATCCAGCTCTTTTTGGCCGAGGACGCGTCGGGGTCGGTGGTGGGTCGCATCGCGAGCATCGTCAATGGCATGCACCTGCAGAAGTATGACGACGGCATGGGGTTCTTCGGCTTCTTCGAATGCGTGGACGACGACGTCGTGGCCGGTGCCCTCTTCGATGCGGCGGCCACCTGGCTTCAAGAACAGGGCCTCACGGGCATGCGCGGCCCGGCCAATCCGTCGCTCAATGACACGGCCGGCCTGCTGGTAGATGGCTTCGACAGCGACCCGTCGATCCTCATGCCGTACAATCCGCCCTATTACGATGACTTTTTCGTGGCGTACGGCTTCGAGCGTGCCACGACCATGTGGGCGTACTACGTGCACAAAAAGTACGTGCAGACCGACAAGCTGCGGCGCGGCGTTCAGCTCGTGAAGCGCCGCACGTCCGGCTTGACCCTCCGCACGCTCGACATGGACCGGTTCGACGAGGAGGCTCGGACCATCCTCGACATCTACAACGATGCATGGGAGAACAACTGGGGCCACGTTCCCATGACGGACGCCGAGTTCGATCAGCTGGCCCACGACCTCAAGCAGATCGTCGACCCCGAGATGGTGTTTTTGCTCGAACACGAGGACACCCCGGTGGCGTTCTCCATCTCCCTGCCGAACCTGAATCAAGCGCTGAAACACGTCAGCGACGGGCGCCTCTTCCCGCTGGGCCTGCCGAAGCTGCTGGCCTATGCGCAATTTGGTGGTATTTACGAAGTGCGGATGCCGCTGATGGGGGTGCGCAAACAGTACCAGGGCCGCGCGCTCGATGCCCTCCTCGTCTTGGCCACCATCGAAAACGGCCCGCCGAACGGGTATGACGCCTGCGAGATGAGTTGGGTGCTCGACACGAATCGCCGCCTTATTAACTCGCTCGAATCGATGGGCGGCGTGGTGGATAAAGAATATGCGATGTTCGAGAAATCGCTCGGATAAAACCGAGACGAGGAGCCGAAGAAACGGAGAGCCGAAGCATCGAGCGCTAATCGCTCGTTCTCCGTCTCCTCGCTTCCTCGTTTCTGTCGCGTTGCTCACGCAACGTCACCGGACATGTTCGTCTCCTGAATTAACCCAGTTTCCCCGTGGACATTCGATTCGTCTACTTCGATCTCGACGACACGCTGCTCGATCATCGCCACGCCGAGCGCGCGGCGCTGTCGGATGTGCGGTCGGCCTTCGCAGAGGCCTTCGCCGACCTGGACGATGAAACGATTCACCAGACGTACCGCACGTGCAGGGGTTCGATCACGCGGCCCGGACTGCCAACACGTCCCCCGAACACATTCTCCACGTCGGTGACTCGTACCACTCCGACGTGCAGGGCGGGCGCGCGGTTGGCTGACACGTCGGCTGGTTTACGCGCAACGCGGCCAGCAGCACGACGGCGCAGCACCGAAGCTCACGTTTGACGCATGGGACGCTCTGCTCGCTTCGCTTCGACAGTCGAGCCGTGCCACGTGGGGCAACGCAAAAAGGCCGCTCGTGGAGCGGCCCCGTGGAATTCCTCACATAAAAACTCCCCGACGCAACAGCCTCCCGGGCGTTGCATTCTGCCGGAACAGAATGACAGCGCCGGTTGGGAGGCCCGTCTCCCGCACCAGACGAAGTCTGATGCTGTGGCCTACGCGCGCAGCCCGTCACCGGCCTGAGCGCAGCCGTCTCGCATGGACACGAGGCGGCGGCCACGGACAACCTAAAGCGGCAGCACAGCTTGCGCTGGCTACCCGTCTCACACCACGAAGGTACTTTGGCATCTGCACGCGTCTCTCGTGAGAAAGACGTGCGCGCATGCGTTTCGTCGCGCCCGCTGTCTTCCCGCCTGTGCCCCGCAGGGCACCTGCTTTCCAACAGCGTGCGTGGCAACTGCCCGCTGCAGCGCACCGTGGGGTGCAGCCGCATTGCGCACTTGCTTCAGATGGGCTCCCAAGGCCGCATCGCGTGAACGATGCCTTCCTCGTAGAGCACAACTCCGGATGCAGTACCGATCTTTTGATTTTCCCGTTCTCCCTTTCGGGCGTCAGGGCAAGTTGGAAGATCATCCCCTCGTGTCCAACATTCCGGTATCGACCGATGGCCGGACCATCGATCAAAGCGCAATGTCTCACTCAGAGATCCGCCGAGGGCGTCCGTGCTCATCCCGAAGGACATGCACGCACGATCCGCCGAGGCGCTGCATCATCTTCGCTGGCCTTACGGCCCAGCGCGAGAGGACTTCATGCAGTCCAGAGACTCAGTCGCGTCAAGGAACAGTGCCCGAAAGCACTAGATTGAGGGTAGCGGTTTCTGAACCTCCTGTCAAGACGAGTTTTCCACAAAGCATGCACAGGATATTCACAATCTGCGCAAAAAGGAGGTGGGGTGGTGATCCGCGCAGAGCAAACAGACATGAAGGGCGCGCGGAGCAAAAAGCCCGGCCGCCGGGAGGCGCCGAGCTCTTTGCTGTCCATGGTACAATGCGACTGAGGTCCCGCTGAGGCGGGCTCTGGTTGCATGAAGTCGCTCATAACGTACGAGCCGTCAGTCACTAATGCAATCCTCAATAACGGCATCCTTCCCGGAGGCGTTAGGAAACCGTTAATTTGCCCCGTGTCAATAACGGATATCACATTCCGGTGAGCCCGCCTAGCACAGACTGCACCGCCCGCACAAAGGCCGGGATGGCGCGCGGCTCCAGGATGATGGTGAGCACTAACCCGCCAATCGCACCGCCGAGATGCGCCTCGTGCGCAATCCCGCCGCCCATGCCACCAAGCTCTCCGGCTTCGCCTTCACGCCGCATCGCGTAGATCGAGCCGACCACGTACAACACGGCAAACAAGATCGCGGGCATGGGGATCACGAAGAACACACCGAGCATGGCGAACGGCTGGAACAGGCAGAAGCTGAACACCACGCCACTCACCGCGCCCGACGCGCCGATGGCCGAGTAGTGCGGATCGTCGCGGTTGAGCACGAGCGAGAGTCCGTGCGCGGTGAGCTCGGAGCCGACGTACAGCACGAGAAACAACCCGGAGCCCAGAATGCGCTCTAGAAACGGCCCGAAGAAGTAGAGCGTGATCATATTGAACGCGAGGTGCGCAATGCCCACGTGCACAAACCCCGCTGTGATGAGCCGCTGATATTCGCCATACTTCAGAATGCGCTGCGGCCGAAAAGCGAGCCGGTCGATAATCGAGATGTCGACGAGCAGCGCGTAGCCGCTCACGAGCCCGTTCAGCGCAAGCAGCAGAATGGTAACCGGCGTACTGGCGTCAAGCATGGAGTCCCTAACCGTTCTGTCCAGAAGAAACCTACGCCGGCAACGCCGCTACATGCTCGATGATCGACTCGAAGACGAGCGCGCCGTCCCCGCTGCCGATAAGTTCCTCCACGCACCGCTCCGGGTGCGGCATGAGGCCCAGCACGTTACCGCCTTCGTTGATGATGCCCGCGATGTTGCGCGATGAACCGTTCGGATTCGCCTCGGTCGTCACCTGGCCCTCCGCGTCGCAGTAGCGAAACACGACTTGGTCGTTGGCTTCGAGCGCGTCGAGCTCCGCGTCGTCGGCGTAGTACCGGCCCTCGCCGTGCGCCACCGGGAATGAGACCACCTGCCCGGGCTGCATCGTGTGGGTGAACGGCGTGTCCGCCCGGTCTACGCACAGCGACGTGGGTTTGCAGATAAATCGCAGCGACTCGTTGCGCATCAGGGTGCCGGGGAGCAGCCCGCTCTCACACAGCACCTGGAAACCGTTGCAGATGCCCACGACGAGCCCGCCCTCTTCGGCGAAGCGGACCACGTCCTGCATGATGGGCGAAAACTGCGCAATGGCGCCGGAGCGCAGATAGTCGCCGTATGAAAACCCGCCCGGCACGACGACGACGTCAACGTCGCCGAGGTTTTCTTCCTTGTGCCAGATGAAGCGCGCGTCCTGCTCGAACACGTGCTTGGCCGCGTGATAGGCGTCGTGGTCGCAATTCGACCCGGGGAAGACGGCAACTCCGAACGTGATGGACATGAAGAGACCAATTGGAATGAGGGCAACATGCAGAGGCACGGGGTTGAAAACACACGAGCAGTCACGGTTTCACAACCCGCTGCTGGCGCTCAGCCGATGGGCTCGGCACAAGACATTTTCGCCCCTGCATCCCGCCTCGTCTCAGCCCTCCTCATTCAGTGACGGCACGCGGTCTGGGGTGGGATAGAGCGCGGTGTACATCGACACGAACCGGGCGTAGGCCGTCCCATCTAGCCCCTTCGCGTCGGACGACGGTTGGGGCGCTGAACGTTGCTCTGCGTCCTGGGCGCCGGACGCCGGCGGATCGTACGCCGCCTGGATCCGAAGCAGCAGGCGTTCGCGATCGCTGAGCACCTCACCCGGCTGCTGATTTTCCTCAGCCGCAGGCGGAAAGACATCGGCCAGCCCGGAAGCCTCTGCCGCGGACGCCGAGGTGAATGCATCCCGGCTAGCGTCAGGGACCCTCTCGGAGGCCTTGTCGTCTCCGATCCGAAAGATCTGCTTCAGCGACGCGTGGAACTCATCGATGGCCGCTTCCAGCCTCTCGTGGCGCTTCTTGGCATCCACGGCCTCAATGACCTCCTTCGGGTCTTCGCTGGAACGGCGCACGGCCGACTCAAACTGCGTGAGGGCCTGAACGAGGGCTCGCTTGTTCTCCTCGTTCAACTGATCGCTCTCCACCAGCGCCCGGATGGATGGGGCGAGCCGCTCCATCAGAGGCTCCACATCCTCGGGTACGTCTCGGTCCCGGTCTCGCTCCGTCGGCTCAGGAGCGGAAACAGGGTCTTCACGGCCTGGAGTACGGATCGCAGGCGACGCTTCGGGCGCTTGCACGAGCGCGACGTCCTCTGCCCCCTTCGCAGCTTCGCCGCTGGTTGGGAGCACGGCGCTGCTAGCCGTCGAACGTGATGGGTCCTGAACGGATGTCATCGCATCGGGCGCGGTCAGTCTGGTCGGCTCGGGGCGCTTCCTGAGAGGCCACCCCGAACGGGTGAGTTCAATATCCATGATCCTTCGCCGCTTTGGTGGCACATTCCCCTATCTCCGGTGGGTCCTGTGCAGGGTGTTATCGGCGGACCAACTCGTTGCTTAAATCCTGCACTGGGTGCGCGCCCTTGAGGTACAGACGACCCCAAACACCAAACAAGAAGCACCGATCCTGAAACAATGTTGTCGAACCGGGCACGTAAGTTGCAAGAGTGCATTAAAGTATTGTACTGACGGTTGCAACCTTTAAATGAGGTCTTTCATGTATACGATTTGTATTCTACTGGGCACGCTAGTTATTGGGACGCTGTACCTGATCACCTCCAGCACCGCGTACGAGCCGCCCGAATCGGATGACGACGGCGGTACGGGCCTTCAGCCCATGCCTCCCACCTTGTCCGGTCCCTCCGGCTCCTATCGCCGCCGCGAGGCCCCCACGGGAGACCGGGAGACGGTGGTCCAGGTGTAGACAATGTGCGCACGGGTATCGTCCTCCAGTTAGATCGCCACCTGATGGTGGAAGCGCTTCGGCGAGGAGCCCGTCCGCGCTCGGCGCAATTGAGATTTAATCTGCCGAAGAACATGCCGATAGGGGGACTACTGCGCTCGCAAAGGCATCCGGCTCACTGAACGACCTCGTCGCAGCTGGATGCCTTTGCTTTATCCCCCCACCATGCTGCCCCGAGTCCGCTTCAGCTAACGCGCGTCGTTTTGGAGGGCAAAGTCGGCCGGGATGAGTCCCTCCTGGTGCTCGTCGAATCCGAAGAACGTCGGCGCGTACGGATCCACGTAGCGGACGTCGGCCTCCTCGGGGATGTCCGCCTCCATCCCCACAGCCCAGTAGGCCGCGTTGACGAGCAGGCGGCGCAGGTCTTCGTTTTCCAGATCGACGGACGCGCCCATCGTGGTTGCGAACACCCGCGCCGTGTTGCCGGTCTCGGTGCGATATTCCTTCGTCCAGGCGACTGGCATGATGGACTTCGCCCAGTTCGGGGACGCAGTAGCCGCCATGCCCGCGAGGGGCTGACCATACACGAGCACGGTTTCATCACCCACGATGTCGCGGAGGCCGTACACGTCGGTGGGGCCCCAGATGTCGCTCACGCCGTTCAGGATGGGCTGGTCCGCGTGGATGCCGTTCACGAGCCCGCGGGTGCTCTCTTCACCGTGAACCCCGTGGTGGTTCACCCACGTCTCGCCGAAGACCTGCCGTCCGTAGCCACCTTCCCATCCTTCAACCTCACTTTGCCAGTCATACTTCGCGTGCGGGCTGTCCGTATTCCGCTGGTACCGGAAGGCGTGCGTCGCCGTCCGCAGGCCGATGATGGGACGCCCCGAGCGCGTGTACGCGGCGATGTGTTGCATCTGATCAGGGGGGAGTTCCCGGAACCGTGTGAACAGCACCATCAGATCGGCCGTGGCAAGTTGATCAAGCCCGGGAATGTTGGTTTGATGATCCGGCTCAATCTGCCCGTCGGCCGGATCGATGGGGAAGAGCACCGTGCAAGTAAATCCGTGGCGGACGGCCAGGATCTTCGCCAGCATCGGCAGAGCTTCTTCGGAGCGGTACTCCTCGTCGCCGCTCACCAGCACGATGTGGGTGCCTTGTCCCGGCCCCGACGTGCCTTCGTACCGCACCCACGGCGTGTCGTCGCCGTCAGAGGGTTGAGCCACGGCCGTCTCGAAGGAACTCAAGACAAGCACGGCGGCCAGAAGCCAAACGGGAGCGAGACGCTTCGTCGGAATGTTCATGGTGACAGGGGGCGCGTGCATTCTCTGATGGGATTGTCGTTTCGGATACGGGGTGAACACAGGGAGGCTACTGGCTCGTCTCAGTGGTGGCCGGGCCGCTTCCGGTCACGGTCATGATGCCATTCATCGTCCGCCAGTGACCAGGAAAGGTGCACTCGTACGGGTAATCGCCTGGCTCCTCGGGCGCGATGAAGCTGAGCTGATCCTGCTCGCCGCCCAGTACCCGTACTCCGAGAGGTGAATTTCGTTGATCGTCAGCGCCTCCTCGGAGGCATCATCCATCATCGCCTTTGTCGGATGAAAGAGGTCCACATACCACACGTTATCGTGCTGGTCCGCATAGTCAGCCATCGCGGCAGAATAGGCGGCCAGGCTCCGATTGTGCCCCGCGGCGTCGGCGGGGATGCGGGCGAGGTCCTCGTGAGCGATGGGCGACACGAGCACGACCGACGGCGCGTGCTCACCGTTGTACGTCGTGGTGCGGAGCGTGTCGACAAACCCGGCGAGTTCCGCCCGAAACTGACCCAAGTGGCTGAGCCCCTTGAACGCCTCGTTCAAGCCGAAACAGGCCATGATGACGTCCGCCTCCACGTCGCCGAGATGCGTGTGGAGGTCGCCAAAGTTGAGCGGCCGGGGCCGCAGAGTCCCCTCATCGCCGGACCGGCCCAGGTACCGGAACCGGAGCTCGTGCTGGGGAAGCCGGGTCGCGAGCAATGTCTCGATGTACGGAAACCGTTCCATCCGCACGGCGAACGCGTTGCCGATGACGGCCACCATGTCTCCTTCGTCAAAGATCGGGTGCGCCTGCGTCCCATCGTGGGCGGCCCACATCACATCCTGGGCTCGGGCCGAGCGTCCCGTCCCCACAATCAGCATAATGAGCACAGCGCAACACATCGCGCGTCGAACGAAGGCAATCATACGTGCCTGATTGAACGGAAAAAAAGCGGCCGGGATGATGCCGGACGCCCACTGCGTCCTCGCCCGGGCCACACCGCACGGTGGACGCAACAGACATCGCTGGGCATCTCCGTCTGCGCCCCCTTGCAACTTCAAGGCGGCTCAGCAGTGGGCCTTGTGCCTGGAAAACGAAGATACTTCAAAGTGGTAATGAAGTAAAGACCACGTTGCTTCCACGCAGCTCCCGGCCTGTTTCCTGTGGACGACCACTTGCACGAGCCGCAACGCGCTCCGCCTCTCCGGGAGCTTCTCCATTCAATTTCGCCATCGCGCATTCTGCACGGGATCGGACTCGCATGATTCCCAAGGAA
>CAYFRX010000025.1:0-20044 GCA_964345515.1 uncultured Rhodothermales bacterium
CCGCCCCGCCGATTTCTCCAATCAGCGCTCGCCACTCCTTTGCTCGGCGAAAATGGAGCTGCTCTTCCTGTGCCGTCATTGCCCCCCCGGATCGCAGCCGATTCGCCCCGACATCGAGTGCGTATAACAGGCGATGTTGCCACGGGGCCGAGTACGTCGACTCTACAACGATGACGCCCTCTCGACTGACGCGCCGCGCTTCCCGAAGCACCTGCTTGGGATTCTCGCAGTGGTGTAGCACAAAATACAGCAGTGTGACATCGAACTGATTATCATCGAAAGGCAGCACCTGCCCGTCGTACGTCCGGTGAGGCAGCGTCGTCCGGTTCAGATTTACCACGTCGGCCAGCTGCACGTGGGCGCCCATTTCCCGTTGGAGGTGCTTCCCCACGTACCCCTCCCCCGCCCCTAAATCGAGGACACGCACTGGACGAGACCGATCTTCCACGAGCGGGGCAAGGTAAGACCGCACCCGATCAGCTTTTTGGGTCGCACGCCAGCGGAGCATCGCTTGGAGTATGGCGTCCCCCCGCATCCCAAAAAACAACACGGCGCCCCCGGCCCAGCCGATCGCCACCGTACTCCAGTATGGTCCGCCGATGTAGAAGAGGTACGTACAAACGGATGTAATGCCTACCCAGAGCCAACTCCACAAGGGCGGCTGGAAGAGAACGACGAGCGGCAGCAACGTTAGCAAGTACCATGGGTGGACCGTGGTACTGCAAAGAAAAAACAGACTGAGAATGGCTACTGAGCTCATCGCAAACGGCCAGCGGCGTGAGGCATCGCCCCAGTACAGCAGCGGCAGGCTCACGGCATAGATAACTCCGAGCGCAGGACCTAATGTTTTACTCCAATCGGCGCCCGTAAACCACAGGAATACTTCCTTAATGCCATAATACAGTCCGGCGTTAAACTCGAACAACTGAACGTACAGGTTGAGGGAGCTCGTAAAATGGTAGAGCACCTCAACCGAGGCATACGGCAAACAAAGCGCGACCGACAGCAGGACGGCGGGGGCGATGATGCGAGCCCCAAAGCGGCGCCATAGAAGCGGGAGGAGGACGATTGGGTAGAGTTTGACCCAGACTGCAGCGGTGAGAGCCAGCGACGATGCGGTCGGAGAAGCTTGCCGGACGGCCCAGACGGCACCGACGAGAAAGAGCACGACCGCCGCTTCGGTGTGCGCCTGCCCCGCGGCTTCCATCAAGGCGACAGGATGCCAGGCGTAGAGCATTAGATTCCGGGCAGCGACCAGTTTGGCGAGGAGCAGGACGCCGCCCATCTCAAGGGCTGCAAACAGCGCCTTGATAACGTAATAACTGACCGCCCATCCCCAACCGTAAAAAAACCCTCCCACGGCGAAGATGAGCTGGGAGAGCGGCGGGTAGACGGAGTAATATGAGGCGGAATTCAGCTGATCGAAGATCGGCTCCTGCTGAAAGGCAGTGAGCTGTGGATCTTCCGGACGGTACAGGTACGGATTAATGCCGTTGACCTGCAGCATCCCGTCCCACACGTAGCGATAGCTGTCATCGGACAGAACGGGAGGGAGCGGCAGAAAGGCAATGCGGAACGCGATGGCCAACCCAAGGACCTGGCGGGTAGTCAGGGCGTCGCGGCGCCAGAGCGCGACGATGAGGACGGCCGCCGCGAGTACGGTGCCCACAAAACCGTACCACCACGAGGGGTCGTGAGCCAACAGCGCCATCGCGGCGACATCGAGACTGAGCATTCCCGTGAGCCAATTCGACTCGCGGCGTCGTCTCGACGAAATGCGGAGGCCCATAGGCCCACTCTTCTACCGGCGATGAATGGTGGCACAGACCCGGCGGCCGCCCTGTTCGACGCAGAATTCATCAGCGAGTGACTGAATCAGATACAGGCCGCGGCCGTGCTCGCGATGCATATTGTCCCGCGTGCACGGGTCTGGGACGGAGTCAGGATCAAATCCATCTCCTTCGTCCTCAACGCGGATGTCAACCCGATGATCGCAGACATCAATATCGAGCAGTACCTCCTTGCCCGCATCAAACTGATTACCGTGCTTCACGGCGTTGACGACGATTTCATTGATAAGCAGCTTGGCGCGGTGCGTTTCATCCGCTTTCCCGTTGAGTTGCTCGGAAGCAAACGAGTGGGCCTGATTGATCAGCCGGTCGAGCCCTGAGTGGGTGCTGCCAGTCGTAATACGCAAGCGCTGAGACCCAATCATAGCCTTCTGTCCAATATAGTGGGCGCAGAAACGACGGTGGTTTGTCAGGTTATCGGATGATCGCTGCTTTTCTTAAGACGGATTCTTGATTCGGGGATTCGACCTGAATGAGATAGACGCCAGAAGGAACCGATTGCCCGTTGCGATCCTGCAAGTTCCAGCGGAGGCCTCCGTCTCGCCCGGTTTCTGAAAGGACGCGGACGAGGCGGCCACGCGGGGATAGAATATGCACCGTAGCCTCAATTGGCAAACCGGCGACCGTAACGTGCGGCGCATGGCGCTGGCTGTAGTGCGGATTCGGGTACACATAGACACCTGCCAGATTTGAAGCGGGCTCCACAAGACGTACGGCACGGCCTTCGTCGCTTAGGACGGCTCCCGATGCGCTCTGCAGCCCGGAGAGACGCAGTGTAATCGCTTCACCTATCGCACCGAACACGGCGTCCTCGACCTCGACTACAACCCGCGCGGGCCGATCCTCATCGAAGTGCAGGCGAGCAACCGTTCCGCGAGGGTCGAAGCGGTAGTTCAAAACCTCCGTTGCCGCTTGGGGATTCAGGGGGGCGTTGAAGCGAAGGACCACGGACTGCTCGTCCTGGATCTGCCAATCTTCTACGATCAGCGCATCGTTGGGCGGTGCCGGGAAGACCACCCGCACCGCGGTCTGCTGCACGGCCGTCCCCTCCACGTCCCGGACACCGCGCCATCGGAGAACACCCTCGCGGGCGGGCAACGCCCCCTCAAACCGGAGGATGACAACCCGCCCTCCCGCCTGCAAAAGCAGCGATGCCGGACGAGGACCGGCGTCTAGAGCAAACTGACCGGGACTGACGGCCGGATCGATCGGCTCCGTGAAACGAAGGGCCACGGACTGCGCGGACGGGTAGGACACCGCTTCGACCGTGGCCGGCTCGTGCGGACGAACCATCCGGGGGGGCGACAAGGGGGACGCCGCTCCGTTGTACCACGCCCACAACGCATATCGTTGGTTGGCTTCGGCCGTCTGGGTGATGGAGGAATCTACCGTCGTCGTGGTGGGATTGAGCTCACTGTTCGGAGCACCAGCCCACACGGTGACGGAGTCAGCCTGGGGAGCCCGCCAGCGCAGGAAGACGGACGCAGCCGTCTCCGCGTGCGCCGCCACCCACTGAGGGGGCGGACGCGTAGCCGCTCCAGGCTGAAATTGCCAGAGATGAAAGGACTCGTCGGCCGTCCCGGCAACGAGATCAGGCTGGCCGTCGCCCGTGATATCGGTTGCAACTAGGGCCGCGCTCCTCAACCCCGGATCGCCCGACGACGCGCCCCGGTGGTAGCGGAGTTGCCACTCATCTTGCGTGCTGAGCTGCAGGATGTACAGATCCGGCGGATGTACAATAGCGACCTCCTGACGCCCATCACCGTCAAAATCGGCCGCGGCAATGGAGCCGTTTGGCGAGCTATTGCCCTGCACCGGGAGGGTGCGTTGCAACGCAAACGTGTCGTCTCCCAGCGTTTCCCAGAAGTAATAGAGCCCAACCGGCGGCTCGCGCGCGCCGGATGCTGTGAGAATGGGGAGGTTCTGCGTGTAGGTGACGAAGTCGATGTCGCCGTCGCCGTCAAAATCGCCCTGCCCGAAACGGGCCCCCGCATCGAGGCGCGCAGTTTCTCGCGTCCAGACCACCGAGTACGTATCATCTCCATCGGCTTCGTAGATGATCCAATCCCCGTCGTTGTCGCCGACCAGCACGTTCGTCCGGCCATCGCCGTCGAAATCAGCGACGAGCGCTCTCGGTTGCTGGAATCCATTGCCTGCAACGGCCGGGTCGGCACCGGTTTGGCCCGTTGGGTTAGGCAGGCGAGCCACTTCGGCGTACCGGTTTCCGTCCCACTCCAACACGCGCCACGTCGAGCGATTGTGCCCCAAAATTTCGCCGCGCCCGTCTCGGTCGAGATCGGTGAGGCGCGCGCCCCACAGCGCATTTTCGGCGCCCGGATTCTGTAGCCCGGTCGTATCAATGAACCGCTCCAAGATCGGGAACCCGCCGCCTGGCGGTTGCTCCAGTAGCAGCGTCGCGCCGCCAACCTGCGTCAGCAGTTCTTCGCGGCCGTTGGTGTTGGTATCGCCCACGTCGCGTGGTATGACGTTCGCCAGCAGCGTGTCAAACGGGCTCAACCCCATCCCATCCCATTCGAAGGCCCGGAGCGTATCGCCCAGTGCTCCGCGCTCATACTGGTTAAACGTGATCTCCCGCAGTCCGTCACCGTCAAAGTCAGTTGACGTGGGGAGTAGGGTGCCGTGCGGAACGTCCAACGCCGCCTCATCAAAAAGAGCCGTATTCACCCGGCGCCGCGGAACGGCGAGCGTCGTGTCGTACGCGGTCGACAGCCCGCTTGCGTTGGTGAGTGTGACCTGCACGTCGGCTGTGCCCCCGGCTCCGCGCCGGTCGGGCCATGCGAGCCCGTGGCGGAGGTTGCGGACGTCGGACTGGACCGTCTGCGTGCGTCCATTGAGGGTGACGTGAAGGGCCGCCGTGGTGAAGTCGTCGGACGCTAGGTCGGCGACGATTCCGTGATAGCCGCCAATCAGTCCATCCTGAAGAATCTGAAGCTGAAGGCGGGGCGGCGTTCGGTCGATGTGAACGCGCCGGCGGTCTTCGACCGTCGCTCCGCTCCGAAGTGTAGTGGCCAGGCGGATGGTGTACACGCCTTCATCCAACGCATCTGCCGGCAACGTGGCCAGCGTGTCGTCGATCGCCTGCCGCGGAACGGGTCCAGCAAGCAATTCCCACGGGTCGGAGCCCTCATCCAGACCCTCGGCGCCGCGCGCGTAGTACACCGAATACGAAGCGAAGGCGGGATCGATAGACGTTCCCACAATCGGAAGCGATGCATCGGCCGTCCCGCCAAGGTGTGCGGGCGAGGTGATCGCCGTCCGGGCGGGGAGTGCACGCGCCAGCGCACCGGCTACGTCCAGTCGCCCGGCGGCCGTACGGTGGTCCCAGCCAGACGCTCCGACATCAACGGCCGACGCGGTCAGGATGCTTTGGATGGAGCCGGGCGAAAACGTGGCGTCCACGGAGCGCAACAGGGCAGCGGTGCCCGTCACGAGCGGGGCCGCCATGGAAGAGCCGCTTCGCCGGCCGTACAGCGTTTCGGGCGAGGCCTCCTCCCCTTCGGCGGGTTTCAGCGTGGTGAAGATTGCCGTGCCCGGAGCGCCCAGATCGATGCCCACTCCAAACTCCCCGCGAAACGCAACGTCGGTGCCATCGGCGTTGAACCAGGCGACTGAAATCACCTCGGGGTAGTCAGACGGATAGTGGGGATCGTCGCCGCCATTGTTGCCGGCCGAGGCGACGACGACCGTGCCTTGCGAGACCGCGTATCGGATGGCCTCTTCGAGGAGCGGCGAGGCGAAATCCCGCCCGAACGACAAATTTACGACGTCGAATTCCATCTGGGCTGCATAGACAATGGCAGCCGCGATGTCATCCGTCGCACCGCGCCCGTCGCTACCAAAGGCCCGGAGCGGGACGAGCCGGCTTCCGGGCGCCACGCCGGTAATGCCGACCCCATTGTTCTGGGCAGCCGACACGGCGCCGGCCACCGCTGTGGCATGCCCGCTGGCAGGACCGCCAGGATCCGCCGACGGATCGGCATCCCGCCCTCGGAAGTCGCCGACGTCAACGACTTCAGGTCGATCTACGAAGTCGTAACCCCGGAGGTCATCGACCCACCCGTTGCCGTCGTCGTCCACCCCGTTCCAATCGCTCGGATCGACGCGACCGTTTCCGTTCACGTCTTCTCCCGGATTCACCCAGAGCTGTGGTGCCAGATCGGGATGATCGAGGTCGAGGCCGGTATCGATCAGACCGATGCGAACCGATTCATTGCCCGTCGTCACTTCCCACGCATCCCGGGCGCGGATCACCTGCAAGTGATTCAAGCTATCTGCCAGCGGGTCATTCAACCGGCTTGAGAGCGCAACGGGCCAAGCAGACGACGTGGTGACAGCGAAGGGTGCGTTGGGCTCCACCGATTCAATGTCGGGCCGCCGAGCCCACCGTGCTTTGAGCGTCTCGTAGGCTGACGAATCGGGCACAGCCAGCGTAAACGCATAAGGCACCTGTGGACTAGATTTAGCGAGCTGCGGCGCAGAAGCAAACACAGGCCGAGCAGACTGGACCGCGTCGAAGAGTCCTGGGTCAAGGCTTGATGATTTGGCCGGAAACTGCGCGACTGCGCGAGAAAACGTAGGGATTGCTGCCTCAGAGGGGCGGACGATCAATTCAACCTGGGCGGATGCGGGCTGAACTAAGAATAGGGCGATCAGCGCTGTTATCAAACAATGTTTTTTCATGCAATAACGGCACTAGTAGCTCACAAAACGATTAGCTCTTTGGGCGCCGTCGTGAGGTTTTCGCACCCGTCGGCGCGCAAAACCACAATATCCTCAATTCGTATGCCGTGCTGCTCAGGCACATACACGCCGGGTTCGATCGTGACCGTGGCCCCTTCCGGAAGCCGGTGCTCGACCCGCTGCGAGAGGCGTGGCCATTCGTGCGTCTGCAGTCCGATGCCGTGCCCCAGGCTGTGCGTAAAGTATGCACCCAGGTCTGCCTCGTCCAGCGCCGTGCGCGCCACCGCATCGAGCTCCGTGCCGGTCATTCCAGCGCGCGCTACTGCGATGGCCTGCTCCTGCGCGTCTAACACAGCCTGGTAGTGCGTGCGCACCTCCTCCCCTGGATCGCCGATAGCCAGCGTGCGCGTCATGTCGGAGGCGTAACCGCTCACCACGCCGCCCATGTCGATCACAACGACGTCGCCAGGTTGGAGCTTGCGATTCGTGGGGCGCGCGTGCGGCAGCGACGCATTAGGCCCAGAGGCGACAATCGGCTCGAACGCCATGCGCTCGGCACCGCGATTCAGATGCTGATACACGATTTCGGCGGCAATGGCGCGCTCCGTCTGCCCCGGCTCGATGAACTCACAGAGGTCACTGAATACGTCGTCGGTGATGGCTTGTGCGGCGCGCACGTGCTCGATTTCGTAGGGATCTTTGGCCGCCACCGCCTCAACGAGAAACTCCGACGTCGCCGACCAGCAGACGTCCGGAAATTTCTCACCCAGCGTCTCTCGCTTGCTCACCGTCACATGATCAGCCTGAAACAGGCCTGTGCGGCCCGGCGCAATAAGCTCGTGCTCGGCAGCATAATCGAACAGATTCCCTTCCGGAATATGGATGGTAGCGCCGTCTACCTCCCGCTGCGCCTGGGCTTCGTATCGCCCATCCGACAGAAAGTGCGCCGCGTCAGCCCCAACGATGAGGATCCCACTGGATCCTGTGAAACCGCACGCCCAGCGGACATCCGGGAGGCACGTCAGCAACACGGCCTCCGCGTCGCGGGACCGGAGACTGTCGCGAATCGCTGTAATGCGTTTTTTCATTGCAATAACGGACTACGCCGTTGCGCTACGGGAAAGGGTCTCCGCACGAGATGGTCGGCGCGACCCAGCGGGCTCAATGCAGCCTCTTAGTTCGAACTCGCACTGTAGTTGGGCGGCTCCTTCGTGATCTCGATGTCGTGCGGGTGGCTCTCCCGCAGCCCCGCCGCCGTGGCGCGCACAAACTGGCCCTCCTCGTAGAGCGCCTGCACCGTCTCGCAGCCGCAGTAGCCCATCGCTGCGCGCAGCCCGCCCGTCATCTGATGCACCACTTCGCCGAGCGTGCCACTATACGGAACACGCCCTTCCACGCCTTCCGGGACGAGCTTCTGGATGTCGTCCTCCACGTCTTGGAAGTAGCGGTCCTTGCTCCCGGCGTCCATGGCGCTCACCGAGCCCATGCCCCGGTAGCTCTTGTACTTCCGGCCTTCGTAGAGCACCGTCTCGCCCGGGCTCTCCTCCACACCCGCGAACAGGCCCCCAATCATGACGGTGCTCGCACCGGCCGCCAAGGCCTTCGGGATGTCGCCCGTCTGCTTGATGCCACCGTCGGCGATGATGGGAACGCCGCGCTCGCGGGCCGCGCTGGCGCAATCCATGATGGCCGTGAGCTGCGGTACGCCCACTCCAGCCACGATGCGCGTGGTACAGATGGAGCCGGGCCCGATGCCCACCTTAACGGCGTCTGCGCCGGCGTCGATCAGGTCGATGGTGCCTTGAGCAGTGCCCACGTTGCCGGCCACGATGTCTACCTCGCCATCGAACCGCTTGGCGATGCGCTCGACCGTCTGCAGCACCCCCTCCGAATGGCCATGCGCCGTGTCCACGGTGATGAAGTCGACACCGACCTCGACGAGCGCCGAGACGCGGTCGAGCACGTCGGGCGTGATGCCGACGGCGGCGCCCACCCGCAGGCGGCCGTGCTCGTCTTTACAGGCGTTCGGGTGCTTGCGACGCTTGCGGATGTCCTTGAACGTGATGAGGCCTTTCAGATAACCCTCCTCGTCGACGACCGGAAGCTTCTCGATCTTGTGACGCTGGAGAATCTGCACGGCTTCATCCAGCGTGGTGCCGACCGGCGCCGTCACGAGTCCGTCGGACGTCATCATGTCACGGAGCGGCGTGTCGCCCTCCAGCTCGAAACGGACATCGCGGTTCGTCACGATACCGACGAGCTTGCTGCTCTCGTCAACCACCGGGATGCCTCCGATCGAGTATTTCGCCATCATGCGGCGGGCATCGGCCACCGTGTCATGGGGCGAGGTCGTGATCGGGTCGAGGATCATGCCGCTTTCTGACCGTTTCACGCGGCGCACCTCGGCAGCCTGCTGCTCGACGGGCATGTTCTTGTGGAGCACGCCGACACCGCCCTCGCGGGCCATGGCAATGGCAAGGTCGGCCTCGGTGACGGTGTCCATCGCGGCTGACACGAGCGGGATGTTGAGCCTGATGGTGCGCGTCAGCTGCGTCACGGTGGACACGTCGCGCGGCATGACCGACGAGCGCGCCGGAACGAGGAGGACGTCGTCGTACGTAAGGCCTTCGCCGCGCACCTTTGAGGCGACCACGCCGTTGGCCATGAGCTCCGTGTTGGTGGGCTTCGTCTCCATGAGTCTGTTGCTTTAGTTCTGCTTGACGCGGTTGTACAGTGCGTTGACTTCGTTGGTGCGGAGCGTGCGGTGCTGTCCGCGCGTGAGGCCGTCGGTGGTGAGTCCGGCGTACTGCACCCGCTCCAGCAGCACGATGGTGTGCCCGAGCCGCTCCATCATGCGTCGGATTTGTCGGTTGCGGCCTTCGTGCAGCTTGATCATCACCTCGCGCTGATTCGAGGGATCGACCCACGCCACGTCATCGGCCTGCGCGAGGCCATCCTCCAGCTCAATGCCCCGCCGGAGCGCGTCAATCTGATGCGGCTTTACCGGATCCTGCGTCCGCACGAAGTAGATCTTGTCTACCTCGAAGCGCGGATGCATGAGCCGGTGCGCCAGATCGCCGTCGTTCGTGATGAGAAGCGCGCCGACCGTATTCCGGTCGAGCCGGCCCACGGGAAACAAACCCTTCGGATTGGTGCCTCCCGCACCGACTAGATCGAGCACTGTGCGGCGGTCTTTTTCGTCGTCCGTCGTGCTGATCGTGTCCTTCGGCTTGTTCAGGAGGATATACGCCTTCTGCTTGGGGGCCACCTCCTCCCCGTCCACGGTCACCGTCTGCCCAGAGGTCACGCGCGTGCCGTGCTGCGTGACAATGTCGCCGTCGACGCGAACGCGTCCCTGCACCACGAGCTTGTCGGCGTCGCGGCGCGAGCAGACACCGGCGTGCGCGATGTACTTATTGATGCGCATGCCCTTCCGATCACTCGATACGTGAGGGTTGTTCTGGTCCGGGGACGACGACATGGAAAAAACGTGGTTCCGAGCGAGTCTGTAGAGGATTAGGGTTATAAGCGGAAAGCGGGGGTGCGGTGCCGGTCCCGCGATTCAATCGCTATGAATCTTCCGGCCCATCCAGAGTCTCGTCCTGCCCGTTTGGGGCGATGTCAGGCGGGTTGTCCCCGTTGATGGACGCCCCGTCGCCTTTGAGCGCGAGCAGTTGGGCGCGCTCTTCGTCGAAGTGCGGCTCGTCCAGGAGCTCTTCAATCTCGCGGAGCGTCGGCAGATCGTCGAGGCTGTTCAGGCCAAACTGTTCGAGGAATCGCCGGGTCGTGCCGTAGAGGAGCGGGCGTCCGAGGGAGTCACTGCGGCCCTTGACGTCGGCGAGGCCGAGCTCCAACAGCTTACGGATGGCGTAGTCCGAGTTCACACCACGGATGAAATCGACCTCCGGGCGCGTCACGGGTTGCCGGTACGCCAGGATGGCGAGCGTCTCCATGAGAGAGCGCGACAGGCTCTTCTCTTGCTCCTGGCCGAAGAGCGCCTTCACGAACGGCGACAGCTCAGTGCGCGTGGCCATCCGGTAGCCGCCGCCCCACTCGTGGATTTCGAAGGCTCGTCCCTGCTCAGCATACGTCTCGTTCAGCTGCGCGACGACCTCACGCACGGTCGCCTCGTCCGGCGCCGCACGCCCCGTCACCTCTGCCACGATGTCAGCGATGCGTGATGGGGCCACCGGATCGTCGGCAGCAAAGATCACAGCCTCGGCTACCTGCATCAGATCGCTCGAATCCGACGAGGCCTCCTCGGCAGCGCCCTGGGTATGTCCGTTCGTGTTCGGCATGGGGAATTGCTTCTGTGATGCATCGCAAGAGCGAACCGGCGACGGCGTCAGGCGGCTCCGGTGCCGTTGGAAGGAGCCGCCGGCTGCACGTCAGTCAGCGACACGCCCTCTTGCTTTTGCAACCGGAAGTCCAACCGGGAGGATTCGATGAGCACGTGCACGAGCCCCTGCCGCGCCATCTCCAGCACGGCCAAAAACGTGGCGATGACGAACGCCTTGGTCCGCTCGTGGATGAGGGTGCGAAACGAAACAGCCTGGCCCGTGTCGAGCCGGTCGAATACGTAACGCTGCTGCTGCTCGATGGAATACTGATGCGGCTCCACCTCGTGCACCGGATCGGTGTCCTCCGGCGCCGTGCGCAGCATGTCGCCCAACACGGTGACGAGGTCGTAAAGCGAATCGGCAACCTCGGGCTCATGCTCCGCCTGCAACTCATCCCGCTCCGAGGCGGCGTCCCCTCGAGTGAAGTGCTCTGCGCGTTGGTAGGCCTGCGTCTCCAGTTGACTGGCCGCTTCTTTGAACCGGACATATTCCAGCAGCCGCTCGACGAGTTCTTGCCGCGGGTCGATGGGCTCGCCCTCCTCGTCGACCTCCTGGCTCGGCAGCAGCATCCGCGCCTTGATGTTGATGAGCAGCGCCGCCATGTAGATGAAATCCCCCACGCCGTCGAGATCGATCTGCTCCAGCAGCCGCACGTAGGCCAGGTACTCGTCCGCGATCTGTGCAATCGGGATATCGTAGATGTCGATCTCGTCCCGCTTGATGAAAAACAGCAGCAGGTCCATCGGCCCCTCAAACTGCTGCAGTTGGACGCGGTACATGCGGATCGTCGAGTTTCGAGTTTAGTGTTTAGCGTTTTGAGTTCAGGGGTTCGGCGCTCCGGTTTTCTTGGTAGCGGGTTGAAGGTTGGAAGGTTGAAAGTTGGAACGTTCGGGAGTCGCTGCTTCCTCCCGCACTCCCACTCAGCCCCCGCTCATCTCTTCCCGACTCCCCTGCCGCTCGAACCATTCGACGGTGCGGCGGAGCCCCTCGCCGATGGCAACTTGCGGCGTCCAGCCGAGCTCTTGTTTAGAGGTCTCGTAGCCGAGCACGCTGCGTTGCTGCTCACCAGGCTTGGCCTCGCCGTGCTCCTCGGGAATGTCCGCGCCCGTCAGCTCGCGGATCGTGTGGAAAAGCTCATTCACGTTCGTCTCCACGCCCGTGCCCACGTTGAAGACGCCCGACCCGTCACAGTCAAGCGCGGCCAGGTTGGCCCGCACGACGTCGCCGACGTACACGTAGTCGCGCGTCTGCTTGCCGTCGCCGTTGATGATCGGCTGGTCGCCCTTCAGCATGTGCTGCGTAAAGATGGCGACCACGCCGGCCTCCCCATGCGGATTCTGGCGCGGGCCGTACACGTTCGCGTAGCGCAATGCCACGTAATCGATGCCGTACTGCTGCTCATAGAAATAGAGGTACTTCTCCGTGCACAGCTTCGTGATGCCGTACGGCGAGAGCGGGCGCACGGGATGGTCTTCGTCCTGCGGCGTGTAGTCCGGCTCGCCGTAGATGGCGCCGCCCGTCGAGGCAAAAATGATCTTTTCGAGTCCATTCTTTCGTCCGGCCTCGGCTAGATTCAGGAAGCCACGCACGTTCACGTCCGCATCGAAGCGCGGGTCGGCCACGGAGGCACGGACATCCATCTGCGCGGCGTGGTGCACGAGTACGTCGAACCGCTCCCGCTCCATGAGTGCCGCCGCCTCATCCGAGCGGATGTCGAACTGGTGCAGGGGCGCGGCGTCCGGCACATTCACCGGTCGGCCGGTCGAGAGGTCGTCCAACACGTGCACGGTGTGGCCTTGGTCGAGGAGCGCGTCGGCCACGTGCGATCCGATGAAGCCGGCGCCGCCGGTCACTAAGATGGTCATGCAATCGGGGGAATCGTGGGAATGCGGCCTAGCAGGTCACTCTCCCAATCTAGGCACTGGCGTGTAGTATGCCAAAGGCGAGAGCCGAAGGGGCCCCCGCCTTTGGGTGCTTATCATCAACGTCGGACGGCGTTAGTTCTTCCGGCCGTTGCCGCTGCTCGGCTCATCGAGGAACGGCTTGCGCGTCAAGCGCAGCTTGCCGTCGTCGCGGACTTCGAGCAGATGGACCTTCACCTTGTCGCCCACCTTGACGTAATCATCGACGTTCTCAACGTAGCCATGGTCGAGCTCGGAGATGTGGAGCAGCCCGGACTTGCCCGGCATGATCTCCACGATGGCCCCGAATCCCTTCACGGCGCGGACGGTGCCTTCGTAGTCCTCGCCTTCTTCCGGCTCGGCCACGATCTGCTTGACCCGCTCCACAGCGGCCTCGGCGCCCTTCTGGTCTTTAGCCGCGATGGTGACGATTCCGACGCCGTCCTCTTCTTCGATGGTGACCTGCGTGTTCGTCTCGTTCTGAATGCTCTTGACGATCTTGCCCCCCGGGCCGATGACGGCGCCAATGTGCTCGGGGTCAATCGTGAGCTTCGTGAGGCGCGGCGCAAAGCGGGACAGCTCGGTGCGCGGCTCTGGCAGCTCCTCGTGCATGGTGTCGAGGATCTCGGATCGGGCCTGGCGGGCCTGCTTGAGCGCCTTCAGCAGCGTCTCGCGCTGGAGGCCGGCGATCTTGATGTCCATCTGGCAGGCCGTAATGCCGTCGCGCGTACCCGTGATCTTGAAGTCCATGTCGCCGAGGTGATCCTCGGTGCCGAGGATGTCGGTCAGAATCTGGGTGCGGTCGCCGTCGGTGATGAGCCCCATGGCGATGCCGGCGACCGGCTTTTTGATCGGCACGCCCGCGTCCATCAGCGCGAGGCTGCCCGCACACACGCTGGCCATCGAGGAGGAGCCGTTCGACTCCAGCACCTCGGCGTTCACGCGGATCGTGTACGGGAACTGATCCTGTCCCGGAATGACCGGTTTGAGCGCCCGCTCAGCCAGAATGCCGTGCCCAATCTCGCGACGCTTTGGGCCGCGGAGGAAGCTCGCTTCGCCCACGCAGAACGGTGGGAAGCGGTAGTGCAGAAAGAATGACTTGTCGACATCGGTGAAGACCTCATCGACGGGCTGCACGTCCTTGCTCGTGCCGAGCGTGACGGAGCCCAGCACCTGCGTCTCGCCGCGAGTAAAGATGGCCGAGCCGTGGACACGCGGCAGGTAGCGCGTTTCCGTCCAGATGGACCGGACCTCGTCGAGGCGGCGGTTGTCGAGGCGTTTGGCTTCAGCGAGAACCATCTCGCGCATCCGGCGCCGCTCCACGATGGACACCGCCTCGCGGACCTCGCCCGTCAGGTCCTCATCGACGTCGCCGTTGGTGACGAGCGCTTCGACAGCCGCATCTTTGATCTCGCTGATGCGAGCGTAGAAGGCTTCTTTCTCGTATTCCTGGTGGATATGGTCGTCGATGCGATCGCCGACGACCTCCGCCACACGGTCAACGAGCGCCTCGTCGGGCGTGATTGTCTCGTACTCAAAGACGTCCGGGCCGCCGTACTTCTCGACGAGCTGCTTCTGGCCCCAACACAGCTTCTTGATGGCGTCGTGCGCCACGTCGAGGGCGTCGACCATCTCTTCTTCGCTGATTTCATCCATCTCGCCCTCGACCATGACGATGGCATCTTCCTTCCCCGCCACGATGAGGTTGATGTCGCTCTCTTCGGTTTCGCCCATCGTGGGGTTCACGACGTACTCGCCGTTCACGCGGCCGACGCGGACTTCGGCGATCGGCCCGTCGAACGGAGCACCGGAGAGCATGAGCGCCGCCGAGGCGCCCACACCGGCCACCACGTCGGCGTCGTGCCGCTCATCGGCCGAAACGACGTAGTTGACAATGTGCGCGCTGTTGTAAAATCCGTCCGGGAAGAGCGGGCGGATGGCGCGGTCGATGAGGCGGGCCGTGAGGGTTTCCTTGTCCGTGGGCCGGCCTTCCCGCTTGATGAAGCCGCCCGGCACCTTGCCGCCAGCGGCAAACTTCTCACGGTAGTCGACCGTGAGCGGGAAAAAGCTGGTTCCCTCTTTGATACCGTCCGACAGCGTAGCGGTGGACAGCACCATGGTGTCGCCGAGTCGGACGACGACGGATCCGTTGGCTTGCTTCGCGAGACGCCCCGTCTCGATCGTCATCGTTTTGCCGGGGGCGTACTCAATCTCTTGGATGGTTGCTTCAGGCATTGTGTGTTCTCTCGGTCAGTCTAGGTTCGTCAGTCTAGGTTCAATCAGCAGTGCAGCCGTCAGTGGGCTGGCAGGGCTCGGCGGGGGCGTCAAATGACAACGGCGACACGCCCTCTGGGGGGGTGCCGCCGTAGTAGGCCCCTACTTCCGAAGCCCAAGTTGTTCAACGATGGATCGGTAGCGTTCGATCTCGTTTTCTTGCAGGTAGTTGAGTAGCCGGCGACGCTTGCCGACAAGCTTCATCAAACCGTGCCGGGTGGAGTGATCACTCGGATGACCTTTCAAGTGACCGGTCAGCCGATTGATGCGCTCCGTGAAGATCGCGATCTGGACCTCCGCCGTCCCGGTGTCGTCAGCGCTTTGGCCAAACTGGTCAATGAGTTCTTTCTTGCGTTCCTTCGTGATCATCGTGGGTTGGTTTGCCTCTCTAGATTATACCATGCTAAAGAAGAAGGCCGTGCGCCGTGGAAGCCGGCACAAAAAGACAACCCCGCGTTAGGCCGCCTTCATGGCATTCAGTACGGTCCTGCAATGTTCTTCGTCTCTCGAAAGTTGCGCAACGAGGGCATCCGCGGAGTCGAATTTTTGCTCGTCGCGCAATCTTTGCAAGAATTCAACATGCAACGTCTCCCCATAAATCGACCCCTCAAATCCGAGGAGGTGCACCTCGACGGTCACGTTCATATCCTCAAATGTCGGGCGCCGACCAATGTTCATCATCCCGCCATATGTAGGCTGTGTGTCTCCGATCCGCACCCGGGTCGCGTACACCCCGATGTCGGGGATGAGCTTCCGCTCGTCGTTCACGGCGATGTTGGCGGTGGGATACCCCAGCTTACGGCCGCGGCCCTCGCCCTCCTCGACGATACCCTGGAGCGCGTAGGGATGGCCCAGCATGTCCGTCGCGCGCTGGACGTCCCCGTCCTCCAAGAGCAGTTCGCGGATCGTGCTCGACGAGACGATGTCATGATCCACCTCCTGCGGCGGGATGACGTCGACGGTGAAGCCGTGCGCCATGCCCATCCGCTCCAGCAAGTCGCGGTCGCCCTCACGGTTGCGCCCGAAACGATGGTCATAGCCGATGACGATCTCTTTGAGGCCGACGCGCCGCAGCAGAATCTCCTCGACGTACGCCTCAGGGCGGAGTTGGGCGAATGCCTGAGTGAATGGGATCACCACGAAGCGCTCCAGTCCGTACTCCTGCAGCAGCATGGCGCGCTCATCGATCGTCGTTAGCAGCGGCACCGACTCCCCATGCACCACCTCGCGGGGATGCGGGTCGAAGGAAACGACGGTGCTCACACCATCCCGCTGACGCGCCCGCTCCGTGAGATACCGGAGGATTGCCTGATGCCCTCGGTGCACGCCGTCGAACGTGCCAACCGTCACGACGGCATTCTCATTCGGTGCGGTTGCGTCCAACCCGATTTCACGTTTCATTCGAGGTCAGAATCAATCACTATCTCTTGCTTCGAGGGCGGACGTGAGCGCGTCCATCGACCAGGCCGCGTTCACAGAGTAAGGCCCGATGGCCGTCCGGCGCAGCGCCACGAGGTGCGCCCCCACGCCCAGCTCTTGCCCGTAGTCGTGGGCGAGGCTCCGAATGTAGGTGCCCTTCGAGCAGTTGACGCGAAACGTGACATCGGCGCCACCGCGCTCCACGATATCAAACGCGTCAATGCGCACCTGGCGCGGCGGGCGCTCGGCCTGTTCCCCCCGCCGGGCCTTCTCGTAGAGCCGCTTGCCCTTCACCTTCACGGCCGAATACATCGGGGGGCGTTGCGTGATGGGGCCGAGGAATGGGGCACGCGCCGCCTCCAGGTCGTCCTCGTGGAGGTGATCCCAGAAGTGCCGCTCGACAATCTCCGTCTCAGTGTCGTACGACGGCGTCACTTCGCCCAGCCGCAGCGTACCCACGTACGTCTTGGGCAGGTTCATGAAGGTCTCCATGAGCTTCGTGGCGCGCCCGACGAGAATGATGAGCAACCCGGTCGCCATCGGGTCGAGCGTGCCGGCGTGTCCCACTTTGGCGCCCGTCAGCCGGCGCACGGTGCGCACCACGTCGAACGACGTATCCCACTGCGGCTTGTCCACCGGAAGCACGACGCGCTCGAAGCGGTCCGGCGCGTCCGGCGGCGTGTGCACAACATCGTCAGGAAGCGTCGAGCGATGCACGTAGCGGTGAGGTTGATGGTGGAGAACTGCAGCAGGATGGCTTAGTCGGCGTTGCGCCGCTGGCGCTCCTTACGGATCCGGTCAAAGAGATTTTCCATCCGCTTCGCTTTCTGGAGCGACTCGTCCAGGAAAAACTTGATCTCAGGGACGGTGCGAAGCTGGTGCCGGACGCGTGTGGCAAGCGCGTCGCGCACCTGTGGCGTGAGCGCCCTGAGCTGCTTGAACGTCGCCTTGCGCTGCTCCTTCGTGTCACCCATCACGCTGGCATGAATGTAGGCGATCGAGAGATCCGGGGTCATCCGGGCGCGCGTGACGGTGACCATCGGGTGGAGTTGATCGGAAAAGTCGCGCTGCAAGATTTCAGCTACTTCGCGCTGAATCAGTTCGGCGACCTGCTCGGTACGGATACTCATTCTGATCTTCGATTGTCGATTTCGACCGTCGATTGTCGGGATCAAGGCGACTGCGAATGATTCAAGGGGCAAACGCCTCCGAGCCATTCGACTATCATTCCCCAATCGTCTATCTATTAGACTTCGAGCGTCCGTTTCTTCTCGACGATCTCGTAGGACTCAAGCTGGTCGTCCACCTTGATGTCGTTGAAATTCTTGACCGAGATACCGCATTCGTATCCGCTCTGCACCTCCTTGACATCGTCCTGGAAGCGTTTGAGCGAATCGATCTCGCCCTCATAGATCACGACGCCATCGCGGATGACGCGGATCCGGCTGTTGCGAGTGATCTCGCCGTCCACCACGTAAGAGCCCGCCACGGTGCCCACGTTCGGGACCTTGAAGATCTCGCGGGCCTCGGCGGTGCCCAGCGTACGCTCGTTGCGCTCCGGCGAGAGCAACCCTTCGAGCGCGCTGCGGACGTCCTCGATCGCATCGTAGATGATGGAGTACGTCCGGATGTCGACCTCTTCCTGCTCGGCCGTGTTACGCGCACCCGGCGTGGGACGCACCTGGAATCCAATGATGACGGCATCCGAGGCGCGGGCCAGCATCACGTCGCTCTCGGTGATCGCTCCCACGCCGCTGTGGATGATGTTGACGGCCACCTCGCTAGTCTTCAACTTCTGCAGCGAGTCGGACAGCGCCTCGACGGAGCCTCCCACGTCGGCCTTCACGATCAGGTTGAGCTCCTGGAACTCACCGGTCGCCATGCGCTGGCTGACCTGGTCGAGCGAGACCTGGCTCTTGCGGCGCAGCTCCTGCTCGCGATAGATTTGCTGGCGCTCGTTGGCAATATCGCGAGCGACACCTTCGTCGTCGAGCGCCACGAACTGGTCGCCCACCTCGGGCTGGCCGTCGCAGCCGAGCACAAGCGCCGCCATCGACGGCCCCACGCTCTCGACGCGGTTGTCGCGTTCGTCGAACATGGCGCGCACGCTGCCGCTGTGGATGCCAGCCACAAACGGATCGCCCTTTTCAAGCGTGCCGTTCTGGACGAGGACCGTGATCACGTTGCCGCGGCCCTTCTCCTTGCGGCTCTCGATGACGATACCGTCGGCGTTGCGGTTCGGATTGGCCTGCAGTTCGAGCAGTTCGGCCTGCAGCACGAGCTTCTCCAGCAGATCCGGGATGCCCTCCCCGGTCTCAGCCGAGACCTCGGCGCACTGCACCTTACCGCCGTACTGCTCGACGAGCACGTTGTGATCAGCCAGCTCCGCCATCACCTTCTGCGGATCGGCCTCCTGCTTGTCAATCTTGTTGATCGCCACCACGATGGGCACCTCGGCAGCCTGCGCGTGGTTGATAGCCTCAATGGTCTGCGGCATCACCGAGTCGTCGGCGGCCACGACCAGAATGACCACGTCCGTCGCTTTCGCGCCGCGGGCCCGCATCGCTGTGAAGGCTTCGTGGCCCGGCGTGTCGAGGAACGTCAATTCGCCCTCGTTGTCCGACAGCTCGACGTGGTAGGCGCCGATGTGCTGCGTGATGCCGCCCTCCTCGCCGGCCACAACGTTCGCGCTCCGGACGTAGTCGAGCAGCGACGTCTTTCCGTGGTCGACGTGGCCCATGACGGTAACGACCGGCGCACGCGGCTCCAGGTCTTCGGGGGCATCGTCTTCGAGCTCGATGGACCCGCCACTGTATTCCTCAATGAACTCGACGTCGAAGTCGTACTCAGCCGCGACGAACTCGATCGTGTCCCGGTCGAGCCGCTGGTTGATCGACACCATCATGCCTGCATCGAAGAGCGTGCTGATGACGTCGCTCACCGACTCGCCCATGAGGTTGGCAAGCTCACCGGTGGAGACGAACTCCGTCACGCGCAGGATGCCTTCCTGCTCCTGCTCGCGCTTGCGTTCGCGCTCGCGCTGACGGGCGTGCCGCTCACGACGACGGCGACGGCGGCGCTGGCGAGCGCGGCTCGCGCCCTGCTCCAGCTCCTGCAACGTCTCCTGAATCGTCTGCTCGACATCCTCTTCCTTCACCTCGCGGCGACGGCTCTTCTTGCCTTTCTTCTTCTTGCTCTTTTTGTCTTTCTTACGCTTCGACCGGCTCTTTTTGTTGCTGCCGGACTTCTTTTTGCGCTTCCGCTTACGGCGGCGCTTGGGCTTGTTAAACTGCGACAGGTCAACCTGCCCCACGACCTCCGTGCCGCTCAGCCGATACCGGTCGGCCTTAAGGGTCTCTTCGATCTCTTCCCCGTCCTCTTCGTCGTCATAGTCTTCAAGGTCGATCTCGATGTCACCTTCGACCTCCTCGATTTCAATCTCGGCCTCGGTCACGTCCTCGTCGGATTCCTCGGCCTCAGCAGTCGATTCGTCCGCCTTGGCAACAGCTTCTTCGGGCGCAGCAACCTCTTCAGCCGCCTCCTCGTCCGCCTCGGCCTC
>CAYFRX010000026.1:0-3630 GCA_964345515.1 uncultured Rhodothermales bacterium
GGGCGGAGCCCCAGCGTGAGCGTGCCGCCCGTCAGTGCGAAGACCATCTTGCCGATGAAGGCGCGCCCCGGATCGTCCACGTGTGGGAGTACGCCCAGCCACATCGACAGCCCGAGGGCCGTCCACCCCGCAAGGTGAAGCGTCCAGAAGGAGGGAAAAGGTCGAGACAATGCCATGGGCATGAAGCGAGACCTGCAGCGAGGGGAGAGGACCGACGTACGGTTTGTCCTTCAATAGCAGCGTACAACATAGCGCGGGGGCTAGCAAATGCAAGCCGGCTGCGGCGCGTGGAGCGGCTGCTACGACAGGCCGCATGCTGCACGCGGTGAGCTGTTGCGAGAACCCAGCGCGCACCACGCGGAACGGAGTCGCTTGACGTAGCCACTTGGTCACCGGCGGGTCCAGATTACCCTTCGATCAAGACTGGCATGAATGCGGTGCGCCCGCTATGTTCTGGTGCCCGCTCGCTTTCGCAACGCCCCCTGCCCCGATGGCGATCAACAACCCCTTCACGCGCATCCTCCAGGCCCACACTGACCGACCGCCCGATGAGCGCCAGCGCGCGGTGACCGACGCCATCGGCGAGACGATCCCGTTCGTTGGCGCGGCCAACCTCACGATCGAAGCGTACGCGCCGACGCGCGTCGCGGCGCGCCTCGACGACCAACTGCACGTGCGCAACCACATCGGCGGACTGCACGCGGCGGCCATGACCTTGCTCGTCGAGACCGTCACGGGGCTCGTGGTCGCGCTCAACGTGCCCAGCGACAGCGTGCCCATCATTCGCGCCCTCGACGTGTCCTTCCAGCGGCGCGCGGAGCCCCCCCTGCGCGCCGAGGCCACGCTATCTGACGAGGAGGCCCACCGCATTCAGACGTCACCCATCGGCAAGATCGAGGTGCCCGTGACTGTCCGCGACGCCGCCGACCAGGCCCCCATCGCGTGCACGCTCCACTGGGCCTGGATGCCTTCCGACCGCGTGCAGCGCTCGGCCGCGTGACGTGCTTCCACTCTTTTTCTGCGCGCCGCCCCGTTGTGCCCATCGCCTGCTTAATCCCTGCGTCCCACTGCCGATAATTACTGCACCTCTCCCACAGGATATTCTACGCAATCATCTGGGCCGGGCATGTGCTGCCGCGCTCGGTCCAACCGAACATAAGAGCCATGTCAGACAGCCGGACGCTCCAGCGCTATCTCGAAGAAATCGGTGAGATTCCTCTCCTCACCCCCGAGGAGGAGGTGGAATTGGCGCGGCGTGTACGCGAGGGCGACCAAGAGGCGCTGCAGCATCTCACCCGCGCCAATCTGCGATTCGTCGTGTCCGTCGCAAAGAAGTATCGCGGGCTCGGGCTGTCCTTCACGGACCTCATCAACGAAGGCAATTACGGGCTGATCAAAGCCGCTCAGCGCTTCGACGAGACCCGTGGCTTTCGGTTCATCTCGTACGCCGTGTGGTGGATCCGGCAGTCCATCCTGCAGGCCCTGGAGCACAGCCGCACCGTGCGCATCCCGCACAACCACATCGGCATCATGTCGAAGGTGCGCAAGGCCAGTGAGCGGCTCCGGCAGCAACTTGGGCGCTCGCCGACCATCGAGGAGCTTTCGGTGGAGCTCGACATCAAGCCCGAGAAGATCCTGGATGCCGTGCAACACAAGCCGCGTGCGACCTCCCTCGATGAGCCTTTTGGCAACGAAGAGGACGGAAGCCTGCTCGACGTGATCCCGCATGACGAGGAAGCCGCGCCCGATCAGGACCTGATGGAAGAGTCGATCCGCATCGACGTGGAGCGCGCCCTCGACGAGTTGGACACGCGCGAGGCCGAGATCACACGGCTCTACTTCGGGATCGGCCACGAAGGCGCGCACACGCTCGACCAGATTGCCGAGCGCTTCCACCTCAGCCGCGAGCGCGTCCGCCACATCAAGGACAAAGCCCTGCGGGAGCTGCGCTGGGGGCGCTATCTGTAACCCCACTCCGCACCGCGGGCCCGCACCGCATCGACTCCACGTTTGTGCGGTTGCGGAACGGTTTGCTCCGGTTGCCGATTGTCATACTCTCTACGCTATTTCTTTGAAGAGGGATGACAAGGCGATGAGCACACCCCAAGTCAGCGACATCATGACAAAAGCGCCGGCCACCTGCTCGGTTGACGACGACGTCGGCATCGTGGCGAGTGCGATGGCCGAGCACGACTGCGGCGCGCTTCCGGTGGTGGAGAGCACGTCACCGCAGCGCCCGCGCGGCGTTATCACGGATCGTGACATCGTGGTGCGTACTGTCGCTGAAGACATCAACCCGCTCAAGATGAAAGTGGCGGACGTGATGACGAATGGAGCCCTCATCGTCAACGACGACGACTCCGTGGACGTCTGCCTGGATGTGATGAAGGACAATCAGGTGCGCCGCGTCGTCGTCGTGGATGACACGGGCGCATGCTGCGGCGTCGTCACACAGGCCGACGTCGCCCGTCATCTGGACCCGGACCAGGTCGGCGCTCTGGTGCGGCAGGTGTCGATGCCCACCGCATCGGCCTCGGCGCCGGCTGCATGAGCGCCGCGGCCTGCTCCCGTTGCGACGGGTCACGCACGATCGCTTGCGGACACCCGCTGCTTCAGGTCGCGCGCAGCCATGGCGTAGCCGCCGTCGGCCCCGTCGACGAAGTGAACCTGACGTCCCATCCGCTCGAAGACGACGCACGTGACGAGCGCACGGTCTGTGACGTGCAGGCCGTACGCTAGCCGGCCGGCCGCATGCTCCCGCTCCAGATGGCGTGTCAACTCCTCGCGCTGCGCCGCCGTGCCGGCGATCACCATGCGCAGCGTGTCGTCGTACTTGCGGAAGTCGGAGGTAGCCACCAGCTTGTCGATGTAGCGATCCCACCGCACGCCGTCTCCACCTCGTTCGCAACCAGAATCTTGAGCGCGATGTTGCGCCACCAGATGTCGAACTGATACGCGAGCCGCGTCCACCAGTGGCGCTCCGTGCGGATCTTGGTCTCGCTGCGCAGCCGGGCCGGGCTGAAGATGGGTTCCAGCGTGCTGGGCGTCAGCGGGCGGTACTGGTCGCTGTCGCCGTAAATGGCCTCGATTGCTTCGACGGTCGCGCAGTACACGGCGCGGTCGTCGGCAGCGGTGTTCGTAGTGGCGGCCACGAGCAGCGTCACCGTCTCGCCGCGAGGGCTGGGAATGTCCTTCCAGCGGCACTCCAGTCCGGTGAAGTCGGCCTGGGCGGCTTCGTCCTCGGCCGCGTCGAGGCGATAGCGAGCGGTGTTGGGGTCCTCCACGAGCGCGTCGGCGTGGGCGAGGCCGCCGCCATCGAAGATGGCCTGGGCGTAGTCGTCATTCACCTGCACCTTGACCACCTGCACGTCGTAGCCGTCGGCGTGCACGTCGGCGGTGGGAACGAGCCCGAGCCGCAGGTCGAGGTCGAACTCGTCGTGCGCCATCCGGCGCGTGCCGCGCAGTGCCTCCGCCGCCGGCGCGAGCAGGTCGGGCGGGAGCAGCAGGGTGGCTCCGTCGCCCCCAAAAGCAAAGGGCAGGTCGCTGTCCGGCACCAAGTTGAGCATCGCAATGATGGAGGACGCGCCCACGAGGTTGACGGCCCGATAGCGTTCCTGCTGGATGGCGCAT
>CAYFRX010000026.1:3730-19643 GCA_964345515.1 uncultured Rhodothermales bacterium
CTGGATGGCGCATTGGGATCGCGCACGCGGTGGAGCGTCGTCTCGAACGCCCCGTCGGCGTGAAGCATCAGGTGCCGGAAGCCGGGCGGTACCGGATCGAGTGCGAACGTTTCTGCCTCGGGCGCGAACTGTCTGCCTCGGGCGCGAACTGGAAGCTGGTGGACGGACACCCGTAGAGACGCACGGAGCCCCACTGTGCCATGACGGCCTGGTGGACGTGGCCGAAGAGGACGAGCCGCACCTGTGGGTGGCGTTCAACAACCTGCCGAAAGTCGTCTGGCGCCCGCAGGTTGATCGGGTCGAGCCAGGCGGCCTCCACTGGAACCGGCGCGTGGTGCAACGCGAGGAGCGTGGGCACGTCCGGCCGGTCGGCCAGCGTGGCATCGAGCGCCTCCAACGCGGCAGGCGCAAACGCCCCGTGGACGGCCCCGGGCACGGCCGAGTCGAGCAGCACGAAGCGCCATCCGCCCGCGGTGATCACGCAGTCAGGCCGGAAGGGCGGATCCTGCAGCGCGGTACGGAGAGGAGACGCGGCATCGTGGTTCTCGGGGAGGGCGTAGCACGGCGCGTCGAGCGGTGCCAGCAGTTGGCCGGCGGCGTACGCGGCGGACGTACCGTCCTGCGACAGGTCGCCCGTGACGAGCGCAAGATCCGGCGCGGGGACCTGCTCCTCGATGGCCGCCACGACGCGGCGCAGGCTCTCGCGCAGCGGAATGCCCATCATCACCCCATCGGGCTCCGCCAGCAGATGAAGGTCGGTGAGTTGAACGACGTGCAGGGCCATGACGCGCGCAGGATGAGATCGAGAGGGCATCCAGTACCGCGCCAAACAATGCCAAGCCGCCCTTGCATGCGTCGCGGACGGGGCAGGGTGAGAACTCATCCTCGCGCCGTTTTCCGCGCTCGCCTCTCATCCCGGCTCGCGCAGATCGGCGTCCGTCACGGTACGGTTGGCCTCCTCCAACAGCTCAATGACCTCCTCGTCGCTCGTCTGTTTGAAGTGCTCGTACCACTGTCCGACGGTCCCGAAGGCGCGTAACGCGTGCAAGCAGACGACCTCATCGACGTCGTCTTGCAGTGCGGCGAGCGAGGCGGCGGCCCCCACCGGCACGGCCAGCACGAGCTGATCCGGCTCCAAAGTGCGCGCCGCACGGATGGCGGCCTTGGCGGAAACGCCCGTGGCCAATCCATCGTCGACGAGAATCGCCGTGCGCCCGCGGAGGGTCGGCAGGTCGTCGCCGCCGTTGTAGCGGCGGTGGCGCTCCCGCATCACCTGGCGCTCCCGCGCGGCGGCCTGCTCGAACGCTGCCGCAGAGAGCCCGACCTCTTCGACGGCGGCGTCGGAGCGGACCGTCACGCCGGGCGCCACGGCCCCGACGCCAAACTCGGGTTGCTGGGGCGCGCCCACCTTTTTCACGACGAGGACGCCGAGGGGCGCGTCGAGGGCTGTGGCCACCTCGTAGGCGACCGGCACGCCGCCCCGCGGCAGCCCGAGCACGACAGGCTTCGCCTCACGGTACGGCCGGAGCTCCCTCGCCAGTTGGCGACCGGCGTCTCTTCGACCCGTAAACAATGCATCCGATTGGTTCATGGTCTCCCTCCTCGCTTTCCGTGTGTAGTACTGCTCCGTGTGATGCCAGACCGGCTAGGCCGTGTCGGTGATGAGCAGCCGCGACACCCGGCTGTTCTCTTTCAGGTGGCACCCGGCGTCGCCGACCGTCAACAGGGCCTCCATCGGACCGTCCCCACCATCGGCGACGAAGGCAGCGTGTGTGGCCCCGGCCTGCAGCAGCCGCTGGTGCGGAAACACCTGAGCGCGCTGCCCTTCTTCCAGGGACAGGGCCTCGTTGTATCGGATGACGTATGAGCCGCGCTCCAGTTTCCACCAGCCGTACTCGTCGTCCGGATCGGCGAGCTGGGGCGCCCGCTCCTCGCAGGCGGCCGGCTGGAACTCGCTTCCCCCGAAGTCGAGCCGGCCGGCGCCGGTGACCTTAAAGACGGCATCGACCGTGAGGTCGAGCCCCGAGTCAGCACGCTGCGTGTCGAGATGAATGAGGTGATCTACGTGAGCGCGAGACGCTTCAGCATCGAGTACCGGCATAATATTCTTTGGTTGGTTCGCGTTCTGGTGCGTTGCAATAAACCGGCAGGGTTACGTGGATTTCCCATCCGCCCCGAGCGGTTTCCTATACTGTAACGTCCGCTCCGCTCCTCCGACGAACGACCGTCCGCTACAGCCCGTTACTTCCGCCGCGATCTCCGCCAGATATATCCGATCCTGCTATGCGTCGATTACTCCGGTTTTCCGTCGGGCTCGTTCTCGCCATCGCGCTCGGTCTCAGCACACAGCCCGCCGAGGCGCAGTACTTCGGTCGCAACAAGGTCAACTACGACGACTTCGACTTCCACGTTCTGGAGACCGAGCACTTCGAGATTTACTACTATCCCGAAGAGGAGCAGGCCGCGCGCGACGCAGCGCGGATGGCCGAGCGGTGGTACACCCGCCATACCCGCACGTTCGTGCACACGTTCGGCGAGAAGAAGCCGCTCGTTTTCTACGCGAACGACGCGGACTTCCAGCAAACGAACATCGTGCAGCAGGTGAGTCAGGGCACCGGCGGCCTCACCGAGCCGCGGCGCGAGCGGGTCGTGATGCCGTTCACCGGCAGCTACGGCGAATTCGACCACGTGTTGGGCCACGAGCTCGTGCACTCGTTCCAGTTCGACCTCGCCCTCAACGCCGACGGCGCGCAAATTCGCATGCAGCAGCTGCCCCTGTGGTTCACCGAGGGCATGGCGGAGTATCTGTCCGTCGGGCGCAAGGATCCGCACACGGCGATGTGGATGCGCGACGCCGCCCTGCGCGACGACCTGCCGTCGTTCGAGGCGCTGAGTAATTCCCGCGAGTATTTCCCATACCGCTACGGCCAGGCCTTCGTCGCCTACGTCGGCGGCAAGTACGGCGATCAGGCCGTCACCGACCTCTACAAGACGGGCGGCCGCATCGGCCTGGGCAACGCCATCGATCAGCTGTACGGCATCTCGGGCGACTCGCTCGCGACCGAGTGGGCAGAGGCGACGAAAGAGGCTTATCTCCCGCTCGCGGAGGACCGCACGCCGGCCGACTCTGTGGGGCGCCCCGTGCTCACGGAGAACGATCTCAGCATCGCCCCGTCGCTCAGCCCGGATGGGCGCTACGTCGCGTACATTTCGAGCAACATCTTCAACCTGACGCTCTTTGTGGCCGATGCCGAGACGGGCGACGTCATCACCAAGCTCGGCAGTGCGGGCACGATCCCGCACTTCGACGCGCTCCGCTTCATCAGCGCGGCCGGCGCGTGGAGCCCGGACGGCGAGCGCCTCGCCTTCATCAGCTTTGCGGAAGGGGACAACGAGATCGCCATCTGGAACGTGGATGAGAACGAGATTACCCAGCGCTTCAAGGTAGACAGCGTTTCGGCTATGAAGAACGTGGCGTGGAGCCCCGACGGCACGCAGCTCGCCTTCTCGGGGATGGACGGCGGGATCAGCGACCTGTACGTGATGGACCTGCAGACCCAAGAGGCCCGCCAGCTGACCAACGACCGCTATGCCGACCTGCAACCGACGTGGTCGCCCGACGGCTCTAAGATTGCCTTCACGACGGACCGGACGCGCACCGACCTCCAGACCCTGGACACGTCGACCGACATGAGCCTCGCCCTCATCGACGTGGAGAGCGGCGCCGTGGAGGTGCGCACGCCGTTCCCCGACGCGCTGCACCACAACCCACAGTTTGCACCGGACGGGCAGAGCCTCTACTTCATCTCGGACCTGGACGGGTTCAAGGACATCTACCGCATGGACCTGACGACGGGTCGCTTGCACCGCGTCACGAACATCCAGACCGGCGTGAGCGGCATCACCGCGCTCTCCCCGGCGATGTCGGTGGCGCGCCAGAACGGCGACTTGATGTTCTCCGTGTTCAGCGACGGCGGATACACAGGCGTGGCCCTGCCCGGCAGCGACGCCCAGGGCACGGAGATGGACGCCGCGGCCCGCCCGCTCCTGTCGGGCACCGAGCTCGCTGCGGCTGCTGAGGCCGGCGACGAGGGGGTGCCGGGCGCACTTCCCGCCGAGGCCGGCGTGCTTCCGCTGTACAGTGCGCTGGGCGAAGGCCTAGTGGCGAACTATCTCGATGACCCACGGACGGGCCTCCCGACCGTCGACAGCTATCCGACGTACAATTACTCGCCGCGCCTTACGCTCGAATCTATCGCCCCGCCGTCGGTGGGCGTCTCGGTTGGGGGCCAGTTCGGCACGCAGGCCGCCGGCGGCGTCGGGTTTCGGTTCACGGACATGCTGGACAACCAGTCGCTGACGGCCGTGGTGCAGGCGCGCGGGACGTTCAAGGACATCGGAGGCCAGGTGAGCTACCTGAACCGAGGCAACCAGTTCAACTACGGCGCCTCGATCGGCCACATCCCGCGGCGCTTCAACCAGGCGTTGCCCCCGATTGATGTCAACGGCGTGCCGATCGTCAACCAGGTCATCCAGCGCATCTTTATTGATCAGGTGTCGGTGTCCGGGGCGTATCCCCTCAGCCCCAACCGGCGGTTTGAGGCGAATGTCGGCGGGGTCCGGTACGGCTTCGACAACGAAATCCGATCGTTTGACCTTCGAACCGGGCGCCGCATCGACACAGACCGCCTTCCTGACGGGGCGCTGCCGCGAATCCCCGAGCCCGACCCGCTGTACCTCGCGCAGAGCTCGGTGGCATACGTGGTGGACTACTCGTTCATGGGCCTGACGTCGCCCATCCGTGGGGGGCGCTACCGCATCGAGGTCTCGCCGCTGATCGGCGGCGAAAGCAGCTACGTGAAGGCGCTGGCTGACTATCGCCGGTATGTTTACGCGCAGCCTGTCACGTTTGCCTTCCAGGGCTTGCACATCGGCAACTACGGCGCCGATCAGGGCGAGCTGTTCGCCAGCGAGTACATCGGCCTGCCGTACTATCGGGGCTTCGTGCGCGGCTACAACCTCCGCTCGTTCAGCGCGAGCGAGTGCACGACGACGGGCTGCCAGGAGGTTGGGAACCTGATCGGGACACGCATGGCCAAGGCGAGCGCCGAGGTGCGCGTGCCGCTGCTGGGACCGCCGCAGATCAGCCTCATTCCGTTCCAGTACGTGCCCACCGAGCTCGCCCTGTTCGCCGATGCCGGCGTGGCCTGGACAGAGAATGAGGCGCCCACGCTTGAGCTCTCGACCAATCTGGAAGATCGCGCGCCCGTCTTCAGTGCGGGCGTCGCGGCCCGGTTCAACGTGTTGGGCGCCCTCGTGCTCGAAACGTACTGGGCGTATCCGTTCCAGCGGCCCAACTCCAGCGGCGAGTTCGGCCTGCTCTTCACCCCAGGCTGGTAGCCGAGCGGATAATAGCGCGCGCCTTTTCGTTTCTCCTCTTATCGGTTGTCGATCAACCATGCATTGAACGAGATCGTACCATGGCCGCCGCGCACCCCTTTCGCGGGGAGAACACCGTTGGGCTCGACGAGAAGGTGGCGTTCCTGAAAACGCCGGATCCGTATCCGGACGGGCCCGACGCCGTCGAGTCCATCGAGACGCACATGGCGTGGGTCTTCCTGACGGAGCGGCACGCGTACAAGCTGAAGAAGCCCGTCGCGTACGACGAGCTCGACTTCACCACGCTGGAGCGGCGGCAGTGGGCGTGCGCCGAAGAGGTCCGGCTCAACCGGCGCCTGGCCGGCGACGTGTATCGCGGCGTGATTCCGCTGACGACGGACGCCCACGGCGCGCTCCGCCTCGGCGGCCGCGGCAAGGTGGTCGATTGGCTCGTGAAGATGCGGCGCCTCCCGGCCGATCGCATGCTAGATGTGCTGATCGAACAGGGGAAGGCATCGTCGGAAGATGTGCGGTCTGGTGTACAGGCCGCCATCCGTAAGCTGACTCGGATGTACGCGTCGACCTCCCCCATTGCCTTTGCGCCCGCGGCGTACGTGCACCACTTCCACGAGCAGGCCCAGTCGAAGGCCGCCGCACTTAAGGTCTCTCCGTATCACCTCCCTCAGGACGTGGTGCAGACCATCTTCGAGCAGCAGTGCGATGTGCTGCAGCGGACCCCGCAGTTGCTGGAGACACGCGCCCGGAAGCAGCGCATCGTGGAAGGACACGGCGACCTTCGCCCCGAGCACCTCTGCCTCGTCGACGATCCGATCATTTTCGATTGCATCGAGTTTGACCGCGCCCTGCGTGTGCTCGATCCGGTGGACGAGCTCAGCTACTTGGGCATGGAATGCGAATACCTCGGTGCCGCCGGGCTCGGCTCTCTGGTCCTGGAAACGTACATTGACGCCACCCATGACGCCGCCCCGGATCGACTCGTGTACTTCTACCGGAGCTACCGTGCCCTGGAGCGCGCCCAGATCGCCGTCCGCCACACACGCCGCCCCGGCACCGCCGACGAGGCCAAGTGGTCACAGCAAGCCCATCAGTACCTGGACCTTGCAGCGCACTACGCCAATCTGCTGTGACGACCTTCAGATACTCAGGAGATCCACGATGGAGCCGTCCGTGTGGATGCGATGGACCGCCTCAGCCAACAGGCCCGACGCGTCCAGCACCTGAATCTTGCCGCGCACGGGCGTATCGCCGAGCCGAAACGGCGGCACCGTGTTCGTGACGATGATGCTGTCGAGGGCATCGTGCGCGAGCTTCTCCGCCGCATCGCCCACAAAGAGGCCATGCGTCGCGGCGGCGTGGACGGCCTCGGCGCCCGCCTCCCGGCACGCCGCAGCCGCCTGCACGAGCGTCGTCCCCGTGCCAATCAGGTCGTCGATGATGATGGCCGTGCGCCCTTCGACGGGGCCGACCAGCGTGCCGCCCGAAACCACACCGCTGCTCCGCTTCTTCTCAACGAACGCAGTGGGCACAGCCGTGCCGATCACCGTGCTCAACCCCTCCTGGAAGCGCTCCACGCGCTTGATGCCGCCCGCATCGGGCGAGACCACGACCAAGTCCTGGGCATCGAGCTGGGTGGCAAAGTGATTCACGAACAGGCTGCGCGCCTCCAGGTGCTCTGTCGCGCACCGGAACGCGTTCTGGTAGGCGGCCAGGTTGTGAACATCCATCGTCACGATGCGGTCGACCTCCATCGCCTCAAAGAGCCGAGCCACGTACCGCGTGGTGACCGGATCGCGCGACTTCGTCTTCCGATCCTTGCGCGCGTAGCAGAGGTACGGCACCACGGCCGTGACACGGCGCGCCGCCGCATCCTTCACCGCTCCCAAAAAAAAGAGCAGCCGGCACAGCTTGTCGTTCACCGACTGTACGTCGTCGGCGTACAGCGACTGGATGACGAACACGTTGCGGCCACGCACGCTGGTGAGGGGGCGGGCCTTGTGTTCGCCGTCGTCGAAGTCACGCTCCAGATGATCGCTCAGGGGAAGCTGAAGCGCGTCGGCAATGCGCTGCCCAATGGCTTGGCTGGCATCGAGCGCGAACAGTTGCGGGGGCGGGTCGGCAGGACGGGGCATGAGGACGAGTCATAATCGGCGGGACGGCGTCGATGTGCACGATACGGCGCAGCACCCGCAGGGACAAGACGACGCGCGTGGTCCTTCGGCGAAAAAAGCCCACGCCCCTGCGGCGTGCAGGCGACGTGGACTGATGCGCTACGCACGTCGATGGTGCACCGAGACGGCGCGAAGGAGACCGCCCCGCCTGGCTGGGCGGCGGGATGGTTCTCCACACCGACGACGCCCAGCGTGTACTGTGCCGCATTAGTTTACGGCGCCCTCAAGCTCACCCTCCGGGGCGGGCCAGAGCGACCGGATCGCGTCGGGCAGCATCTGGCGCACGTCCTCGATCTCGCCCGGACTGATGTGATGGTTCATCACGGTGAACACGGCGCGCGCCGCCACCTCCGGATCGGCTCCGTTTGTGACCGCTAGCTCGTTCCGCACGCGCTCCAAAAACGTCTCGCGATCGCGATACGACGTCGGCTTGTCCGCCGTCTTGTAGCCTTCGAAGTACACGCCGCGGATCAGTGTTGGCAGTTGCGCGGCGAGGTCCATCGCTTCCTCCACAGGGAGACGATCCCGGATGGCGAACAGGGTGCCGCGCACCGCATGGTACGCGACTTGGGCATCCTCCCGCCCGATCTCGTCGGCAACCTCTGCAAGCCAGGTGTTCGTCGCGTGAATCGTGCGATTCAGTCCAGGTACTTCTTTCTTGATCATGGTCAAACACCCCACGTTTGGGTACTTCGTGCAATGAATTACCGTTGGGAGGACAAATACAGAACGAGGACCGCGTGTTTCTTCACGCCATCGTGTCCTCAGCCCCCTGGTTCCGTTCACGGTTCGGTCACATCACGCCTCCGTTTGCAAGGCGGGGCCCTCTCCACACGGCGCGAGGGACGTGGCGGGAAGCGGCTGAGAAACAGCCATCCGGCATCAGGGTAACGCACGATCCGCCACTGCGCCGGGCGCCTTTGGTTCGACCGCTCAATTTTTGCCTTCGCTTCCATGAGTGACCGCGATGCTTCTCGCTCCTACTCGCAACGCGCCCTTACTGCCGTGGGCCTGTTGGTGCTGGCACTCGTCGGGCTGTACCTGCTGTTGTACCTGGCCAACGTGCTGCTTCTGGTGTTCGCAGGGGCACTCGTCGCGGTATTTTTGGGCGGCGTGGCGCGCTACCTCAGCAATTACACGCTGCTCGCGCGTCCCGTGGCACTGACGCTCATCATCGCCGCGTTGTTAGGTATCAGTTTCGGATTGGCCCTGGTGGCGGGACCTCGAATCGTCGACCAGGCCGTGCAACTGGCCGACCGGCTTCCCAACGCGCTCCGCCGCCTCCAGACGATGATCCAGCAGCACGAGTGGAGCCGTCGGCTGCTGGCCGAGGCGCCGGCGCTCCGCGAGCTCATCCCGGCCTCAACCGACGTGATCGGCGGCATCACGAACGTCTTCTCCCAAACGCTGGGCGCGATCACGCGGGTGCTCATCGTTCTGCTGATCGGCGTGTACGGGGCCGTCAACCCCCAAGGCTACGTGCAGAGCATCGTGATGCTTGTCCCGAAGACCGACCGATCGCGCGCCCGCGAGGTCATGCATGCACTGGGGCGCGTGCTGCGCTGGTGGCTGGTGGGCCGCTTCGTCTCGATGGCCATCGTCGGGGCCCTGACGACGACGGGACTCTGGATCATCGGCGTGCCCTCTCCGCTGGCCCTGGGGCTCATTGCCGCCGTGCTGGAGTTTGTGCCGTACATCGGTCCGCTGCTGGCTGCCGGTCCGGCCCTCCTGGTGGCGCTGATGTTGAGCGCGGAGAAGCTCGCCTACGTGGCGCTGCTGTACGGCATCGTACAGTTCCTGGAAAGCTACTTCATCAACCCCCTCGTGCAGGAGCGCGCCGTCTCCATCCTCCCGGCTGCGCTGATCACGGCGCAGGTCATCATGGGCGTGCTGGCCGGCCCAACGGGAATCGCCCTAGCTACGCCGCTGGCCGTGTCGACTATCGTCCTCATCCAGATGCTTTACATCGAGGATGTGCTCGGCGATTCGGTAAGGATTCTCGGCGAGCACCCGGAGCACCAACGCGCCCAGCGCGCCTCCTCCCGCTGAGCGGTCCAAGCAGAGGGGCCGTCGGTGCGGAGCCGTCTGCGCGTATCCGCTGTGTAGACAGCGTGGCAGCGTTCTTGCGGCATCATAGTGACCGCCTTCCGACGCCGTTTCGGGACGTGCAGCGGTCAAAGTCGCCGCTTGTTTCGTGAACCGGCCCGCACATCGTTCCGCCCCGCTTTGCTCGGCCGCCGTCCTCAATGAAACACCGACAAACGTGGGGAAGACCCTGACCTGGAAGTCAAGAAAATGCTTACATCCGATTGCTGAAAAACCGCGCTGTAACTTCTGCGCCTGCACGACATACTGATCAAACGCCCTGCGCCGCACTCATCACGACATTGCCCGGACCCCAGCACCGCTCTGCCATGGAAGCCTACGACACCCGTCCGACCCGCCACGACGAATCGCCTGCGCCGCCCTTTCCGATTGCCCCTGACCGGAAGCGCTTCCAGTCCATCGAAGACCTCCTGTTTCCGGTGCTCGCGATCGATACCGAGGGGACGATCCAGCACGTATCGAAGGCCGCGCGGCGCCTGCTGGAGTATTCGCTGGACGAGACCATCGACCCCTACTTCTTTTCGCACGTTCACGGCAAGAATCTGTACCGCGTGATGCAAGACGTCGCCCACATGGTGCGTTGCGGCCAGCAGCAGGCGTCGTGGCTGGTCCGCCTGCGCACGGGGCGCGGTCGATGGCGCTGGTACCGAGCCGCAGTGCGCAACCGGCTGCACCAGGACGACGAGCATATTTTGATTCAACTATCCGAGGTGTAACGATGCCCCGCCGGGTCCACGCCACCGGTCCCCGTTTCCCTCCGTGCGGATCTGCACTGTAACGCAGGTAGGGCCTGCCCCTACCCAACACGTAGGAATCCACTAGCGCCACCGCCGGTCTCGACCCCGCAGAAACCCACCACGGATCGTACTATCTTGAGGTAGCGAAACCTCCTGTGGCCCAGAAGGGTGCAATACGAACCGGTTAAACGGTCTATCCCCTTCTACCATAATGAGCCTATTCACTGAGCATGGAGGAGGAGACCATGGAGAAGACAACGTCAGCATCCCGAACCCGCTCGTTTCATGGCCGTCGGCCCTCGCCGCAGGCCGAATCGTCGGCGCAGGCGAAGGTGCCGCCGCCGTGCGACGTCAAGTTGCTCCTCGTTCCCTTCCGTAGCGGCGAGATCGTCCGCCAGCATCCGGAACTGCAACCGTGGCTCACGGAGGGCTGGGATGTCCGCAGTGCCATGCCGCGGACCGTGGAGAATGAAGACGCCAAGCTGCTCGTCGTCCTGGAGCGTCCTGTCTTCACGCCGGAGGCGACGCGCTCGCCCATTCCCCCGCGAAGCTAGCGGGTATGCCCCCATCGCGTCGTCCCGCCGAACGTCCACGTGCCGTCCCGCCCTCAGGGCTCGTCCTCACGCAGTGCCATCCGCACCAGCTTGTCGGCCGACTGGATGCCGGCGTTATCGCGCAGCACTTTGCGGATGGCGCGCTCCGCGTCGGCGCGGCTGAGGCCGAGGGACTCCAGCGCGGCTAGCGCGTCGGCCCGGGCGGCGGCGCGTGCCTCGGAGCCGCCACTGATCGGCGCGCTGCCGCTGCCGTCGAAGACGTCGAGATCGGCAAAGCGGTCGCGTAGGTCCACGATGAGGCGGTCGGCCGTCTTGCGGCCCACGCCCGAGATCTCCGTGAGGCGGCTCGTGTCGCCTTCCAGCACGTGATCGCGAAGCTCCATCGGCGTCATCGACGAGAGGGCCGAGAGCGCCAGCTTGGGCCCGACGCCGGAGACGCCCAACATCACCTCGAACACCGTCCGCTCGGCCTCCGAGGCGAAGCCGTACAGCGTCTGGGCGTCCTCGCGCACGTGGTGATACGTGTGCAGCGTCACGTCTTCCCCTTTGGCCGGCAGCGACTGATACGTCGAGGTCGGAATCAGCACCCGGTACCCGATGCCTTGCACGTCGACGATGACGCTGTCGGTCGACTTCTCCGCCAAGGTGCCCGCCACGTATGCGATCATTGCTGGGGGTGGGGGGTTGGGAGTGTGAAGGGCGAGAGCCGCAGAAAATGAGGAGCCGAGGAGACGAAGAGGCAAGGCGTGCTCCCCAGATCCTCGTTTCTCCGATTCCCCGTTTCTCCGCCTCGCAGGAGGGTCACTTCGAAAACACCGCTTCGCCTTGCTCGGCGAGAGTGCGGACGGCGTCGCGGTCCCACTGCATGACGATGGGCAGCCGCCGCCCGATGCCGAAGGCTTTGCTGCTCACGCGCAACCCCGGCGGGGCCTGCCGGCGCTTGTACTCGTTGCGGTCGACGCGGTGGAGGATGTCGTGCACGAGCGCGCGGTCGTGCCCCGTCTCCTCGACGATCGTCTCCAGCTCCTTTTTCTCCTCGATGTACCGGGCCAAGATGCCGTCGAGCACGTCGTAGGGTGGCAGCGAATCGGTGTCCTGCTGGTCGGGACTGAGCTCGGCGGAGGGGGGCTTCTCGATCGTCGAGCGCGGAATCAGGTCGCGGCCGGCCTGCGCGTTGATGTGCTCGGCGAGCTGGTACACGCGCGTCTTGAGCACGTCGGAGATAACAGCCACGCCGCCGTTGAGGTCGCCGTACAGCGTGACGTAGCCGACGGCCATCTCGCTCTTGTTGCCCGTCGTGAGCAGCAGATAGCCAAACTTGTTCGAGAGCGCCATGAGCGTGACGCCGCGCGAGCGCGCCTGGATGTTCTCCTCGGCCACGCCGGGCTCCGTGCCTTCAAATGCGTCGGTCAGCATCGTGTCCGTGAAGGCATCAACGGCTGGCTTGATCGGGATCTCGTGGAACGCAATGCCGAGGTTCTCGGCGAGCTGCTCGGAATCCGTCACGGAGCCTTCCGAGGAGATCTCCGACGGCATCGTGACGCCGACGACGTTCTCGGCTCCGAGCGCCTGTACGGCGAGCGTGCACGTCACCGCCGAGTCGATCCCGCCCGAGAGCCCGACGAGCGCCTTGTTGAAGATGCCCGTCTTGTGATAGTAGTCGCGAATGCCGAGCTGGAGTGCGTCGTGCAGGTCCTCCACGTCGTCGTGGCGCATGGGGCACGGGCCATGCGGCTGGTCCATGTCCCACAGCAGCATGTCCTCTTCGAACGACGGCGCGCACATCAGCCGCTCACCGTCGGCGCCGTGCACGCGGCTGTCGCCGTCGAAGATAACCTCGGTGTTGGCGCCCACCTGGTTGGCGAAGACGAACGGCCGCTGGTGCTGGCGGCAGATATTGCCAATCAGGTCGTTGCGGTGTTCGTGCTTGCCGATGTAGAACGGAGAGGCGCTGACGTTGATGAACAGGTCGGCGCCCTGCGCGGCGAGTTCCCCCACGGGCTCCTCGTGGTAGAGGCGGTACGTGTCCTGCTGTCGGGTATTCCACATGTCCTCGCAGACGTGCAACCCGAGCTTCAACCCGCGCCACTCGACGACGCGCCGCTCTTGCGCCGGCTCGAAGTAGCGATGCTCGTCGAAGATGTCGTACGTGGGCAAGAGCGTCTTGCGCACGGTGGCGAGGCGCTCGCCGCCTTCGTAGAGCAGCGCCGCGTTGAACACCCGCTTGCCGACGGGCCCGCGGTTCGGCACCGGCGCGCCGACGATGACGCCCATGTCCTGCGGCACGTTGTGCGCGATGTGCTGGAGCGCCTGCTGCGTGGCCTCGACGAAGAACCGGTTCTCCAGCAGGTCCTGCGGCGGATACCCCACCACGCAGAGCTCGGAGAACACGGCGAGGTCGGCCCCGCGCTCGTGCGCCTGGTGAGCCTTCTCGATGATCGTTTCGCTGTTGCCTTCCAGATCGCCCACGGTGGGGTTCATCTGGACGATTGCGATTCGCATGGCGTTGTGGAGTGGTTGGGCAGGACCGGACCTGTGCAAACACGTCGAGCCGGGTCCATGCGTTCCGCTGCGGCGCCACTTCGCCCGATGTGCCGAGCCCCGGCATAGCTTTGGATTCGCTATTCCTGCGATTGGACCGCTTCGTTGCCCTTCCGAACGACCAGACGGGCCTCTGGAAATGCCGAGGCGGCGTCCGGCAGCCACGCGTCCTCCCCGTTCAGGTGTCGATCGAAGAAGGCCTCCGTGTAGGCCGTCGTGATGCGCGCGGCCCGCTCCGGCGCGATGGACCCGGCCTGGTTCACAGCCTGGACCGGGATGAGGCGGGGAATGTCGCTGAAGTTGCTATGGCCCGTCCCCCGGATGGTGAGGTCGTAAAACGCCGACTTGCTTCCCTGCCGGTAAATGAGCGGATTCGGCAGAAATGCGGCGGCGTCCCGGTCGGCCGACACGACCATGAACGGCTGCGCGAAGGGCGCGTCAATGGCATCGCCCCACTGCGCTCCGTCCCAATTCACGCCCGCCCGCACCCGGTCGTCCTCAAGGAGCACCTGCCCGGCCGCCGCGCCCCCGGCCGAGTGCCCGAACGCGCCGAGGCGGGTGAGATCCAGCCGTTGGTGGAACCGGCTCGTGGGTTCGTCCGCGTGCAGGCGCGTCAACTCGTCGATGACAAACGAAAGATCGGCGGCCCATCGCCGCGTCATATCGGCGCTGGGGTAGATGCGATTCATCGCGCGCAGGGCGGCGAGGCGACCTGCCCCTGCGCTGCGCCGGTACTGCTGCTCTAGCGAATCGATCTGCGCCCACATCGCGGCCGTGTGCCGGTCCTGGGCAAAGGCATGGCTGAACGTCGCCACGCGTCCGTCGGGAAAGACCGCCGCGGTCGATTCATACGTGTGATTGACGCTGGCCACGACGTATCCTCGGCTCGCCATGTCGACGAGAAACGACGTGTACAGCGCGGGCGGCACGTTGTATCCGTGCGAAAAGAGCAGCACAGGATAGGTGCGCGGCGCATCCGCGAGAGGGACGTCTCGGTAGGCGTGCGTTTCGACGCGGGCCAAGTGGGACGTCGCGAACGCGGGCAGGCCGTACTTCTCGGCGTAAGCCGCGCCGACGTCAGAGGCGATGTACGGAGCCGGCTCAGCGGCCGCCTCGTCGGATACCTGTGCCGGGTACCACAGCCGCACGACGAGTTCGCGCCGGTCATCCGGGCGCTCGGTGATGATTTCCGCCCGGCTGGAATCGACGAGGTGGAGCGTTGTCGTGCCCACGCCGGACGCGCCCGTCGGCGGCGCCAGGTCGAACACGGGCAGCAGCGTCGCAAACGCCGCACTCGCGCCGACCAGTAGCAGGCTGAGTCCCGCCCCGGTGCGCCGCACCCACGGGCGCGCGGCCGGTTCACCCGACGCCGCGTCCGGCTCGGCTAACATCGCGCGGAGCGACAGGACGGCAAACACGATGGCCAGCGCGTAGGCCGGGACCATCTGCCAGCGCGCGCCTTCGAGTGCGAGGTGCAGCACGACGGCCCCCGCCGCCGCCCACGACAGCCACCGGACGATTCGTGCATGTCGCGCCGAGGCCCCCATCAGCGCGCAGGCCGTCGTAGCGAGGAAGAGCATCGTTAGTGCTTCGAAAAAACGCATAAATACGGCCGTGTGAATGGGAAATGTGCGTGATGGCCGCCCACGATCACGAGCGGTTCTCGGTAGCGGACGACGCCGCTCCGCGCTCGCCCCCCGTCCGAGGAGTCATCTCCGGCGGGGCAGCGTTCTTCGCCACCAGGTGCAACGCCAACCAGCACAGCAGCGCGGTGGTGAAGATGCCCAGGCCGTACATCGGCGCGATGAGCGAAACGCGCAATCCGCCCGCCAACAGGGCCGGGGACACTGATCCCATCGCCTCGATGGCGGCCATCGCTTCGTACAGGGCAATGGCCTGCCCCAGTAGGCCCAGAACAAGCCCGAAGAGGCCGAGGTGGAAGACCATGCGTTTCCCAAAGGCGCCGGTGCCGCGCCCGGTCATCAAAGCATGCCCGGCCCAGCCGGCAGCAACCACGACGGCAAACGCGATGACGGTAAGCGGAAGCGTAAACCAGAGGCCGCCGCGTACGAGTAGATCGATCATGGGAATGATCTCGGGTGAGGAAAGCAAGCGTTCGACACACAACGTAGGAACGGGCGGAGACATCATCTGGCTTTTTCGATGGATCACGCGCCGTGTGACCGATCCCCCGCCTACGCCGGCCGAATGCGTGCGCTCGACGGCGAATGGTATCTGCCCTCGCCGGCTCTCCGTCCACCGACAGCATCGCGTCGTCCACCGACGAAACGGCGCGGAAGCCAACCGGTGACACCCCATCAGCGGAAAAGAAGGCGCCGCGTGGCTATCTTGGATGTTCGCTCGGCGCACACAAACGGATCGCTCCGACCTTTCGTCATTCAGCAGC
>CAYFRX010000027.1:0-19605 GCA_964345515.1 uncultured Rhodothermales bacterium
CCGTCCGCGGCCGAGCCGAAGAGCGCGCCGTACTTGGCGAGCACGCCCGTCGTGTATGCGGGGGCGGGCGGCGACCACGCGTCCAGCCGGGCGGCAATCTCTTCGTCGGAGAGATCCGCGTCGAGGCGGCGCGCGGGGATGTCGATGGTGATGCCGTCGCCGTCGCGCACGGCGGCGAGCGGGCCGCCCACCGACGCCTCGGGCGCGATGTGGCCGATCATCGGACCGCGGGTGGCGCCGGAGAAGCGGCCGTCGGTGAGGAGCGCCACGTCGTCGCTGTGACCTTGGCCCACAACGGCGGCCGTGACGGCGAGCATCTCGCGCATGCCGGGGCCGCCCTGCGGGCCTTCGTAGCGAATGACGATCACGTCGCCCGAGTCGATGTCGCCGGACTGCACGGCACGCATCGCGTCCTCCTCGCAGTCGAACACGCGGGCTGTGCCGTCGAGGTGGAAGTCGTCCTTGCCGGTCACCTTCAGCACGGCGCCATCCGGTGCGATGTTGCCCTTCAGCACGACGATCGCGCCCTGCGCATGAATCGGATCATCCAGCGGGCGGACGACGTCGGGGTCCGGCTCGGGCAGATCGAGCGCGTTCAGGCTCTCCGCCATCGTGGTGCCGTGGACGGTCATCGTGTCCCCGTGCAGCAGGTTGGCATCGAGCAGGCGTTTCAGGATGACGGGCACGCCGCCGTTCGCGTCGAGGTCGCTCATCACGTACCGCCCGCCCGGGCGCAGGTTGGCGATGTGGGGCGTGCGCCGCGCAATGCGATCGAAGTCGTCCAGTTTCAGCTCGACGCCCGCCTCGTTCGCGATGGCGAGCAGGTGGAGCACGGCGTTCGTCGATCCGCCGATGGCCGCCAGGAGCGCGATGGCGTTCTCGAAGGCCGGGCGCGTGAGGATGTCGCGCGGGCGCAGGTCGTTCTTGAGCACGTCGATGAGCAGCCGGCCGCTCTCGCGGGCGACCTCTGCGCGGCGGTCGGACACGGCGGGCGGCGCGGCCGAGCCCAGCGGCGCCATCCCCAGCGCCTCGCTGATCGACGCCATCGTGTTGGCCGTGTACATCCCCGCGCACGAGCCGGCGCCCGGACACGCCGTGCGCTCCAGCTGATCCAGCTCCTCGTCGCTCGCCTGGCCGCGGCCGTGCTTGCCGACGCACTCGAAGACGTCCTGAATGGTCACGTCTTCCCCATTGTGCCGGCCAGGCAGGATGGTGCCGCCGTACACGAACACGGTCGGCAGATTGAGGCGCGCGGCAGCCATCAGCATGCCGGGCAGGTTCTTGTCACAGCCGGCGATGGTCACGAGCCCGTCGAGGCGCTCGGCGAAGGTGACGAGCTCCACCGAGTCGGTGATGACCTCGCGGGAGATGAGCGAGCCCTTCATGCCCTCCGTCCCCATCGAGATGCCGTCGCTCACCGTGATAGTGCCGAATTCCATGGGGGTGCCGCCGGCCTCCTGCAGCCCGGCGCGGATGGCGTCGGCCACGCGGTCGAGGTGCACGTTGCAGGGGGTGACGTCGGCCGCCGGGTTCGGGATGCCGATGAGCGGCTGGGCGAGCTCCTTGTCGCTCAGCCCCATCGCGCGCAGCATCGACCGCGCCGGGGCCCGTTCGGCCCCCTCGGTGACGTCCTGGCTCTGGATCTTGGAGGCTTTGCCGTTGATGGTGGGATCGGTGGGCATGGCAGCATACGTCGGGGTTGGGAGGCAGGCGTTGGGGCTCACCGGGGGCCGAAGGTCATGCCCGTGGTGCGGTGAGCCCGTACACGGGGTAGGTTGGGATCGCAGGGTCAGGAGAGAGCCTGAGCCTCGAAATCGTTCAAGTACGGCAGCCGGTCCGCTGTCCGCTTCACGTCATCCATGTAGCTTTTCATGAGGGCCGTGGTGTCCCAGATGCCCTTCAGCAGCGCCTCGCGTTGGGAGTCGTTGATGGTGATGGGCAACGTGCGGTCGCTCACGGTGGCGATCTCGTGCTTGACGTCAAGCGTGATCACAGCGTCCGGGTGCGCCTCGACGTGATCCATCAGCCAGGCCACCACTTCGGGGTCGGCCGTGGCGGTGGGCATGCCGAGCGCCTGGCAGTTGCCCATGAAGATCTCGGCGAACGACTCGCCGATCAGCCCGTCGATGCCCCAGCGCATGAGCGCTTGTGGGGCGTGCTCGCGCGAGGAGCCGCAGCCGAAGTTCTGATTCACCACGAGAATGTGCGCGTCCGGAAAGCGATTGAACGGATGGTCGTTGAGCGAGCCGTCGTCGTGGCGCCGTGCATCGTAGAAGGCGTACTGGCCCATGTTCTCGAACGTCACCTCCTTCATGAAGCGCGCCGGGATGATGCGGTCCGTGTCGATGTCGTTCCCGCGCACGGGCACGCCGGGGCCGGACACCATTTCGATGGTAGCGGAATCGTTGGACTTGGGCATGGGGGATCGAAAGGATTCGTCAGTATTCGTGGGTAGGGACGTACGGCCGCACGTCCCTACGGCGGTTGGGGCATGGGTCCGCCGGATTATAGCATCGTCCGGACGTCGGTAACCGCACCGTTCACCGCGGCGGCGACCACCATCGCCGGGCTCATCAGCACGGTGCGGCCGTCCTTGCTGCCCTGGCGGCCGATGAAGTTGCGGTTCGACGAGGAGGCGCACAGTTCGCGGCCCTGCAGTTGGTCCTCGTTCATGCCGAGGCACATCGAGCAGCCCGCGCCGCGCCACTCGAAGCCGGCCCGGCGGAAGATGGCGTCGAGGCCTTCGTCCTCGGCTTGCTGCTTGACGCCCTGCGAGCCGGGCACCACGAGGGCGCGGACGCCATCGGCCACCGTGCCCTCCGTTGTCTGCAGCAGCCGAGCCGCCTCGCGCAGGTCGGAGATCCGAGCGTTCGTGCACGAGCCGAGGAAGGCCACGTCGATCGGTACGTCCTGCATCGACTGGCCCGGCTCCAGGTCCATGTGGTCGAGCGCCTGACGGGCAACTTCCTGCTTGCTGGCCGGAAGATCGTCGGGATCGGGGACGCACTCGCTGATGCCGATACCCTGGCCCGGCGTGATGCCCCACGTCACCATCGGCTCGATGGCCGAGCCGTCGATCGTCACCACGTCGTCGTACGTCGCATTGTCGTCGGAGCGGATGGAGCACCAGTAGTTGAGCGCCCGGTCCCACGCGGCTCCGGAAGGCGCGTACTTGCGGCCCTTCAGAAAATCGAACGTTGTCTCGTCGGGGTTCACGTAGCCGGCCCGCGCGCCGCCCTCGATGCTCATGTTGCAGATCGACATCCGGCCGTCCATGGCCAGCGCCTCGATGGCCGGGCCGCCGTACTCGTACACGTAACCGATCCCACCCTCGACGCCGAGCTGCGCGATGATCTTCAGGATGATGTCTTTCGCGTACACGCCGGGGCCGAGCGCGCCCGTCACTTCGATGCGGCGCACCTGCTGCTTGTTCATGGCGATGCACTGCGTGGCGAGCACGTCGCGGATCTGGCTCGTCCCGATCCCAAAGCCGATCGCCCCAAAGGCGCCGTGCGTCGACGTGTGCGAGTCGCCGCAGACGATCGTCGTGCCGGGCTGGGTGAGGCCCTGCTCCGGGCCCACGACGTGCACGATACCCTGCGCGCCGGACTCGGGATCGAAGAACGTGATGTCGTGCGACTGCGTGTTGGTCTCCAGCTCTTGCATCATCGTCTCGGCCTGGCTGTCGCCGAAGGGGCGGGCCAACTCGGCGGTTGGGATGATGTGGTCGGCCGTCGCGAACGTGCGGTCGGGGAACGCCACGTGCAGGTCGCGCTCGCGCAGCATGCCGAACGCCTGCGGGCTCGTGACCTCGTGAATCAGGTGGAGCCCGACGAACAGCTGCGTCTGGCCCGTGGGGAGGGTGCGCACCGTGTGCCGGTCCCACACCTTGTCGTAGAGCGTACCGGTGGACATGTTGGAGTATGAGGTAAAGGGTAAGAGGGAATGGGAGAAAGGGGAGAGTAATGCGTGTCACGACTCGGCGGGCTTTTCAGCGGCGTCTTCCGTGTCGCCGTTGAACATGCCCATGATGCCGTCCATCACAAACTGCACCGACGTGTCGTCGGAGCGGAAGGCCGCAAGGCGGTTGAGGGCGTTGATGTACGCCGCAGCCGAGGCGTGCAACACGTCCGTGCCGCTGGCCTGTCCGGCAAACTGGTTCTCGCCGTGGCGGATGCGGACGTTCACCTCGCCCTGCGCATCGGCGCCTTCGGAGATCGAGCGGATCGTGTAGTCGACGAGCGTGTGAGCCTCCTGTACGGCGTGGTCGATCGCGCGGTAGATGGCGTCGACGGGCCCGTCGCCCGTGGCCTTCTCCTCGCGGACGGCGCCGCCGCGCGTGTGCCGCACCCGGATCGTGGCCTCGGGTGCCCGGTCCGTGTCGATCGACACGGCCACGTGGTCGAGTTCGTAGTACGTGGAAGGCGCCTCGCGGGACGACGAAGTGGTGTTTTCCATGAGCCGGCGCAGGTCTTCGTCGAACACTTCCTTCTTGCGGTCCGCGAGATCCGTGAATCGCTTGTAGATGGTGTCGCGCTGGTCGTCTGGCACGTCGAAGCCGAGCTGTTCAAGACGCTGGAAGAGGCCGTGGCGGCCGGAGTGGCGGCCCAGCCGGATCTGCTCTTCGTCCTGCCCCACGTCTTCGGCGCGCATGATTTCGTACGTGGAGCGCTCTTTGAGCACGCCGTGCTGGTGGATGCCTGCTTCGTGGCTGAACGCGTTGCGGCCCACGATGGCCTTGTTCGGCTGCACGGGGAAGCCCGAGGAGGCCGACACTATCTTGCTCGTCTCGGTGAGCAGCGGCGTGTTGATGCCGGTGTCCACGCCGTAGCGGTCGCCGCGCACGCGAAGTGCCATCACGACCTCTTCGAGCGCCGCGTTGCCCGCTCGCTCGCCGATGCCGTTGATGGTGCATTCGATCTGGCGCGCGCCGGCCTTCACGCCCGCCAGCGAGTTGGCAACGGCCAGGCCGAGGTCGTCGTGGCAGTGCGTGGAGAAAATGACGGCATCCGGATTGGGGAGGGCGGTGCGGACGGTCTCGATCATCGCCGCGTACTCGTCGGGCATGCAGTAACCCGTCGTGTCGGGGATGTTGATCGTCGTGGCGCCGGCTTCGACGGCCGCGAGCACGACCTCGCACAGAAACTCGCGGTCAGTCCGTCCGGCGTCCTCCGCGCTGAACTCGACGTTGTTGGTGTACGTGCGGGCTTGCTGCACGGCGTTCTGCGTCATGCGGAGGATCGCCTCACGCTTCTCCCGCATCGACGCGCCAAACCGCTTGTCGTCGAACTTGGCGTTGATGTGCACGTCGCTCGTCGCGACGAACGTGTGGATGCGCGTGCTCGTGCCCTCGGCGAGCGCCTCGCCGGCCGCTCGGATGTCGTCCTCCATCGTACGGGCCAGGGCGCAGGTTACGGGGCCGTCCACTTCGGTGGTGATGCGCTGCACGGCCTCGAACTGGGCCGGCGACGAAATCGGGAATCCCGCTTCGAGCACGTCGACGCCGAGCTGCGCAAGCTGGTGGGCGATCTGGACCTTCTCTTCGATGGTCATGGACGCGCCCGGCGCTTGCTCGCCGTCGCGGAGCGTGGTGTCAAAAATGGTGATGTGTTCACTCATGAGACTACGGTAGAATGCGGTCGGTAGAACAGGGCAGGGAGAGGCGCGCTCGGCGGAGCACGAAGCGTTCACGCCGAGCGCCCGATAAGTCGAAGCAGGGTGCGCCCGTTCGCCCGAAGCCGAGAAAGTTTAAACGCGTACATCGAGTCGTCGAACGTCTGGTCGTCGAATCACGGATTCATCGTCACGGGGAGGGGGTGGGAGCCGTCAGGTGGCTGAGCGCCTTTTCGGCGATGTGTTCGCCCATCTCCGTCGTCGAGACGCGCTGCGTGCCTTCCGTCCACAGGTCGGCGGTGCGAGCGCCGTCGTCGAGCGCGTCGTGCACGCCACTGCGCATGGCGGCGGCGGCCTGCGCCTCGCCCAGTTCATCGAGCAGCATGGCGCCGCTCAGGATGGCGGCGATGGGGTTCGCGATATTCTGGCCAGCGATGTCGGGCGCGCTGCCGTGCACCGGTTCGAACAGCCCAACCTCGCCCCCGATGCTGGCCGACGGCAAGAGGCCCAGCGACCCGGGGAAGGTCGCAGCGAGGTCGGAGAGGATGTCGCCAAAGAGATTGCCGGTGAGCACCACGTCGAACTGCGTCGGGTCGCGCACGAGTTGCATCGCAGCGTTGTCCACGTACAGGTGATTCAGCTCGACGTCCGCGTACTCCGCGTGATGCAGGTCGGTGACGACGTCGCGCCAGAGCTGCGAGACGGTCAGCACGTTGGCCTTGTCCACCGAGGTGACGCGGCCCCCTCGGCGCCGCGCCTGCTGGAAGGCGACGTGCGCGATGCGCTTCACCTCGTCGGTCGAGTAGCGCATCGTGTTGTGCGCATCGTAGTCCGATCGCCCGCACGGCTCGCCGAAGTAGATACCGCCTGTGAGCTCGCGGACGATGAGCACGTCCGTGTCGGCCACGCGGTCCGGGCGGAGCGGAGAGGCCGCGGCCAGCGCAGCGGGTACCGTGACCGGGCGGAGGTTGGCGTACGCGCCCAGCAGTTTGCGAAGGGCAAGCAGGCCGGCCTCCGGCCGCTGGTCGCCCGTGTTGTCGTCCCACTTCGGGCCGCCCACGGCGCCGAGAAACACGGCATCGGCCGCGGTGCAGGCCTCGCGAGTCGCTTCCGGAAGCGGGTCGCCCGTTGCATCCAGCGCGACACCGCCGGCGAGGTGCTCGTCGACAGTCAGCGCAAAGCCGGTCGCGCCGCCGACGGCGTGCATGATGTCGAGCGCGGCGCGTGTCACATCGGGCCCGATGCCGTCACCCGGCAGCCAGGCGATGTGATAGGTTTGCTTTTGGCTCATGCTTCTGTCACTCAAGGGACTTTGGGATTGAAATCTGCGGATGATGAATCGGCGAGGCAAAGAGTCGGAGAGACGAGGAGATGTCTTCGATTCCTCGTTTCACCGATTCCTCGTTTCATACCGTTTACGCGGTTTCCGCTTCCTCCTCGTCCTCCTGGAGCCACGGCATCATCTGGCGCAGCTTCTGGCCCACCTTTTCGATGGGGTGGCTGCGCGTCTTCTCGCGCTCGGCGGCCAGTCGCGGGGCGCCCTCCTTGTTCTCTTCGATCCACTCGTCGGCGAATTGGCCGTTCTGGACCTCGTCCAAGATCTTCTTCATTTCCTTGCGCACCGCATCGTTGATGACGCGCGGGCCGCGGGTGTAATTGCCGTACTCGGCCGTGTCGCTCACCGAGTAGTTCATGTACTCCAGGCCGCCCTCGTAGTAGAGGTCGACGATCAGCTTCAGCTCGTGGAGGCACTCGAAGTAAGCGAGTTCGGGCGGGTAACCGGCCTCGACGAGCGTCTCGAAGCCCGCCTCGATGAGTGCCTGCGAGCCGCCGCACAGCACGGCCTGCTCGCCGAAGAGGTCCGTTTCGGTCTCGTCCTTGAACGTCGTCTCGATCACCCCGGCGCGCGTCCCGCCAATGGCATCCGCGTAGCTGAGGGCGAGATCGAGCGCGCCGCCCGAGGCGTCCTGGTCCACGGCGGCGAGGCACGGCGTGCCGTTGCCCTGCACGTACGTGCGTCGCACGAGATGGCCGGGCGACTTGGGCGCGACCATGAACACGTCGACGCCCTCCGGCGGCGTGATCTGCTCGTAGTGGATGTTGAAGCCGTGGCCAAAGCCGAGCGCCTTGCCGGGCGCGATGTGCTCCGCGACCTTCGATTCGTAGACCTCCTTCTGGTACTGGTCGGGGATGAGCATCATGACGACATCGCCCCAGGCCGCGGCCTCGCCGATGGTCTTCACCGGAAGGCCTTTCTGCTCGGCCTCACTGCGGGACGACGAACTGGGACGGAGCCCCACGGCCACCTCGACGCCGCTGTCGTGGAGATTCAGCGCGTGGGCGTGGCCCTGGCTGCCGTAGCCAATGATGGCTACCTGCTTGTCGCGGATGAGGGTAGGGTCGGCTTCGTAGTGGACGTTCATGAGAATCGGAAGATGGATGGGTAAAGGGTCGAGGGTGAGCAGGGTAATGAAACACTACTCACTCTTCACGATGCGGTGGCGCTTGCTCCGTTCTCGGAGACCTCGGAGCCCGACGAGGCCAGCGGGTTGGGCGCTTCGTACTCCAGCGAGCGGTGCATGGCGACGCGTCCGCTCCGGGCCACTTCCTCGATGCCGTGCTCCTGCATCATGCCGATGAAGGCGTCGATCTTCTTGGTGGGTCCGGTGACCTCAAAAATCATCGTTTCAGGCGTCACGTTGACCACGCGCCCGCGGAAAATGTCTTTGAGGTCGAGCACCTCGGAGCGCGTCTCGGACGTGTACCGCACCTTCAGGAGGCATAGCTCGCGCTCGACATGCTCGGAGTCGGTCAGGTCGGTGACGTCGAGCGTGTCGACGAGACCGTCCAGCTGGCGCGTGATCTGGGCGACGATGCGGTCGTTGCCCGTCGTGGCAAGCGTGAGCCGCGAGATCTCCGGGTCGTCCGTCTCGCCCACGGCCACGCTTTCGAGGTTGAAACCGCGGGCCGAGAAGAGGCTGGTCACCCGGTTGAGGGCCCCGATCGAATTGGCTAGTCGTACGACAATGATGTGCCGGTGCTCCTGATCGGTTTCTGATTCCTCTTCGGGAAGAATCGGTTCGCCAAACTTCCGCTTGCGGCGAATTTGCTGGCGGGTGAGGGGCTGCTCGTCGTTGGGCATGACGGTGGGGGATGGGGGTAGCACTAGTGTCAGGAGGAGATGCTCACTGCGCTCGCGTGAGCGGCGCTTTGCTTGCTGTCATGTGTTCGCGGTGCTCACGTCATTGTCATCTGTTACTCTTTCCCAGTGACCGGTGACACAGGCCGCAAGTGGGTCCATGACTATGTGCGACGGCGAGCCCGAGCGAATCATCCCTCCTTGGCGATGGCGTCTTTGTTAAACATCTCCGTGATCATATCGCCCGTGGCGGCGCCCGCCGGGACCATCGGGAAGACCATCTCCTCCTTGGGCACCTGGAATTCCATGAGCACGGGGCGGTCGGTGACGGACCACGCTTCGTCGATCACGGCGTCTACTTCGTCCGGGTGGGTGGCCCGCAGGCCGACGCAGTGGTGCGCCTCGGCGAGCTTTACAAAGTTGGGGTTCGTCGCCGTCAGGTCGGTGTGGCTGAAGCGGTCGTCGTGAAAGAGCGACTGCCACTGCCGCACCATGCCGAGGAAGTTGTTGTTCATCACGGCGATCTTGAGCGGCAAGCCATGCGCGGCGGCCACGCTCAGCTCCTGGCCGTTCATCACAAAGCCGCCATCGCCGCTTACGCACACGACGGGCAAGTCGCGTCCTCGTTTCCGCACGCCGAAGGCGGCGCCCATCGCGGCAGGGAGACCGAAGCCCATCGTGCCGAGGCCGCCCGAGGTGATGTGCGACCGCGTCCGGCCAAACTTGAAGAACTGAGCCACCCACATCTGGTGCTGGCCCACGTCGCTGACCATCACCGCGTCGCCCTTCGTTTTCTCATAAAGGCGCTCGACCACGAACTGCGGGGCGATGATGTCGTCGCCCGTGTCGTACGTCTGCGGGCATTCCTCGCGCCACGCATCGATCTGGGCGAGCCAATCGGACGTATCTTTCGGCTCGACCTGGGGCAGCAGTTGCTGCATCACATCACTGGCGTTGCCCACGATGGCGCAGTCCGCGTACACGTTCTTCGAGATACACGCTGGGTCGATGTCAATGTGAACGATCTTAGCGTGCGGGGCCCATGCGTCCACCTTGCCGGTCACCCGGTCATCGAAGCGGGCACCACAGGCGATGATCAGGTCGGCATGCTGTACGGCCTGGTTGGCGTGGTAAAAGCCGTGCATCCCGAGCCAGCCGAGTGACAGCTCGTCCGTTTCGGGGAAGGCGCCGAGCCCGTGTAGCGTCGTCGTGACGGGGATGTTCGTCTTGCGCGCCAGCTTCGTCAGATGGTCGGGCGCGTCGGCGTTGATGGTGCCGCCGCCAACGTACAGCAGCGGGCGCTCGGCCTCCTCAATCATGCGGGCCGCGCGGCTGATCTGCTTGGGGGCGCCTTTGCCCGGCACCGAGTAGCCCTCCAGGTCGGGCGTCTCCGGATACGCAAACGGCGCCTCGGCCATCTGCACGTCCTTCGGGATGTCGACAACGACCGGGCCGGGGCGCCCTGTGCGGGCAATGTGATAGGCCTGTCGGATCGTCGAGGCCAACTCGTTAACGTCGCGCACCAGGAAGTTGTGCTTCGTGATGCTCCGCGTAACGCCGACGGTATCCGTTTCTTGGAAGCTGTCATTCCCGATGAGGTGCGTCGGCACCTGGCCGGTGAAGACGACGATCGGCACCGAGTCCATGTACGCATCAGCAATGCCGGTGACGGTGTTCGTCGCGCCGGGGCCGCTCGTGACGAGCACGGTGCCGACGCCCCCGGTGGCCTTCGCGTACCCCTCGGCCGCATGGGTGCCGCCCTGCTCGTGGCGGACGAGCACGTGCTCGAAGTGCGGCTGGATGCGCTCCATGGCATCGTAGATTTTAATGACGGCCCCGCCGGGGTGTCCGAAGACGGTGTCCACGCCTTCAGCGTCAAGGGCGTGGACAAAGATTTCGGCGCCGGTCATCGTTTCGGCAGTGGTGGCGGTTCCGTTCGCGGTGTGCTCTATCGTGTCGGAGGGCATGGTGCGGGGGAGGCTAGGTGCAAATTATCGAGTGTGCGGGCGGGGTCAAGGCACAAGGTGCAGAATACCGCTTGGCCGGTGCTCCTGCTCAGATCGCGAACGAACAGGCATGTGCATCGATCCGCGACGTATGGGGAGCGGTGCGTCGGAGGCGCATCGACGGGCGCCATGCGTGAGTGTGGGTTCAGCAGCAAAGCTCGCAAGGGTGGGCATCGGTCGGCGGGGATTCGGGCCAATCCCTTGGCCCTGAGCGATACCGTCTTGCGTTAGGTGAGGTGCGAAGGGATTGGCCGTTCGGAATTACGTAATAAGGACGGGCTCAAGAAGAATGAGCCCAATAATAAGAAGGAGGACGAGACCCGAAACAAACAGGTCACGATCCTCCACGGCAATTACCTTCGAAAAAACGGCAGCGAACGCCACATTCATTCCTTTCTGAGCGGAATGAGTCGGCGTGGGAGCGGTCTGGAAGCCGGGGGCCAGCATGAGGCGTTGTGCAGTTCGTATCACAAAATCAATCCTAACTACGGAAGCGAAACGGTCGGTGTCAAATCGGTGTTCGGCGGGATTCGCCGTGCATGAAGCCGGATAGATCTGATTGGAGCACGAGTGGTGGTAGCGCTTCCGGCCTGAATTTTTTCGAGTTTTGGTGCAAGAACCCCACAAAATGAGGTACGCACCACGATCAGCCGGTGATTTTAAGTGCGAGCGGCGAGGGTTTCATCGTGAAGCTAACTTGTATTCACGTTTTCTTGATGAATCGAATTGTAAAAATATAGTTGGAGCTGGTGTGGTACCTCAGAGGCCGGTGGGCACCGCGGAGCGAAAGGGGGCAGCGAGCTGCCGGAATCCCTCAAACGTGAGCGACTGCGGCCCGTCGCTGAGCGCCTCGTCCGGGCGCGGGTGCGTCTCCACCATGACGCCCTGTGCGCCGGCCGCCAGGGCACCGTGCGCGAGCGGTATGACCCAGCGTCGGGTGCCGCAGGCGTGCGACGGGTCCACGATCACCGGCAGGTGCGTCCGTTCGCGTACCACGGGCAGCGCCGTGAGGTCGAGCGTGAAGCGAGTCGCCGGCTCAAACGTGCGGATGCCGCGCTGGCACAGCAGGACGCGCTCGTTGCCATGGGCGAGGATATACTCAGCGGCCGAGAGCCACTCGTCGATCGTGGCCATCATGCCGCGCTTCAACATCACGGGTCGGTGCGAGCGCCCAGCCGCTTTCAGTAGCTCGAAGTTCTGCATGTTGCGCGCGCCGATCTGCAAGATGTCCGACTGCTCCGCGATCCGCTCCACGTGGTCCGGATGCATGACCTCGGTGATGATAGGCAGGTCGAAGCGGCGTCCGGCTTCGGCCAGCAGGTCGAGGCCTTCGAAGCCCAGGCCTTGGAACGAGTACGGCGAGGTGCGGGGCTTGAAGCAGCCGCCACGAAGAATGTGGCCACCGGCCTCCTTCACCACCTTCGCGCAGTCCACAATCTGGTCGCGTGACTCCACCGAGCACGGGCCGCCGATGAGCACCGGGTCGTCTCCGCCAATCTCGACCTCGCCAACACGAAACGTCGTGTCCGCCTGCTGCGACGATCGCGCCACGCGGGGGTACGGCGCGTCGCCCGACGAAGATGGCGGCGTGGGTCGGGTGGGGCGGCCGCTCTCCGAAGACGTGACGGCAGCACCGTTACGCTGAGACGCTGAGCCGTTGCGATGGGGCGAGGGGGGCTCGTGCGTCACCGCACTGGCTTTGCTGCGCTGCTCGATCAGGTCTTCCTGAAGACAGACCGAATGGTCGAAAATGGTGCGGTAGAGGGACGTGATGAGGTCGGGGTCGAGTCCTGTCGTTTCGGCCTGCTGGCTCAGTCGATCCAGAACCTCCTCTTCACGGTCTGGATCGCGCACGTGGCCTTCTGATTTGTGATTGGAGATCTTCCGGACCAGGGTCCGGCGTGCAGCTAGGGCATCGATAATGCGTTGATCCACGTCGTCAAGTTGTTCGCGGATGGTAGCGAGCGATTCACTCATGATGGTGTGGTCGGTTGGAGGGTGTGAGGGAGCCGGGGGCAGCTTGGGCGCCGAAGCGGCCGTTTATTCCAAACAAAAAACCCCACCGGCCGGAGCCAGCGGGGTTGGGGCAACACAGTGGGAATGTCAGGCTACAAACGCGCTACGTTCCACCTCGCTGGCTCGTGGGTTGCGTGAAGGCGTAAAAGTAAAAATAGAAATAAAACGAAAACGCATAGTACGCCTTGCGGGCGAGGACGGCGGCGCGTCCAGCAGTCGGCGAACCAGTCGCGATGGTCGGCGTGATGCGTTTCATAGTATGCTTACGGTACGAATCGGAAGCGACGGTGTCAAGTCGCGGTCCGAAAAAGACCAAACGACGGCGTGATGCATCGGAGCCGCGCTGCATAGTTGCTTATCGCGGTTCCAGCGATCGGCTTAAGCGACGGGCGCCGTCACGCGGACCGCTGCGCGTCGAACCGGAGGTCGCGCGCGCGGCGGATGATGGCCACGACGAAGCCGCCCGTCATCAGGATAATGCCGATCCAGACGAGGCTGATAAACGGCTTGCCATAGGCTTGCACCACGATCCAGTCTTCGGGCATCACGTCAACGCCCTCAATGGCGAGGTTCACCTTGCCGGTGTTCACGTCCATCTCGGTGAAGGCGACCTTCAGGCCCCAGTCGCGCACGCGGTTTTCGACGTACTGCACGGAGCGGTCCTGCATGATGACGTAGATGGGCCGCAGCGTGCGGCGGGGGCCGGGCTCCAGGTTCGTCGCGTGCAACACGGCGGCGACGGCCATCTGCGCGTCAGCGGGCACCTGGTCCAGCACGCGCTGCGGCACGTCCTCGGCCGGCGGCATGCCGGGGCCCGACTGGATGACGACAAAGCGCTCGAAGGCGAGGGCGTACTGGTCGTCGCCGAGCACCGTCGAGTCGCCGCGGGCGAGCTGGATTTCGCCACCGGGCGGGCCCTCGTCGTCATCCACGCCGGTCGCGGCGCGGGGCGTGACGGCGGCAAAGATGTCTTTCTCCACGAACGCCTTCACGTCGGGGTGCATGAACCACTGCCCGTTGCTGCCCTCGTACGCGATGGGTCTCAGCGTGTAGGATCGCCCCTTCGGATCGGTGATGTCCAGCACGTACTGGCCGCGGCCTCGGTCGGTCGTTGTCTTGTCGGCGTACGTAACCTGATAGCCGTTGAGGGTGCGGGTTTGCCCTTTCGCGAGGATGAAGTTCTCGCGCGCCTGCTGGTTCGGTCCCGCCATCTGCGGCTGGCCGATCTGGGGCAGCGCCTGGCTGAAGCCGCTCGACGCGATGACGCCTAGGATGAGCACGGCAAAGCCGATGTGGGTGACGGCGCCGCCCGCCATCCGCGGGTTGCCCCGGCCGATGCGCCACAGCACGAAGCCGTTCCCGAAGAGAGCGAAGAAGCCCACGAAGGTGAGCAGCAGCAACTGCAGGCCTTGGCCGTATGCCGCCCAGAAGTCGCTGGAGCCGCTCAGGAGGCCGGCCTCGGCGCCCATCTGTTCGGCGGTCGCCGGCGAGGACGCGGGCATCGTCACCGTCTGCTCCACGAACGGCGTGAACAGCAGGATGGCGATGGTACACACAGTGGCCAGCGCGATGGGCTTGAGCAGCACGCGGTTCACCTCGTCCACGCTCATCGTGTTCCACCAGAAGAGCTGGCCGAGGCCGATCAGGAACGTAAAGCCGAGTGCCAGCGGGAGCGTCCACGTGTTGTAGAACTCGATGGGTACGGCCGACGGGTTGTCCCGAAAGATATTCCCCAGGATGGGCGCGCTCGTGCCCAGAATAATGACGGCGGCGGCGGCGGTGAAGAGCACCGCGCCCGAAAAAATCATGAACTCGCGCGAGAGGATGCGCGGCTCCTCTGCCGGTTTGGGCAGCTCGCGGTAGCGATGCGCAAAGAGGCCGAAGCCGATGGCACCGAGCGCCACGATCCAGAGCAGGAGCTGGTTATAGAGCCCTAAGTCCACGAACGAGTGGACGGACACGTCGCCCAAGACGCCGCTGCGCGTGAGGAACGTCGAGTAGATCACGAACAGATACGCCAGGATCGACAGAAAGAGGGCCGACTTGTGGCTCTTGCTGCTCTTCTTCTGCACGAGCATCGTGTGGAAGGCGGCGATGCCGAGCATCCACGGCACGAGCGACGAGTTCTCGACGGGGTCCCACGCCCAGTAGCCGCCGAACGAGAGCGTGACGTACGCCCAGTAGCCGCCCATCGCGACGCCGACGCCCAGAATCATCACGCCGAAGAGCGTCCACGGCAGTGCAGGGCGGACCCACTGCGTGTAGCGCCGCTGCCAGAGCGCGGCCACGGCGAAGGCGAACGGGACGATCATCGCCGAGAAGCCAGCAAACAGCATCGGCGGGTGGATTGTCATCCACGGGTTTTGCAACAGGTCGTTGAGCCCCGTGCCGTCGGCCGGGATGAAGTCCGGATTCTGCTGGAAGATAGGGGCTTCAGGGAACGCCTCCGCAAGCGTCTTAAACGGCGACGAACCGATTTCCAGCGGGCCGATTTGCAGCCCCACGATCATGGAGAGCAGGAAAAACTGGGAGAACGCGACGCCCGCCATCACCGCCGTTTCGTAGCGGGGCTTCACCATCTTGATGAGCGCGATGCCCACGCCGCACATCATAAGCCCCCACAGCATGAGCGAGCCTTCCTGCCCGGCCCAGAACGTCGAGATCAAGTAATGAAGCGGGAGGTCGTTGGACGAGTTCTGGTAGACGTAGGCGTATTGGTACTGATGGTTGAGAATCAGGACCATCAGGAGGGCCGACGCTGCGACGAGCGCTCCCACCATGGCGTACCAGCCACCCCGTCCAACGCGTTTCCACTCGGCGGCACCGGCGGTGCGCTGGGTGGCCAGGAAGAACCCAATGACCGATACGGCCACAGCCACGAACGACATCAGGATGAAGACTTCGCCGACGGTACCGAGCATAAGCGCCAGTGGGTCGTAACGGAAACAGAAGCGGGGAAATTTGAAAGTGGAGCGAAGAGAGCGGTTCCGCTCGTGCGCGCGCAGGGCGGGGCTCCGCTCCGGATTCACGATATTTTGGCCCCCGGTATGGACGGCGCAAAGACCGATCCGCGCGGGCTGCTTCACCACCGCATGTAGCCCCCGTAAAACGATGCCGACGGTGGTTCGTAGCATTCGCATCCCCCTTTAGCCTTGTCCTGATTCCAGCTTGTCCCATGCCCATCGATGCGGTCATCTTCGATGTCGACGGTACCTTCGTCGACAGCAACCCCCTGCACGCCCGCGCCTGGGCCCAGGCTTTCGCCGACCATGGTCTCGGTCTGCCTGCACGGCGCTTCGAGGCCGAGATCGGGAAGGGGAGTCCCGAGATGCTGCGCGACCTGCTGGGGCCGGAAGCGGCCCGCGAGCGGGAGGCCGCCCTGTGCACGTCGCACGGCACCCACTACCACGCGCTCCTCGACGATGAGGGGGTGCGCGTCTTTCCGAAAGCCGTTGCACTCCTAGAGGTCGTGCAGGAGCAAGGGCTGCCCACCGCGATCGCCACGGCGGCCGACCGGCGTGATCTGGAGCACGTGCTCGACGTCGCGGGGCTGGACCTCCCGCAGCGGGTGGATGCCGTCGTCGCGGGCTCGGACGTGGCGCGCAGCAAGCCGGCGCCCGACGTGGTGGAGGCGGCCGCAGAGGCGCTCGGGGTATCCCCGGCGCAGTGTGCCATGATCGGCGACACGCCGTACGATGCCATGGCGAGCCTCCGGGCCGGCGCCGTATGCCTCGGCGTGTGCACCGGCTTCCACGGGCCAGACGCGATGCGACGGGCCGGCGCGCGGGCCAGCTACCGTCATCCGGCCGACCTGCTTGCTCATCGCGACGAGGCGCTGGATGCCGCGGCGCCCATGGCCATCCGCCTCACGCCCGATCGCATGCAGGCCCTCATGGACGAGGCGCTCGACGAGGCACGTGCGGGGCATCAAAACGGCGAGATCCCGATTGGAAGCGTGCTGGTCGATAGCGCGGGCCACGTCCTCGGGCGGGGGCACAACACGGCGCGGGCGTCAGGCACGACCACTGCGCACGCCGAGATGAACGCTTTCACCGACGCCGCGGGGCACGACCTGCGCGCCGAGCGAGGGCTCATTCTCGTCACCACGATGGAGCCGTGCATCATGTGTTTGGGGGCCGCGTTGGAGGCGCAGGTCGACACCATCCTCTACGCACTGGCGGCGCCCGAAAATGGCGGCATCGCTCGGTGCCAGCCCCCCGATCGCCCGGGCAGCTTCATGCCACGTTGCATGGGCGGCATTCGGGCCGGTGCGAGTCGGGCCCTGCTTGCGACGTGGCAGGAACAGCACGGCGGATCCGGCTTTGTAGAGCGGCTGTTGGCCAACGAGAGCACGACGGCTTCATCTTTGCGAGATGCGTCGTAGCTTCTCACCGCTCTTCTGCCCACGACGCCCGCGCTGTACCATGTATCGCCTCCGCTGGACGTGCACGTTGATGTTCCTGGTTGGCCTGTCCGCGTGCATGGGCGCTGGCGCAATGACAGCAGACCCCGGCGCGACGGACACCGGCGAGGCGAGCTACTACGCCGACCGGTTCATCGGCCGGACGACGGCGAGTGGCGACCGGTACGACCCGGATGCGATGACAGCGGCGCACCGGACGCTTCCGTTTGGCGCGCGAGTGCGGGTGACGCGCTTGTCGACCGGGCGCAGCGTCGTGGTGCGCATCAACGACCGGGGGCCTTTCGTGCGGGGCCGTATCATCGACCTCTCCCACGCCGCGGCCCGAAAGCTTGACATGATACGCGAGGGCGTGGTGACCGTCTCCATCGAGGTGCTCAACACCAGCTCCCTGGGCGCGCCACGCACTGCCACCCGCCACTACTGAGCGCTCAGGGCCAGCGGCGCGTGGTCAGTACCAGATGGGAGCGATCATCTCCATCAGGCGCTTGCTGACGTGGCGATTCTGCTCCACAATCGTGTCGTAGCGGGGCACGTCGAAGTCCTGCGGGCCGTCGTGCAGAGTCGGGTTCACTGACTCGCCGAGGCGTTCTTCCCACGTGGCGCGCCAGTCGGCGGGCAGGTCGTCAGGGAGCGCCTGGCCGGTGGCCATCAGGTACAGCATCGCCCAGATGCGCACGGTGGCGTCAAAGCGGTAGCCGCCGCCCAGCGTGAGCAGCAGGCGTCCCTCGGCGTGCGCATCGGCCAAGTCCATGATCTGACGGAAGAGCCGTTCGTACGCCTGGGTGGTCAGCATGAGGTCGGCGAGCGGATCGCTAAAGTGGGCATCCGCGCCGCACTGGGCGACGAGGACATCCGGGGCGTACTGTTCGATGGCGTACGGCACCACGCGGTCGAAGCACTCCCGGTAGCTCTCGTTTTCGGTGTAGGGCTCCAGCGGCACGTTGAGCGACAGGCCCCGGCCGGGTTCCTCGCCGAGCTCGGAAACGCTGCCTGTCCCAGGGAAAAGATAGCGCCCGGACTCGTGCAGGCTGAGTGTGAGCACGTCCGGGTCGTCGTAGTGGATCCACTGGACGCCGTCGCCGTGGTGCACGTCGATGTCGAGGTACGCGACGCGCAGGCCCGCCTCGCGCAGGGCGTGGATGGCCACGGAGAGGTCGTTGTAGACGCAAAAGCCCGAGGCGAGCTCGCGGCGGGCGTGGTGGAGGCCGCCGCCGAGTTGTAGCACGCGCGTCGCCGCGCTGTCGGCGATGAGGCGGGCGCCGTGCAGCGTGCCGCCCACGAGGCCCCGCGTGGCGGCGTCCATGTCGTCGAAGACAGGCACATCGGCCGTGTCGAGGCCAAACTGGCGCGCGTTCGGCTTGGGGGGGGGCTGACCGGCCGCCTCGACCTGCTCCACGAGCGATGCGGCATGCACGCGCAGCACGTCCTCCCGCGTCGCAACGGGCGGATCAACCGGCGTCGCCCACGCGCCCAGGGCGTCGAGCAGGTCGACGAGCATCGCCAGGCGAGCCGGACTGAAGGGATGCTCGGGCCCGAAGTTGTAGGACTGATACCGGTTGTGGTAGAGGACGGTCGCGTTCACAGCGGAAGCGCTTGCACGGGAGGCGGAGCGGTCGGGGGGGTGTCACGTTGGCTTCGGGGCGGGCCACACCACGTCGAAGCCTTCCTCGCGGAGCCTCTGCGCGATGGGCCGCACGTTGATGGTACCGAGCCGTAAGATGACGCGCAGGCGGGCGGCGGGGGTTCCATCGTCGGTGGGCTCTTCCTCGTAATAGCTGAGGACGGAGCGCACGTCGAACCCCGCCTCGGCAATGCGCATGGTGAGCGTGGCCAGCTGACCGGGCTCGTCCTCCAGCGAAACGGCCAGTCGTCCGCCTGGCTTCTCCAGGCCCGTCAGGCGGATGACCGAATCGAGCAGGTTGGTGACCGTGATGATGCCAACGAGCTCATCACCATCGAGCACAGGCAGACATCCGATTCGCTTCGTACGCAGCAGGCGCGCGGCCTCTTCCACCGGGTCGAGCGGGCCGGCTGTGATGGGGTCGGCCGACATCACGTCCACAACGGTCACGTCGGCTTCGACTGGGTCGGTGCGGAGCGGACTCGTCATGTAGCGCAGGTCCCGGTCGGTCACGACGCCAACGAGCGCGCTGTCGTCGAGCACGGGCAGGTGGCGAATGTCGTGCTCGCGCATCGACTGGAGGGCCGTCAGGAGGGGCGTGTCGGCCGTGGTCGTGTAAACGGGATGCTGCATCACGTCTTGGACAAGCATACCGGCACCGAGGGGCTGTGTGCGGAGTGAGGTGGAAGAGACAACGCAGCCCAAAGATAGCATGCTCTGCACAGAATTACAGCAGAGCCGGCGTGGTCAGTCAGCCATGGCGCGCTCGAACGTGCGGCGGATGGTG
>CAYFRX010000028.1:0-19592 GCA_964345515.1 uncultured Rhodothermales bacterium
GTGCAGGCGGAAAAATGAGGCGGAACTATTTTCTGGTCAACGTAAGGGGGCATGTTTTAGAGCGATTAATACGTATGTGCGCCGGGCGGCCCGATTTTTGACCGTGCCGTAAGTAGCTTCAGATTCCCTCCTCAGCCGCTCGTGGGCCCCATGGCATCCAGCTCAATTCTGCTTTACGTGCTCCTCGCCATCTGGCTGCTCCCTGCGGTGCTGATGATTGCGGTATATTGCACCGACGCCGCATGGGACTGGGCGCGCTGGGCCTTTGCGCGATGGAACTGCTACTGGGCGCAGCGTGCCATCCGGCAGCGTGCAGACGCCCGCACCGCCGTCACGCTCCGTCGCTCCGTCGTCGTAACCGGCCGAGCCGCGGCGATCCCCGCCGTCCCGCAGACCGAGCCCACCGCGCGCCGCAGAGGGCGGGCGCCATATGTAGTCGCCGGCAACTCCCTGCACGTGCCGCTCGTCCTGGAAGACGAGACCGGCCGGTTGCATCTCCAGCAGTGGACGCTCGGACTGAACTGACGCGTCCGACATCGCGACGGGCCATCCAGTCCGGAATGAATGCGCCGAGACGTCATGGTCTCGGCGTTTTTTTTGTTTGCCGGAGCCGTATCATCACGTGGCACAGACGGGCGCATCGCTGGGGATAAAAGGGCGAGGCATCCAGTGGATTTTGTACACCGCTTTCCAAAACCATCCGCTCGGACGGCGCGGTGCCCGTTGTCTGCAAGCAGGAGGCGAGAAAAAGGCTCGCTGAGCGGAAAGAGAGCGCGCCGGCGCACGGCCGCGTATTTTTCGATAGCATGCAGAAATTGGAAGCGTTTCCAATTATGGGTCTTCAGCCGTTTGCGTTTGTAGTTTGCGTTAAGCCTTTGTAACCATACTGTTGTATAAAAGTAAAGCTAGATTCAAGATACTGTTAATCTGGCTTGTGACGACGAGCTGCCGTACTCTGTGCTGCGAGCGAGAAGAAGGATACACCCTTCGCCGGCCGGCAGTCCTGGCCGTCTCCGCTGTCGAATCGTCGAATGCTCTGTCCTCGAAAACCAAGCCACCGCAAACGAAGATGATTTCTTGCGCTACGAAACTGCTGGGTCAAAGCATCGATTCATCCCCTAACCAACAGCGAACGGCAGACAAGAAAGGCGGATCGGCTGTCGCGGCCTGCGTGAAGTCGACAGCGCTGTTGATCGCCGCCATCGGCATAATGTTCTTTGTGTCAGATGCGCGCGCGCAGCAGGCGGGAACGATCACGGGAAGCGTCACCGATAGCCTGAGCGGCCAGTCGGTTCCGGGCGTTAACGTGGTGATCCAAGGCACCCAGCAAGGCGCGTCGACTGGCCCGAATGGCCAGTACACCATTACAGGCGTTGAGCCGGGCACGTACACGCTACGCGCCTCCTTTGTGGGCTATGCGCCAAAGGTGCGACAAAACGTTCAGGTCACGGCGGGTCAGACGACCGAGGTCAACTTTGCACTCGTCGAGAGCGAGATTGCGCTTGAGGCCGTTACGGTCACCGCTCTGGGTGTCGAGCGGCAGGAGCGATCGCTGACGTATAATCAACAAAATGTGGGCGGCGCCGAGGTGGCCGAGGCCCGGGAGTTGAACATTGCTAATTCCCTCTCCGGCGCAGTGTCAGGCATTTCGGTGAATCAGGCGGCTACCGGACTTGGCGGTAGCGCCCGAGTCATTCTCCGAGGGAACCGGTCGATCACTGGAAACAGCCAGCCCCTTTGGGTGGTCGATGGCGTGCCCATTCGCGGCGACGTCAGCGACCTCAACCCGTCGGATGTCGAGGAGATCACGGTGCTGAAAGGACCGAACGCCGCGGCGCTCTACGGGAGTGAGGCGCAGAACGGGGCCATTATCATCACGACGAAGAGCGGGCGAGAGGGCGAGCTCAACCTCACGTTCAGTCAAAACCTTCAAGTTCGGAATCCCCTTCTGCTGACCGACTACCAGAATCAGTACGGTCAGGGCAGTGCGGGCCAGTACAATCCTGGATCCGAGGCGTCGTGGGGTCCTCGAATGAATGGCCAGACGGTAAACTTCTGGTCGCCCAATCCAGAACGGGCGGGTGAGCAGTATACCCTGAATCCTCAGCCGGACAACGTCAGCGACGCGTACCAGAATGGGTACAACTCTACGACGAGCCTGGCCGCTACGGTCGGCAATCAGAGCACACAAGCCCGGTTCTCGTACTCGTACACCGATGCGCAGGGCATCGTCTCGAGCAACGCGTTGCAGCGGCACAACATCCAGGGGCGCGTCAACACACAAGTGAGCGACAACTTCGCCCTTGACGGTAAGCTCGCGTATTCCCGTGAGGGTATCGACAATCAGTTGGCTACGGGTGAGAACTTCACGAATCCGATCCGTCATATTTCGCGACTGCCCCGCAACATCCGCACGGAGGATGCCGAGAATTTTGAGTACTTTACCAATGAAGGCCTGCGGCGCCAGCACTTCTGGAACCCGGGTTCCAACGGCGGAGCCAACCCCTATTGGGCACTGAATCGCAACCTGAGAAACAACACGACGGAGCGGGTCATCGCCATGACGTCGCTCACGTATGACTTCACCGACGCATTTAGCTTGATGGTGCGCGGCTCGTACGACGGCGCAAACAACGTGGGCGAGACAAGGCTCTACAACGACACCTACATCGTGGCCGACAACGGGCAATACGCGCAGTCCCGGAGCAACGTTTGGGAGGCCAACGGGGACTTCCTGGCGAGCTATTCCCAAGACCTCTTCGACGACTGGTCCGTCGAGGCGAACTTTGGTGGTAACATCAAGAAGGAGCGCGGCGGCGCCGTCCTAACGAACACGGGACAGGCGCTGACGGTGCCCAACTTCTTCACGCTCAGCAACACGCAGAACGTGGTAGCCTCGGAGAGGGTCGGGGAGCCGAGAGAAGTGCACTCCCTCTACGGCTTCGGCCAGATCGGCTGGCGGGACGCGTTGTATCTGGACGTGACCGGCCGGAACGACTGGAGCTCTACCCTGCCGCCCGACAACCGGTCGTTCTTTTATCCGTCGGTGGGCCTGTCAGCCGTGCTCTCCGACCTGATTCCCTCGTTCCCTGAAGGGATCCGGTTCGCGAAGCTCAGGGCGTCATGGGCGCGGGTGGGCAACAGCGCGCCGCCGTTCCAAACGGTGCGGACCGCGGGCTTCTCAGCGGGTGGAAATAACGGGTTCTTGTCGCTGTCCAACACGTTGCCGGCCGAAGATCTCAAGCCAGAGGAAACTGTGTCTTACGAGATAGGCGCCGATCTGCGTTTCTTCCGAGGGCAGCGCTTGGGCTTCAATGTGACGGCTTACCAGACCAACACGCGGAACCAACTCTTTACCTCGGCGCTGCCGAGAGGGTCGGGCGCCTCGTTTGAGTTCGTCAACGGCGGGGACGGCGAGAATCGAGGCATCGAGGGCACGGGTACGGGGCAGCCGGGCATCACGTCCGACTTTACCTCAAACGTCGATCTCAACTTCTCGGTCAACCGCAGCGAGGTGGTGCGCCTCACCGAAGATCAGTCGAGCCTGACGATCGCGCAGGACTTCATGCGGGAGTTCCGCATCGTGGCCGGTGAGCCGTTCGGGCAGGTGTTCTCGCGCGGCTTCCAGCGCGACGACCAAGGGCGCGTGCTCGTGGGGCCGGATGGCATGCCCCTGATTACAGACGGCCTCAGCGTGCAGGTGGCGGACTTCAACGCCGACTGGCGCGGTAGCATCCGGAGTTCGCTCTCGTACAAGAACGTCAATCTCAGCTTCCTGATCGAGCACCGGCAGGGCGGCTCGACCGTCTCGCTCACGAACGCCATCCTCGACGCGGATGGGCTGCGGGAACGCACGCTCCAAGGCCGCGACGGCGGGCTCGTCTTCGGGGAAAACTTTTTCTCCGAGGAAACGGCGGTTCAGGAGGATGGCTCACCCAATGACACTGCGATCGATGCCGAAACCTTCTGGCGCAACGTAGGCGGACGGAATGCCCCTGTGGGGGAGGTATTTTCGGAAGATGCCACGAACACGCGGCTTCGGCAGATGACCCTGGGATACACCCTGCCGCAGTCCATCGTGGGGAGTCTTCCCGTTTCGAGCGTGAACTTCTCGCTGGTGGGGAGGAACCTGTTCTTCCTCTATCGGGCGTCGTCCAACCTGGATCCGGATCTGCTGGTCGGCACGGGCGCGGCGGCCGAAGGATTCGAATCCTTCACGCCGCCGACCACGCGGCAGTTCGGATTCAACCTCCAGATCCAGTACTAGGACCGACCCGCGGAGCTCGATCGGGCGATTGTATCGCCCGTCCTCCGCGAGCCCACCCCCTCACAAACTTCTGCACTTTTTAGAGGACGTAGCGTGATGAACAAGATACCATATTTCCGATCTGCCATCCTTGGGCTGTTACTGATGCCCCTCTTGGTCGCGGGCTGTACCGACGACTTCAGTGCTCTGAACACCCCGGACAACGAGATTGTCGCCAGTAACATCGATGCCAATCTCGTGGGGCAAGCCTTCGCGCAGTCCCAGTATCGCGGCATGTACGGGCTGAACTGGCAGTTTCAGATCTCGACCTCTCTGTTTGCTGACCTGTACGCGCAGTACTTTGCCACCACGGCGGTGAACTTCGACTCGGACCAGTACGTGGAGGTCGGCCGGTGGATCGATCTGGCGTGGACCTCCTTCTACGGCGATGCGGCCCCGCAGCTCAAGCTGGTGCGGGACTTCACGGCCGAAAATGAGATGCCCGTAGAGAATGCCTTCGCCAACGTGTGGCGGGTCCAGCTCTACCACCGCATTACGGATTATTGGGGCCCCATCATCTACTCGGAGTTTGGGAATGGGGAAAAAGTGGTGCCCTACGACTCCCAGCAAGAGGTCTACAATGACTTCTTTACGCGGCTGGATGAGGCGATCCAGGTGCTGGAGAATAACCGGGGCGGTAACGCCTTCGGGAGCAACGACCTGGTTTACGGCGGTGAGGTCGACAAGTGGATCAAGTTTGCGAACTCGCTGCGCCTCCGGCTCGCCCTGCGCATCCGATACGTGGATCCTGGGAAAGCGCAGACTGAGGCCGAGGCTGCTATCAGTGGTGGCGTGATCGAGAGCAATGCGGACAACGCCATGGTGCTGACGACGTCGAACAACCGGAACCCGTACGCGACCATCACCGACTGGGGCGAGTTTCGGATGAGCTCGGCCATGGAGAGCGTCCTTGAAGGCTACGACGATCCGCGGACGGGGGTCTACTTCAACGAGGCCGTCGACGGCGACACCGACAGCGACGGCCGCCCGTACGAGGGCATGCGCAACGGCTTGCCGCGAACGGAGAAGGGCTCGGATCTCAACGCCGCGCATTCCGACATGGGCGCGAACTGGCTGAATATGAACCGAGGCGGGACGAATCCACCGATCCGCGTGATAAGCGCCGCCGAGGTGTACTTCCTGCGCGCCGAGGGGGCCCTGCTCGGCTGGCAGATGGGCGGTACTGCCGAAGGCCTCTACAACGAAGGTATTCGGATGTCGATGAGCGAAGAGCGCATCGGCGCGTCCAGCACCGACATCGAAGCCTACATCTCCAGCACCAATACGCCCGTCGCGCCCGACGACGCGTGGGGCACGTCAGCCCTGTCTGACATCCCAGTTGCCTTCGAGGCGGGAGCGAGCGACGAGCGCAAGCTGGAGCAGATCATTACGCAGAAGTGGCTTGCGCTGTATCCCGATGCGCGGGAGGCCTTCGCAGAACATCGCCGCACGGGGGACCCGCGGCTCTACGCCATCATCGAGTCGCGCAACGCGAAGGTGGCTGAGGACGAGATCTTCCGGCGGACGACGTTCGTGTCGAGCGAGTACGACACCAACGGCGAAGCCGTGCAGGAGGCCGTCGGGCTGCTTAGTGGCGAGGATGCCAACGACGTAAGGATGTGGTGGGATGCGAAGCCGCTGAGCGCGTATCCGCCCAAAGGGAATTAATCCCGCTTTGCCCGACCCCCGTTAACGGGATGCGTTCTCGTGCGACGGCTCGGTGCCATCGAATACGTGGGTTCTGGGGCGCCTCCTCCACCGGGGCGCCCCAGGTGTAGCACGGGAAGATACGTCGTGAGCGCAAAGACGATGAGCCCATCGTGGGCGGCGGCCAATGGATAATTGGGTACCTCTGATGTCTCCTGTCCCTGATAAAGGCCAGTGCGCTGGCCGTCCATCGCGGAGGGGGGTCCGAAGGGGGCGGGTCGGTTGGATGTTGCTCGCCATTGTGGCGGTCAGTTGCGCACTTGGAGGTTGTCAATCCGCCGAAGACGAGGATGCCGCCCCCGGGGCCGCTGACGAGACGCTCTTCGTGAGCCGCGTGCTGACGTCGCCGAACAGCTTCACCTCGGGCGTCGAAGGCCCCGCCGTCGACGCGGAGGGCAACCTGTACGCCGTGAATTACGCGCGGAGCCAGACGATCGGGCGCGTGACCCCTGAAGGCGAGATGAGCGTGTTCGTCGAGCTGCCCGACAGCAGCATCGGCAACGGGATTCGCTTCGACAGCGAGGGTACCATGCTCGTGGCCGACTACGTGGGGCACAACGTGTTGCAGGTGGACATGGATACCCGCGAAGTCCGCGTGCACGCTCATGACGCGCGCATGAACCAGCCCAACGACATAGCCATCGGGGCGGACGACCGCGTGTATGCCAGCGATCCCAACTGGGGCGCATCGACGGGGCAGCTCTGGCGCGTGGACCCCGATGGATCCACGACGCGCCTGGAGGCCGACATGGGCACGACCAATGGCATCGAGGTCGCGCCGGACGAGGAGACGCTCTACATAGGCGAGTCTGTCCAGCGGACCGTCTGGGCGTATGACCTCTCTGACGACGGACAGATCAGCAACAAGCGCGTGTTCATCGACTTTCCCGACTTTGGCCTGGATGGCATGCGCACCGACGTGGAGGGCAGTCTCTACGTCACGCGTCACGGAAAGGGGACCGTCGCCAAGGTATCGCCGGACGGCGAGATCCTGCGTGAAATTGAGCTGTCCGGCGAGAATCCCACCAACATCGCCTTCGGAGGACCGGACGGGCGCACCGCTTACGTCACCGTAGCGGACCAGGGTAACATCGAGACGTTTCGCGTGGACCAGCCCGGGCGGAGTTGGCGACTGGCGCAGGCGCGGGCCGCGGAATGACGCAGCGTCCAGATGCAGGGTTATCGGCGGGCACCCAGCAAGCGCCTGCCCTACATTCATCTACTCAACATTCAATCACTACTTCACATGATGGCCCGATCGCAGGACGGCAGACGATCCTTCTTCAAGCGCGCAGGCAGGTACTTGGCCTCGTTGGTCGGCGTTGGAGCGGCCGGTGCCAGTACGGCTGGGGCCGCGCCCCGACCGAAACCGAAAGAAGCCAAAGGCACCGTCGTCACGCACGACGACGACCCGCTCTTCTCCGGCGTCGTCGTTCACAACGGATTGGTCTACCTAGCCGGCAAGGGGGCCCACTTCGAGGGGGACATCAAGGCGCACACCGACCACGTGCTCAGTGAACTGGAAAAAGAGCTGGAAGAGGCCGGTTCGTCCATGGAGCAGGTCATCAAGGTGAACGTCTACCTGCACGATCTGAACGACTACGACGCCATGAACGAGGTCTTCCGTGGCCGGTTTGGCGACAGCCCGCCGGTGCGCACCACGGTCGCCTGCTTCGGCGGCGTGCCGGGCGACTCGCTCGTCGAGATGGATTGCATCGCCGCGCTCGACGAGTAAACCGCCCGGGCGCATCGCACCATCATCGCAGTCAAATCAACCATCAGCCGCTATGATTTCAAGAAGGAGGCTCGTTCGCTATCTATCCTCACTGCCCTTCATGGGCGGGCTCGTCGGCGCCGATCTGCTGGAGGGCGACGCGGCCGAGGCCGCAGCATCCACAGCGGCAGCCCACGCGGCGCCCGACTATCGGGACTATTTCCAGGAGATGGGACTGCGCACCTTCATCAACGCGCACGGCACCATCACCGCGCTCTCAGGCTCGCTCATGCCGCCCGAGGTCCGGGACGCGTGGAATTACGCCACGCGCCATTACGTGAACCTGGATGCCGTCCAGGACAAGGCGGGTGAGCGCATCGCCGAGACGATCGGGTGCGAGTACGCGACGGTCACGGCTGGTGCCTTCAGTGCAATGACGCTGGGGCTAGCCGGCGTCATGTGCGGGATGGACGAGGAGAAGGTGCGCCAACTTCCGAGCACGGAGGGCCTGAAAGACGAAGTCATCGTGTTGAAGCCGCCGCACTCCGTCGGCTACGTGCATGCCCTCAAGAACACCGGCGCGACGCTCATTGAGGTGGAGACGCGCCAGGAGCTGGAGGACGCCATCAGCGAAAAGACGGCGATGCTGTTCGTGCTCAACGCGTACAACGGGTCGGAGATCGAGAAGGAAGAGCTGGTGGCCGTCGGGAAAGAGCGTGGCATCCCGACCTTTAACGACTGCGCCGCCGACGTGCCGCCTGTCGAGAACCTGTGGAAGTACACGGACATGGGTTACGACCTCGTCGCCTTCTCCGGGGGGAAAGGGATCCGCGGGCCGCAGAGCGCCGGGTTGCTCCTCGGGCGCCGCAATCTCATTGAGGCAGCTCGCCTTCACGCGCCTCCGCGCGGCGCCACGATCGGCCGTGGCATGAAGGTGAACAAAGAGGAAGTCCTCGCCATGATGGTGGCCGTGGAGCGGTATGTGAACATGGATCATGAGAAGCAGTGGGGCCGGTGGGAGTCGCAGATCCAGCACATCGCCGACGTGGTGGAGGCGGTGCCTGGCGTGGAAACAGAGCACTACGTGCCAGACATCGCGAATCACGTCCCGTCGCTGCGTATCATGTGGGATCAGGAGCGCGTGAAAATCACGCCGTCCGAGGCCGACGTGCAGCTAAAGCAGGGCCATCCCTCCATCGAAACCGGGGGCGGCTCAGAGGACCTGAGCGTGGCCACCTGGATGATGCGTCCCGGAGAGGTAGATATCGTCGCCCAGCGCATCCGCGAGGTGCTGGAAGCCGCTGCCGCGTAGATGGCTGACGGCCCATATGGCATGCCCAGCGCACTCACTACCATGGGGCCGGGGCTGCCCCCACATCATCACACCTTCAACAGTCTGATTGGAGCATGACCGAAGTCAATCTCTCGAACGAGCCTACCCGCGTGCAGCACCGGATCCTGAGGCGGGTCTCGGCGACCCTGATTCTCAGCGCGATGATCGTCCTTGGCATGCTGGGCGCCGCCCCGGTGCACGCCCAGGATCTGGACCTGCTCATCAACGACGGTCACGTCATCGACCCCAAGAACGGAATCGATGAGGTGATGGACGTGGGCATCGCCGGTGACACGATTGCCGTCGTGGCCTCGGAGGTTTCACCGGACCGAGCCGCGCGGGTCGTCGATGCGTCTGGGCTGTACGTGACGCCCGGTCTCATCGACATGCATGGGCACGTGTTTCATGGCACCGAAGAGGATGCCTACCTCAGCAACAGCTATTCGGCGCTCAAGCCGGACGCGCACACGTTTCGGGCCGGAACCACGACGATTGTCGACACGGGCGGGCCTGGATGGCGGAATATCCGGCAGTTCATCGAGCAAACGGTGGCGCGTTCGCAGACGCGGGTGCTGGCTTTCATCAACATCGTGGGGGCCGGGATGAAGGGCTTGCCCGAGCAGGACCTGCACGACATGGACCCGCGGATGACGGCGATGGCGGCAGAGCAGCACGCCGACGTGGTCGTCGGCGTGAAGCTGGCCCACTACCGCGGTCACGACTGGACGCCCACCGAGCGGGCCGTGGAGGCGGGCGAACGGGCCGGCATCCCCGTCATGATCGACTTCGGTGGCGCCTCACCCCCGCTCTCGATCGAACAACTGTTCTTCAAATACCTGCGGCCGGGCGACATCTTCACCCACACGTATGCCCTCCTGAATCAGCAGGAGCGGCGGCAATCCATTGTGGATGAGCAGCACGAGCTACGCCCCTTCGTGCTCGACGCGCAAGAGCGGGGAATCAAGTTTGACGTGGGGCACGGCGGTGGGAGCTTCGATTACGACGCGGCCGTGCCCGCCACGCAGGCCGGACTCTGGCCGGATGCTATCAGCACGGACCTCCACACGGGCAGCATGAATGCGGGCATGAAGAATATGACGAATGTGATGTCGAAAATGCTCGAGCTGGGCATGGGCCTGGAAGAAGTCATCCGGGCCTCCACGTGGCAGCCGGCCCAGATCATCCAGCGCCCCGAGCTTGGCCACCTGGATGTCGGCGCGCCGGCGGACGTGGCTGTGCTCGATCTCCGCGAGGGCACCTTTGGCTTCGTCGACGTGGATGGCGCCCGCCGCGAGGGCACGCAAAAGCTGGTGGCAGAGCTTACCCTGCGGGCCGGCAACGTGGTGTGGGATCTCAACGGCATGGCGGCTTCCCCCCGGAGCGAGTAAAGCCCCGTCGGCTGCAGCGGCTGGCAGGATGGCACTCGGTACCGGCCGCCTGACTTCCGAACCCGAGGTGCGCCTCGTTTCCGGTTCCTGCATGATCCACCCAGGGCGGATCAAACGGCCTGGCAATGGCATGTACGCCTGACCCCGGTGTGCAGATCGGACGGCCGTCTGGATTCGGATCGGTTATGTTGGAATCGCCCGGTCCCCGAAGCCCTCTTTTCACGAGCCCCGTGGGGCGTTGCGTGTTTGTCATGAAGCATCTCTCAGTGCGAAGGACCATCCGCCTGCTGCCTGTTTGGGGCAGCCTGCTTCTCATCGCCGGCTGCTCGCTCTTCTCAGATGGCGCGACCGACACGCTGTTCGAGCGCGTCCCGTCGGCCGCCTCGAACATCGCGTTTTCCAACGACCTGTCGTTCAACCGCGCGTTCAACATCTACACGTACAAAGACTTCTACGCCGGAGGCGGGGTGGCGCTGGGGGACGTCAACGACGACGGGCGGCTGGACGTGTACCTAGTGGCCAACCAGAAGCGCAATAAGCTCTACCTGAACGAGGGCAACTTTCAGTTCGAGGATGTCACCGAGCAGGCTGGGGTCGGCGGCTCGAAGCCGTGGGCGACCGGGGCAAGCATGGTGGACCTCAATGGAGATGGCCACCTCGACATCTACGTCACCCACGCCGGCGTGCCGCAGCGGAGTGCGCGTGCCAACGAGCTCTTCATCAACAACGGCGACGGCACGTTCACCGAACAGGCCGCAGACGTTGGCCTCGATGATACCGGCTACTCCATCCACGCCGCCTTCTTCGACTACGACCGGGACGGCGATCTCGACCTGTTCCTCCTCAACAACTACGCGTCCAAGTCAATCGGGCAGTACGATCTGAAGCGCCTGGACCGGGACGAGCCGTCCTCCGAAGGGGGAGACCGCCTGTATCGCAACGACGGTGGCACGTTCACCGACGTCACTGAGCAGGCCGGCATCTACAGCAGCGAGGCGGGCTTCGGGCTGGGCGTCTCCGTCGCCGATGTCAACCGGAATGGGTGGATGGACATCTACGTGTCTAATGACTTCTTCGAGCGCGACTATCTGTACCTCAACAATGGCGACGGCACGTTTCGGGAGGTGCTGGAAGAGACGCTGAGCAGCACCAGCACCACGTCCATGGGCGGCGACATCGCCGATCTGAACCACGACGGTTTCCCTGAAATCTTTGTGAGCGACATGCTCCCCGAGTCAGAGGCGCGGCTCAAGACGGTGACCGACTTTATCGGGTGGGAGCGGTACCAGGCGGAAGTGGAGATGGGGTATCACCGCAAGTTTGCGCGCAACACCCTGCAGTACAACAACGGCGACGGCACGTTCAGCGAGATCGGGCGCTATGCTGGCGTCGAGGCCACCGGCTGGAGCTGGGGCGCCCTCATGGCCGACTTCAACCTCGACGGGGCGCGGGAGATTTTCGTCCCGAACGGGATGTACAAGGACGTCACCGACAAGGACCACCTCGTGAATGTCACCCAGAATGCGGATATCCGGACGGAGGACAACCGGATCGATTACCAGAAGCTCGTGGAGCTGACGCCGTCGGTGCCGCTCGCCAATTACATGTTCGAGCGCACGGAGGGCTTGCGCTTCACCAACCGCGCCGCGGCGTGGGGGCTGGACACGCCGAGCTATTCGAACGGCGCAGCCTACGGCGACTTGGACGGCGATGGCGACCTGGATCTGGTCATCAACAACGTGAACATGGAGGCTTTCGTCTACCGCAATCGAGCTGTAGACGAGGGAATAGACGAAGCGACCGCGGCGACGGAGGCGCGGACCAGTTGGCTCGAAATCGACCTTGCGGGCGAGGCCCCGAACACGCAGGGCGTCGGCGCGCAGGTGCAGGTCGTCGCCGACGGCCGCCAGTGGTACGTGGAGCAGATGCCCCAGCGGGGGTTCCAGGCGTCGGTCGATCCGACGCTGCACGTGGGGCTCGGCGCGGGCGTTGCCACGGTGGACACCCTGTGGGTGCGCTGGCCCGACGGCCGCCTCAGCCTGAAGACCGACGTGGAGGCGCGGCAGCGACTGACGGTCCGGCAGGCCACGGCGCGCGCAGCCGACGAGCTCCGTCCCGCGGAGGCGGCCCCGACGCGCCCCGACGCGAGGCGCCCGCTGCTGACCGACGTCACGGATCAAGTGGGCCTCGACTGGCACCATCAGGAGTCGGTCCACAACGACTTTGAGCAGTCGCCGCTGCTGTTCCACATGCGATCCACCGAAGGCCCGCCCCTCTGTGTGGGGGATATCAACGGCGACGGCCGCGACGACGTGTTTGTCGGCGGGGCGCGGGGGCAGGCCGGGACGCTGTTCGTGCAGCAGCCGAGCGGCCAGTTTGTGCGGCGCCCGCAGCCTGCGCTGGATGCGGACCGGAACAGCGAGGACACGGCTTGTGCGCTCTTCGACGCGGACGGCGACGCCCGTCCCGAGTTGTACGTGGCGAGCGGAAGCAGCGAGTTTGCAGCCGGCAGCGAGCCCTTGATGGATCGTGTGTATCGGATTCAGGAGGGAGGCACATTGGCCCGCATCGACGGTGCCCTGCCGCGGCCGGACGGCGGACCGGCGCCGACCGGCACCGTGCAAGCAGCCGACGTGGATGGCGACGGCGACCAGGATCTGTTTGTCGGCGATCGGATGACGGCACCGGGCGACGGTGCGCGCGGGTATGGTGTGCCGGTGGGCGGGCGCATCCTGGAGAATGACGGCACCGGGACGTTCGACGACGCGACGGACCGGGTAGCGCCGCAGCTTCGAGCCTCGGCGCTGCAGGCCGCGGGCATCACCGACGCGGCCTGGGGCGACCTAAATGGAGACGGGACGCCCGACTTAATGGTGGTCGGCGAGTGGATGCCGCCCACGGTGTTCTTCAACCAAGAGGGACGGCTGGAGCGGGCCGATCCGGAGGCCGCCGGGCTTGCTCAGAGCCGGGGATGGTGGCAACGCCTTGCCCTGGTCGATCTGAACGGAGACGGCGCGCTGGACTGGGTCGGAGGCAATCACGGGCTCAACGCCCGATTCGAGGCCCATCCAGAGCGGCCCGTCCAGTTGTGGGCGGGCGACTTCAGCCAGAATGGGCGGCTTGAGCACCTCCTCGCAACCTACAACGACGGCGGCGGGCCGTATCCGTTCGCACTGCGCCAGAATCTGATCCAGTATCTGCCGAGCCTGGGAAGGCGCTATCCGACGTTTGCTGACTATGCAGAGACGACGGTGCCCGCAATGTTCACCGCCGAGCAGCTGGAGGCGGCCGAGCACTACGAGGCGGAGCAGCTAGCGACGGTGGTCGGCTGGAACGACGGAGACGGGCGGTTCCGCGTCGATTCGCTGCCCTTCCAGGCGCAGCTCGCCCCCATGTATGGCATCGCGGCGACCGATCTGGACGGCAGTGGGGCGCCGGCCCTCTTTCTGGGAGGCAACCTGGAGGCGGTGCAGCCCCAGGCCGGTCCGTACGATGCGAGCTACGGCGTCCTGCTGCGGCCCGACTCGGCCGGCACGTACCGCGCGGTGCCGTCTCGGAAGAGCGGATTCTTCAGTCCCGGCCAGATCCGGGCCATCCACGTGCTTCGCCGCGATGGGCAGCCGCTCATTCTGGTGGCGCGCAATGACAACCGGCTGCAGGCGTTCCAGCCAACCGCACCATAGACTGGCCCCGCCGAGGCATTCCCCACCATCTCGTAATGGACGATTCCATGTGTACGTCTCATCTCCGAGGACTTTGCGTGCTCCTCATGGCCCTAGCGCTCACGCACTGCACGCCGGACTCCAGCGGACAGAACGGCCGGGCGGACGACGGTGGGCTGCTGCTTCCCGACGGCTTTGACGCCGTGGTGGTCGTCGATAGCATCGGCCCGGCGCGCCACTTGGCCGTGCGGGACAACGGGGACATCTATGCCATGCTGAAGCGCCCCTACGAGGAGGGCACCGTGGTCGCCCTACGCGACACCACCGGGGATGGGCGGGCCGATATCGTCCGCACGTTCGGCGCGCTCGAAAACGAAGGCGGGTGGTACACGGGCGCGGCGATCCACAACGGCTACCTCTACGTGGGCACCAGCCTGCGGGTGTATCGCTATGCGTTGACGCCCGGGCAGCTCGTTCCGGAGGCGTCCCCGGATACGGTGTTGATTGACGACCACGAACACGGGATGCACGAGCACATCTCCAAGCAATTCGCGTTCGACGACGCAGGGCACATGTATGTCCCATTTGGCGCGCCGACCAATGCATGCCAAGCGCCCAAGCGCACGCCGAGCGTTCCGGGCCAGGACCCCTGCCCCGACCTTGAAGCGCACGGCGGCGTCTGGCGATTTGAGGCCGGGGTCATTAACCAGACGCAGGCCGACGGGGAGCGGTTTGCGAGCGGTATCCGGAGCGCGGTCGCCATCGATTGGAATCCGGTGGATGACAATCTGTACGTCGTGGTCCATGGCCGCGACAACCTGCACCGGCTCTGGCCCAACCAATTTTCGCGGTGGGACAATGCCATGCTGCCGGCCGAAGAGTTCATCCGGGCCACTGAGGGGTCGCATTTTGGCTGGCCGTATTGCTACTACGATCAGCTGCAGGGCCGCAAGGTGCTCGCTCCAGAGTATGGGGGCGATGGCGACACCGTGGGCCGATGCAGCCAATATGACGACCCACTCATCGGCTTTCCCGGTCATTTCGCGCCGAACGATCTGCTGTTCTACCGCGGAGAGCAGTTTCCGGACCGCTACGCAAACGGCGCCTTCATCGCCTTTCACGGCTCCACCATCCGCAATCCCTATCCGCAGGCCGGCTACTTCGTGGCGTTCGTGCCGTTCGCAGACGGGGCGCCGGCCGGCGCGTGGGAGGTGTTCGCCAACGGCTTTGCCGGCGTTGACCCCATCGTCAATACGAGCGATGCGGAGCACCGTCCCGGAGGCCTTGCCATGGGACCGGAGGGCGCGCTCTACATCACCGAGGATAATGACGGGACGATCTGGCGGGTGACCTTCACAGGAGACAAAGACGCCTTCGGCGAGGCGCACCTCGCCCGGATGAAGGAAGAGAAGCGCACGGCCAGCAACATCCGCACGCCGGACCCGGAGGCAGACAACCTGCAGCGGGAGGAGCTGTTGGCGGGCGAGAAGCTGTACAACACCTACTGCGCACCATGCCACCAGCGCGACGGCCAGGGGGCGCCGCCGCGCTATCCGCCGCTGGTTGGCACGGAGTGGGTGACGGGAGACACGCAGCGGCTTATTTCCGTGATCATCAACGGGCTGGAGGGCCCTATCGTGGTCAATGGGGAGCCGTACAACAATGCGATGCCCCAACACAGCTTCTTGAGCGATCAGGAGGTGGCCGAGGTGGCGACCTTCATCCGGCAGAACCTCGGCAATGACGCCAGTGCGGTGACCGCCGAGGAGGTGCAGGCTATGCGCCGTGTGTCGCAGGCAGAGGACTGATGCTTGGAAGACGAGCCCGACCGGAGGAGCCTCGGGTCCGTGATTCGCCGCCTCGGGTGCGCGTCGGCTCGTGGGAACGGAAAGCGACAGACGACCTGCCGTCCGAGGTGGAACGTTGCAAGTCGTCGGGCTCCAAACTACCTTTCCAGGCAAGAAGCCGACGAGGCCTTCGGGCTGCAGCACATCGACATGTTTCAAGACACAATCAGCCTACAGTTACATGAAAAAGCTCATCGCTTTACTTCCTCTTCTTTTGCTCTCCCTCGCGTGCACGCAGACGCAGCCCGGAGAGGGCGAGAGCGAGTCGCAAGCCACGGGGTACGACTATGACGTGGAAGAGCGGCTGGCGGAGTTGAACATCGAGCTCGGAGAGCCTACGCCCCCCGTAGCGAATTACGTGAAAGCCGTACAGACCGGCAATCTCGTCTTTCTCTCAGGGCATGGGCCGGATCGGCCCGATGGCGGGCTGGTAACGGGGAAAGTGGGCAGCGACTTGACCCTGGAGGAGGGCCAGGAAGCCGCCCGGCTGACCGCCATCTCGCTGCTGTCGTCCTTGAAAACGGAGATTGGGGATTTGAACCGCGTGCGGCGGGTGGTCAAGGTCACGGGCATGGTAAATGCAGAGCCGGACTTTACGCGACAGCCGCAGGTCGTCAACGGCTTCTCGGATCTGATGGTGGAGGTATTTGGGGATAGGGGAAAACATGCACGTGCCGCCGTCGGCATGGGGTCGCTCCCCAGCAACATCGCCGTCGAGATTGATGCCGTCGTCGAGGTCGCAGAAAATTGAGAGGGGATGTTCTACCCGTAGGGCCATGATGTGACCAGAGACGAAGGAGGGCCTTGTCATGAAAAAGCGCTGGGGGATCCTGTCGGGCACAGTGGCTGTGGGCGTGGCCGTTTCGCTCGTGGCCGCCATCGGGGTGGGTGAGCGCAGTCCGACCGAGACGCCGAGGGATGAGGCCGTGCGCTCGAACACAGTGGCGTTCACGAAGAAGCTGCTCTACCGGGATGCCAATGAGGGGTGCGCCATCGCCGATGTGAACAACGACGGGCACCTCGATATCGTTGCCGGGCGGAATTGGTACGCCGGGCCCGATTTTGTGGCCCGCCCGCTGCGTCTCGTCGACGATTGGAACGGGTACGTGCAGAACAACGGGGACCATGTGCACGACGTGAACGGCGACGGGTGGGTGGACGTGGTCGCGGGCTCGTTCCTTCCGTCGGAGGTGTACTGGTACGAAAATCCCGGATCGGACGGCTTAGCGCAGGGAGTGCTCTGGCCTGAGCATCTTCTCAAAGACACGGAAGCGAGCGCGAACGAGATCACGTTTCTCCGCGACCTAAGCGGTGATTCAACGCCCGAGTGGGTGGTCAACAGCTGGGACAAGCAGAGCCCGCTGCTCATCTGGCAGTTTGCCACCGATGCCGACGGGGCGCCGACGCTGGAGAAGGCCGTGCTGGGCACGGACGGGCATGGGCACGGCATGGGTTTTGGCGACATCAATGGGGATGGCCGGGAGGACATCCTCGTGGGCACAGGCTGGTACGAGCGCCCGGCGGGAGATCCCCTGCGCCAAGCGTGGACGTATCATCCCGACTGGGACCTGCACGCCAGTGTCCCCATGCTCCTGCGGGATCTGGACGGCGATGGCCGGAACGATCTCATCTGGGGGAAAGGGCACGACATCGGATTGTACTGGTGGCAGCAACTCGAACCGGCGCCGGATGGAACGACCCGTTGGAAAAAGCACTTGATCGACGACCGGTTCTCGCAGCCGCACGCGCTCCACTGGGCCGATCTGGATGGAGACGACCAGGACGAGCTGATCACCGGAAAGCGGAAGTGGGCGCACAACGGAAACGACCCGGGCGGCGACGAACCGCCTGTGCTGTATTACTACGAGTGGAATCCGCAGTCGATGACGTTTACCCGTCATGGTATCGACGCGGGGAGCGTGGGGACGGGGCTGCAGATTCGCACCGCAGACATGAACCGGGATGGGCGCGTGGACATCGTGGTGGCCGGCAAGTCCGGTACGTATCTCCTCACGAACGAAGGACGGCCGGAATGACGGGGGCACACCCTGGACGTACGATGCCGACAATAACTGTGTGGCAAACCGGTGAGGCCGGAGCGTTATGCTGGACGTCGTAACAATCGGCGAGTCGATGGTCCAACTCACGCCCACGAGCACCGGGCGGCTTCGCTACGCCACCCGGTTCGAGCGATTCGTGGCCGGGGCGGAGTCGAACGTCGCGATCGGGCTGACCCGGTTGGGGCACACGGCGGGGTGGGTCAGCCGCGTCGGCGCCGACGAGTTCGGAGCCTGCGTGATCGCAGCTATTCGCGGTGAGGGCGTGGACGTCTCGACGGTGGTGCGCGACCCAGAGGCGCCGACGGGCGTGTACTTCAAGGAGCGCCGCCAGCCGAACACGACCCATGTCCATTACTATCGCGCCGGGTCCGCCGCGAGCCGCCTGGCGCCCGACGACCTGGAGGCGGACTACCTGGCGCAGGCCACCTTCGTGCACCTGACCGGCATCACGCCGGCGCTCAGCGCCACCTGCCGCGAGACGGTGTGGCACGTGCTCCGCCTCGCAGCAGAGCGGGACGTGCGCGTGTCGATGGATCCCAACATCCGCCTCCGTCTCTGGCCGGAAGATGAGGCGCGGAGCGTGCTCTTGGAGATGCTGCCGCACGTAGACGTGGTGCTCGCCAGCGAGGAGGAGGCGCAGTTGCTCGCCGGCGATGCCTCGCCCGAGGCCGCCGCGCGTTCATTGCGCGCGATGGGACCGGAGCACGTCGTCGTGCGCCGCGGGGCAGACGGCGCGCTCGCCGTGGACGCTGCCGGTGAGTTGGCCGAAGAGCCTGCTCTGTCGGTCGACGTCGTCGAGCCCGTCGGAGCGGGCGACGCGTTCAACGCGGGCTTTCTCGCCGGACAGTTGCGCGGCTGGGGGTTGAGTGCGTCCCTCCGGCTCGGCAACATCCTGGGTGGGTTGGCCACCACGGCCCCGGGCGACGTGCAGGCGCTCCCCACCTGGGCAGAGGTCCAGGCCCGTCTGGAGGATGAATCCATCATCACCCGGTAAGTCGATAGGCCGCGTGCCTCGTCGGACGCAGCCAAAATCGCAGCGGCGGTGAGATTGACATCCACAACCGCGCCGCCTTTATTGACGCAGACGCAGCAGCGCTGAGGGCTAATGGCGCTCAGGATCTGGGGGTGTGCAGGGTGCGCTTTGCGCAGCAGCTCGCGTCGGAGAGGCGAGGTCAAGCAGAGAGACAGACGTCACAGGAGCCCACTGATACCGGTTCTACGAAACTATTGGGCATGAAAAGGAAGTTATCCCCAACTGGATTGGGAAACCAGAATCACCGGCTTAAGCACCTGGATGCCCGATTAGCTCCGCTTCGCTTCGTCAGCACCATCGGCATGACCTTCGGCCCTCGGGCTTGCGCCCTCGTGTGGGGTCGGGCATGACTTCCAAATGAAAGCACAGACTTATTCCAGGATGCACCACTAATTCAGAGAGCCGGTATGACACTGCCGTTCAGATCACCGATCGAAATTCGCAGACCGTGACGCACGTAGGTCGGAAGCTGTTCACATTGGTGGGAGATCGGCGCTGGCTGCGGACTGGCATGCACGCAGCGTATCGCTGGTTGACGCGAG
>CAYFRX010000029.1:0-10493 GCA_964345515.1 uncultured Rhodothermales bacterium
TCGTCGACCATTGTCAGGTCCCGATGGCTTCCGATCCGTCCCACCCAGCAGGCCAAACATGCGCCCTTCACAGGCCTCACTCCTCTTCTTTCTGTCAGCTCATTTTTCTGTCGGCGCTTCGGCCGGGTCGCGTTTTGCTCATCTGAGGCGCGAACCGCTGCGAGGAGACCATCCCGACGCTCTCGAGAGCGCGCACCCCTACCGCGAGGCCGGGCATCCCTCGGAGCCAGGCATCAGGCTCCCGGTGGGTCATAAGGGGCGGCTATGAGCCCCATCGGTCGACGCAGCGCGCCGATAGTCAAAACCGCGTGATGATCAGAGGGGGCGTGTCGCTTGCGTCAATGGGGAAGAGGCATTTTGCATCAAAGGGGGGGGTTAAATAAAAATATATATTTGTGATGTCTAGTTCATGATAGGGAGCTGACATTTGCATCGCACTTATCACCAGAATTACGCCTTGATCCCTTTATGTGACCACGAAAGACGTTTTTATGTACATCGATGCACTAAACATCATAAATTGTTACAAATGTTTGTAATTTTTAATTGATAATGTAACCCCGATATTGTATCTTGCCAGTAACCCCGGTGGGCTCCAACTCGCCGGCCTACTCGAAGAACTCGCTACCCAGTCATCCCGAAAGGGAGAGGATGCGTCCTATGCATGGCTCTTATGCTTTTTCTACCGACTACCTTGCGTCTCACTACGAACAGGCGCGCCAGTGGCACCGCTTTGCACGCCTCTTGCGGCGCGTCCGCCGCCGCGCCTACGACCGCAAAGAAGAAGCGCTCGCGTGGTCTCTTGTGAGGGGCACACGCGCCCTGTGTTTCCCCGTCGCCCTCGAAACCCGCCCGGCCCATGACCGCGGCCTATTTCGCCTGCTGCGTCGCATGAAAGGCTATGGGGGACCGGCCGAGTCCGAATCGAGCGTCCCGCAGCGCTTCCCTGAACTGGAAGCGCGTACGGTATACCTCGAAGACGAAGACGCCCGACGTGTGGAACTCCTGCTGCACGCGCCCTCGCCCGGCGGTACGGCTTCGCTCCTTCCTGTCGGTTACCTGCCGGACGAGGACGGGGCATGGTCGATCCCACTATTGCACCAGCACCTGAGCCTGCAGTTTTTTGTTTATGACTTTACTCCCGGCACGGCGCGGCGCGGCTCCCGTGGGCTCTCGGCCACGGCGGAGGTTCTCGTCGTTGTCGCTGGAGCCCATGAAGCCGGGCGCACATGGATCGACATCTACGATGACCGCAAGGGCGTCCGTGCCGAACACTGGACACTGCGGTCCGCCGGAAGTTACGTGCAGTCTACCTGTGAATCGACCATGAACGATTGGCTGCTCGAGGACATCGAGCGGCGGGAAACCTGCCTGTCCGATCTTCCGGGCAAAGACTATTGGCAGGTGGCCTCGCGTCTATAAGACTCGCGTCTGTAAGACTCGCCCTCGTAAGAAGCGCGCCTGGAGGAGGCGTCCCGGAGCGAAGCTGGAGCGGCCGAGGACGAGAGACCCAGTCGCTCCGGCCCGGCGCCGCGTATGGTTGTGTGTCTGGTCGGATGCATCGTATTCGGCCGTATGGGCCGAGTTATCGGAATGACCGATACGCATTCGCTGGACGGAGGCGCCGTCGGTCTTAAGCGGCGATGCATACCCATAGCGGAACGCCGAGCGCCACTGGGTAAGCGATTAAAGATGGATGACCGTTATTTCACGCTCTTGCGCCGATATGGGCCGGTTCGTATCTTAACGCTGTCTTGAATTGGGGCGTTTTGGAGGGGCCGGTACTTTTCGCGACAAGCTAGTGCCTTGTCATGACAAAAAAGATTCTGGACCTGGGCGTAGGCTCCCAGATCTGTCCACTAATCCTCCCGGGGAAGTGGAGTAGCAGCCGATGAGCGACCACGGAGCAGAGCGGCATCGAGGCCGTCCACAGAAAGCGAAAAAGAAGCGGCGCGCATCGAAAGCGGAGGTGCGGCTGACCCCCGAGGAGAAGGCCGCTTTCGAGCGGCAAGCCGAGGCGGTGGGCCTTTCGGTTTCGGCGCTGATTCGAAAGCGCGTGCTGGGAAAGAAAGTGAGGCCCGGCGTCGACGCAAAAATGCGGACGCAGCTGCGACAGCTCGGACTAAAGCTGGGCCGGCTGCAGGAGCAGGCAGCACGCGAGGGCGCAGCCCTTGAGGAGGAGGCCGTGATGATCACCCTCGACGAGCTGCGAGCAGCGCTTCGACGGGTCGGCGCAGACGGGCGCCAGACAAAGGGGAGTAAGCTGGATAAAAAATGAGCACGGCAAAGCATGTCCGGGCTCGGGGCTGAAAAGGTGGGCGGTCTTCCAGCACCGCCCCGGCCTGTTCTCGGAAGCGAGATCACGGAAGCGAAACGTGGTGGGGAAACCTGAGAGGGAGGAGCGATGATCGTAGAGGTGAGCAGCAGCGCCAGCTTCGGGAAGCTCGCAGACTACCTCGAATACGGCCGGGGAGCGAATCGGGTGGGGGATCCTTCTGAGCGGGTCGCCTGGACAAAGGGACGCGGCCTGATTGGCCAGGGCGGACAGGCCATTGCGCTTGAGATGCGTGATGCGACCGCGCTTAATGACAGGGTGGAAGAGCCCGTCTACCATATGGTGCTCTCGTGGAAGTCCGGCCGTGGAGGCGGCCCGCCGGACCGGCCGGCGAAAAAGGCGATGCTCGCCGCGGCCGAGAAGGTTCTTAAGCGGATCGGGCTGGCAGAACACCAGGCCTGGATCGTCGCCCACAAGGACACCGAAGCGTCCCATCTGCACATAATGGTCAACCGCGTGCACCCGGAGACCGGAAAGGCCTGGAGCCGATGGCGGGACGTCCCGCGCATCCGCGAGGTCCTAAACGAGATCGAACGCGAGCAGGGATGGAGCCGGCCGCCACAGGCAGAAGAGTTGGCGAGGCGCGGCTGGGCAAGCCGGCAGCGGCGGCCCTTCTGGGAACAGGCTCACACCGGCGGCCCGCCGTCGTTTCGGGCGAGCGCAGAGCTCGCGATGGAGGAGCACTTCGTCCGTGCCGAGTCGTGGTCGGAGACCCGCGCGGGGCTTCAGGCGTGGGGCCTGCGCCTTGAGCCGCGCCGCTCCGGCCTCGTGATCGCCGGCCGTGACGCGTCCGGCAAGGAGCGCCACGCGAAGCTCTCCTCGCTTGGTGAGGGCCTCTCGAAGGGAAGCCTAGAGATCCGGTACGGGCAGACCTATGAGGCGCACGTGAGGGAGGAGGCCCTGGAAGGTCGCGCAGCGGAGCCAGCGGTCTACCCCAAGATGCGCCAGGCGCTGGGTGAGGCAGCCGCAGAGGCAGAAACCTTCGCTGAGCTGGCCGAGGGGCTTGAGGCGCGCGGGGCGAGAGCGCGGTGGGAACGAACTGCTGGAGCACAGGCTGTTGCGGGGGGAAGACTCTGGATCGAAATGGACCACGTGGAGACCGAGGCGCGGCGGCTTGGCGCAGCCTTCGGACGCGAAGCGCTCGAGCAAGAGCACGGGGTTAGCGCCTGGCCCGACAGTCGCCCCGAACTGGAGCCCGAGAACGTCGAAAAAGCCATCGCGGAAGGTCCACACGAGCAGCGAATGGAGGAAGAGCGGGTCCTTGGTTTCGCCACGCAGTTCTACCAGGACGCGCTCGAAGGGCTCGGGCTGGAGGAGCGCCCGAAGGCGTACCTGCAGGCGGAGCGCGGTTTCACCCGCCAGACGCTCCGCGCCTTCCAGGTCGGCTACGCGCCGGACGCGTGGAGCGCGCTTTCCGATGCAGCCTTGGATGCCGGCTTCTCCGAGGAAGCGCTCGTGCGGGCGGGCCTCGCGGTAGAGCGGGGCGATGCCAGTGAGGCCCGCGCCCGGGGTGAGCGCGGGGTGTTTGACCGCTTTCGGGGTCGCATTACATTTCCGTTCCTGGACGAGGAAGGCCGGACGATCGGCTTTGGCGCGCGGCGGGTGTGGGCCGACGCCGAGCGAACGACACCCCCCCTGCGCGGGAATCCAAAATACATCAACTCGCCGGCGTCGGCGCATTTCGATAAGCAGAGTACACTTTTCGGCCTCTCCCAGGCGCGGGAGCCGATCCGACAGTCACGGCGGGCCTACCTCGTCGAAGGCTATACTGACGTAATGCGGCTGCGCCAGGAAGGCATCGAAAACGCCGTGGCGCTATCCGGCGTGGCGATGAGCGCGCGGCAGGCCCACCTGTTAGCCGACGAGGCCGGCGACGTGGTCGTCTTACTCGACGGCGGGGAGATGGAGGGGGCGGCGCGGGCAGCCCTGCAGCTCGTGCGGGCCGGAGCGGAGGGCACAGTCGCATATCTTCCGGCGGGACAGGACCCTGACGGGCTGGCTCGTGAGATCGGAGGCAAGGGCCTTCGGCGCTGGGCCGAAGAGCACGGGCGCACCTTTGCCGAGGCCGTTCTTGAGTCCGCGCAGGAGGAGGGAGGCTCCTATCGCAGGGCCGAGGGGGGCTACGCTAGCGCACAGGAGCGGACCGAAGCGATGCGCCGGTATTTTCAGGCGACAGCCGGGGGGCCAGACGAAAAGCAAGCGGCGCGTCTGCGGGAGCTCGGCGCGGCGACGGCGCCCGCAGGCCTCACCACAGAAGAGCGAGTCGCCCATATAGAGCACCTGGAAGAGGCATACGCATCATATGTGGAGCAGCGCCAGCGCAGCTTGGCCGTAGGCCAGGCAGGCCAGGGGCGCTCTGCGAGCGGCCCCTTAGCGGGTGGCATGCGCGGCAGCTACCTCGGCGAGAAGGTCGAAGCCGTACGGCGGGCAACGAGCATCGCACGCGTCGCCTCGGAGTATACCGAATTGAAGCCTTCCGGCGGGGAGCTCGTCGGGCTTTCGCCCTTCAAAGAGGAGCAGAACCCATCGTTTCGGGTCAACGACGAGAAGGGCGTCTTTTACGACTTCTCGACCGGGCGAGGCGGGGATGTCTTTGAACTGGTCGGACAGCTGGAAGGGATTGGTTTTACAGAGAGCGTGCGGCTTCTCGCAGAGCGGGTCGGCATCGACCTAGAGGATCTATCTCAAGATCTCTCTCAGAACCGATCTCAGGAGAGGACGGGCTCGGACCGTGCTACCTCTGCAGAGAACAGGAGGGAAGGCGCTGAAAGGACAACAGCCAGCAGGGCAACTGCAGAAATGCCAACAGCCGATAGGGCTATGGCCAATAGGATGGCCGAAGGCTGGCGGCGCGTGCCAGATAGCGCTCGCGTGCCGAGCGGTGAGGAGATTTGGTTTGACTTGCGAAGCGGTCAGACGTGGGCGCGGGCGGCCGTGAAGACGGAATCCGGAGCAGCAGCCCCAAACTCGCCGAATAGAGCCTCGTCCGAGCCGGGCCATGAGGCTACGCAGGAGGCTGAGGGCCGGAAGGTGAGGCTTCGAGAAGCAGAGACGCTCTATCGCGAGGTGCACAGTCGGCGATTGGAGGCGGAGGCGCGCTTCGATCAGCTCCTCGGAAAGGTCTACCAGCGCCCTGAAAAGGCGCAGGCAGCGCGGCGGGAAAACAGCCTGCGCTTCGGGGCGGCCGCCGGGATCGACGCCGTTGCTTTTCCGGAGCGCTATGAAGGATCGGCGTATGCCATGCCCGGACCGCAACGCAGTCGGCGATCGGTGGACCACTACCGAAGGCAGCTGACGAAGGGTGGGCTACGCCTGGCAGCGGCGCAGCAGCAGGAAGCCCTCGCTGTGGAGATTCTCCGGCGGACGCAGGGTGAAGAGCAGGCGGCCAGCCGGCAGCCTTCGCAACATGTGGCGGATCCTCTGGGCCAAAGGGAGGAGGTCGCTATCCGAGCGGGCGCTCAGGCGGCTGCCCGCGCAGGGCGGCATGGGGCCGATCCGCGGGAGCAGTTCAAGGCCGGGCAGGAGGAGCTCACCGTGCGCATCGCCCGTGGGCTGGCCGAGGGGTACGTGGCTTCGACGGCGGCACGATCGACGGCCTCGGAAGCGGAGCGCCTCGGTGCAGCAGAGCAGCCTCCCAAGGCAGAGCAGCTTCAGCGGGCCCGAGAGCAGATGAGCCGCTACCCGGTACCGGAGCACCTGGCCGAATGGGCGGGGCGGGTCTACGTGGCGGCCTCGCCGGCAGTGCAGCGTCGCATCGACCACGAGGGCTTGAGCGGCCGCAGCCTGAGCGATCCGAGAGGCGCATCCGTGGGCCCAGACGAATCCATGAGCCTGGGCGCATCAAAGGGTCAAGGCCCTTCAACAGGCCGGGCGCCGAGGCAGGGCCGAGGGGTCGCAGCCGGTGCTACCCGCTCTGGGGCGGCGGCGTTGGGCAAGGCGGCCGGCATGGGAGCAGAGCCCTTCATCCGAAGTGGGGGCAAAGCCATTGCGGCTGGCATCGGCGGCGGGGCTGCCGGACTTGCCCTCCAAAGCTTTCGGCAGACCGTCAAGACGACCGTGCAGGAGCTCGGCAGCTTCGGACAAGAGCTCTAATCGGCAGGAGCCTTAAGTACGGTAGGAGAGAACATTATACACCCTTTCACCCTGAAAACATGAGTGCCAGCGATGGAGAGCGACGGCAGCGCGCCACACGAAAACAAACCGCCGGGCGATGAAGGATCGTACCACCTGTCCATGAACGCGCTCTCGGAGGCGCAGCGTCTCCAACGGTCGGTTCTGAAGGAGATTGACACGGCCCGCGGGCAGGCCATACGCGACATCGAGGAGGTTCACCGAAGGCTCCTTGGGACGCTGGAGGAAAGGAGCCAGCAGGTCGGAAAAGAGGTGGACGCCTCGTTGCATCAGGCTATGCGTGATAGCGGGGAAGCCCTTCGGCAAAGCCTTGGGGCGCAGCTTGAAGTCGTGGAGGCAGCACGGCAGGCCGCAGACAATACGCGTAAGAAGGCCGAATACCTAATGGAGGACCACCGGCGCGATCGGAGGGGGAACCTCTCCAACGAGATGATCAAGATGATCGGGGCAGGTACTATTGCAGCGGTGCTCAGCGCGGTCTTCACGCTAGCGCTCCTCTACTTTGGGCTGCATGTTTTTGGGACGTGACAGTCTTCGGGACGTGGGCCGTCCGAACCCAATCCCTTTCTCACCCCGCCACACGGCCGGCGGCCAAGACGTAGACCGTCGCGAGGGCGAAGGCAAGGAGACAAGCGGCTCCAATACAGGTCGGGTGCGCCTCCCAGCTGAGGAGACCGTCCCACGGGAGGAGCGCATGCGTCCGGATAAGGAACGTTTCTGCCTGAGCCAGAAACGCTTCAACCTCCTCGCCGGTTGGCAGGTGCTTCGTGACGTGGCGGGCGATGCGGCCTATCGCGTCAAAAAGTACGATCACCGCGAAGAGCGCGAAGAAACATGCAGCGACCAGGCGCCGGGCGCCCAGCAGTGCGATCAGCCCGGCAGCGGCAAGTAGACGCATGAGAGCGCGCAGGATCACGGCACAGCCTCTTCTCTGGGGGATGGTCGTCCAGAGACCCTTCGCTACGGGCCCCTTTGCGGCAATATCACCCGTTCGGGGTGACATCCCAGTGTCATCAGACGCTCACCTGGTAGCGTCGAAAACAAGACGAAGCTACCCTGGTGGTTGGGCGTCCAACCTGCGAGGACAGATGATTGGAGTGCATAGCACTAGGGTGTCGGACGCGGCGGGTGAAGGTGACACCGCGGGACTGGGCGTAGCTCGAAGCCATGGCCGACCGGCTGGGCGGGCTGCCCTGCGCGAAGGTGTACAACGTGGCGTTCGAGGCCCTGAGGGAGAAGCTCGGCCGCGACGAACCCAGCATACACTTGAGATGAGGCATACCCTTCAGATAGAACGTCGATGATACAGCCCCGCAGGCGCCTCACAGGCGCCTGTGAGGCTGCGTTGGTGCTCTCTCTCAGGAAGGGCACGCGAGCCTGGGGGAGAGCGTGACGGACGTGCTAGAGCGCTTTGGGCTGCCCGTGTGGACCGGCATGTGCGACCGGGTGGCCTACACTTAAGCAACGGGTGACGGTCAGAAGCGTAGCGCGAGTACAGCACGCGCCGGGTATCGAAATCTATCGCAAAGCTGGAGAAGGAGGGCTGGTTTCGCAAATACGAAATGCGTCGACCTCGGTCGTCTCGGTCAGGGAGCGCAGCGCGCAGCGGCATACCGACCCCCTCCATGGGTTGGATGTGCTGCACATCCAACCCATGTCGAAGCGCGAGCGGGTTCGCACATTGGTCACACCCTCACCAGCTGTGCCTTCATGGGCTAGCGCTACCGCCGGCCGTTTCTTCATCCGTGTTGCTTTCCCCCGTGGCACCATCACGTAGCGCGTTCCGTTGCGACTTCAGGCGCTGGGTCAAGACGTATGCCTTCAAAACGTCATTGATGCGGGTCTGATACCCCCGGCCCTGGCTCCGGAAAAACGCGACGACCTCCTCATCGAGACGAATCGAAATCTGCTCCTTCGCCCCGCTCGGCGTCACGAGCCGGGCGGCTCGTAACCACTCCTCATCCAAGAGGGGGGAGTCGGGGTCCTCGCGCGCGGACTTTTCGATCTCCGCGTCGGTCATCTGGCGCAGCCGCTCCCAATCGGTGCGGCTCTCCATCGATCTAATCTCCTCTAAGGAGTGCCGTTCGGTATGCGTCTCGCTCATTCTTCCGTGCTCTGCGTGCTGAAATAATGCGAATGGCGCCCTCGCGCTGGACGTATACGACGGTGGCGAGGCGCCCGGACCACGTCTCCGGCACGGCCCTGGCCGGAAGCAGACCGATAGCGACTTCCCGGTCTTCGCCTCCTTGGGGCGATGCCATCGCGAGATGTGGCTGGGCGAAGACCTCGGCGGCATCGACGAAGTCGACGCCATGCTTCTCGAGGTTAACTTCGCGCTTGTCAGGGTCCCACTCAAAGTCCATGCTGGCCGGCTCGGCGCCACGCGTATACAAATACAATTGTATATACGATAGGGTTCCTTGCATATCAAGTGGGCCACGTATGCAAATGCGTCGAATCGCACGACGCCTTTGCACCTCGACAGGTACGAACTTGCCGGTATGCAATGCCCCTTGCGTGATGTCAACCCACGGCCGGACGGGTCTCAGTTCTGATAAGGGCCGTAATTATGAATCGAGGTTCGACGCAGTCACTCTGCTTGCCCGTTGCGACCCTGCCACAGGGGCGTAACCCGAATGGTGGAGTTGATTAAGAGTGATGCTGTTTCACTAGATTTTCGATATGGGGTAACAAATGATGTAACATGTGCAAAGAAAAAGGCAGTCAAAATTCCCAAAGACGGAATACGCACGTGATTCAGGATCATGGAGTGAAAAGACGTTCTATGCCGCGTCTGGCCTATCACATCTGACCCTTCCGCTTCTGGCATTTCCACTGTCTTGTTTCCTGTTATGACCCCATATCTGCGAGCCGCTCGTCGAAGACATAGGGCTCAGGATCGCCGATCTGCACCTGGTTCGCGTCAGGGTGACGGGGGTTGACAAGATAGTTGGCTTCCTGGGGCACGACTACGCTCGGCACGCGCAGTGCCAGGGACTTTTTCGCATCCGTCCAGCCGCCGCCGAGCGTCCGCGCCAGGTCTCGCTTTTCGGTCCACCCTGGAGGGAGGGCGGCTTCGTCTAATGCCAGCACAGCGCTTCGAGGCAGTTCTACCTGAAACCGAACGAACTGCCGCCCCAGAAGATCGGTTCGGCTGAGGTGCACGAGTTGCTCCAGAGCGGCCAGTGCAAGCGAGCCAGCCAGGTAGACCATGGCCACGCCTTCGCTATTCCAGCGGCCGCCTTAAAGCCGCGCGCCTTCTCTATCGAAGGCGGCGTCGGCATACGCGCGACTCGTTAGGCACTAGGCGATGACGGATGTCGACATTTCAGGAAGCCTTCTCGATCAGGAGAACACCCCATAGGCGATGCGTCCTAAGATGCGCTCGACCTCGCGTGCGCCCGGCTCGGTGTCGGCGTAGTCAAGCGGAGACTGGCTCCCAAGCACTGGAAGCGGCTCTTTCATCCACTTCCGGGCGCGCTTCGGTGAACCAAGCACCTCCGAGGCGTGCTCGAAGAGGTGTGCCAGGCGCAAGAGCCGTTCGGACTCGTCGGGTTTGAAGCGGCCCGTCTTGCGCCGGCGCCGAAGCGTGCGCATCGCGATAGAAATGGCTTCGGCGAGCGTCGTGGCGGAAATGTCCAACGCTTCCTGGAGGCGATCGAAGCTGCGGATCGGCAGCCCATCTTCTTTGAGGAAGTGAATCAACTCGTCGAAGCTACGGGCCTGGATCCCGAGTGAGTCGTAGGAGCGCGCCTCGTCGCTCCCGGCAGCCGGGTCGCTGGAGGGCCTGTGAGGAGCGTACCGTTCATATTCGAACGGTTCGGGCTGGGAGGGAGACGTTGACATAAAAGATAGCGGTCATTCGGCACATATCTACCGGCCATGTGCCTATAAACACGAAGGCGGCTGAAAATGGATTCGAGGGGCCACATCGGTTATCGCCTATTGCTTGCAATGGTACAGAATCCACAGTGGGAGGGGACCTGCTCGCATCCTAGCCGCAGGTACCAGGATAGGATTTCGACTC
>CAYFRX010000029.1:10593-19282 GCA_964345515.1 uncultured Rhodothermales bacterium
TGGGAGGGGACCTGCTCGCATCCTAGCCGCAGGTACCAGGATAGGATTTCGACTCGGATTTGGCGGATCCGGAGTTCCCACCAGAGTCATAGCCAATAGTTACCGAGTACGTATAGCAGGTGTATTCATCATAGCTGGCCGTTGCTAGGCTTCTCTCAATTATCTGTGTTTCATCCGGTTCCAGCGGATCCCCAGTCACCGAAGATAAACCCGTATCCTCCACGATAGCATTTTTGTCGTCTCTGAGAGCGATATCAACGAACACATTATCAAGCGCAATATCAGACATATTGGTCATCTCAACGATCAGGCGGTAGTCGGGGAATACGTCCGACGTATCTATTTCGCCCTCGCTGATTTTCAGCGCCACTACGTCGGGGGAGAGGCGGACTTCCTCCTCCGGGCCTGGGCCGCCGTCGCAGCTGGTCAGGAAAAGCGCCCCTGCTAATCCGAGGGCTAACAGGGCGGCAAGGGGGAGTGAGAGAGGACGCCTCCCGCTCGCCTTCCGTGGACTCGGGCGCAGAGGGACGAGACCGTTCGAGCGGATGGGTGAGCTTGAGCGTGTATGCATTGGCCTCGCCTCATGGCTTTATGATCTATCCACTTGAGGAAAATACTTTCAACTTTTCGGGGGTAACTCCTATTTCGAGTAACGTCAACAGCAGATCCGGTTCTTTTCGCTTCGGTCGAGCTCTCGGAGGCGGTGCACCCTTTCATCGCGGCCACACGGCTAGTGCCGTGGAGCCGCCTTTGGCGTAGAAGCTTTTCCCATTCGCCCGTAGATGAACACCCGCCCGCTGCGCCCAGTGAGGCGGAGTAGCGAAGGGGTAGGCTGGGCGGCGAAAGTCTGGCGCATGTGACGGGATCGCGCAGTGCCTGCCGCGTCGTAGAACCGGTAGGTGACCTGAAGGCTACCCGCCTTCAGACGGTAGGTGCCCCGCGCCAGTTGCCCACCCTGGAGCACTTCGAAGACGCCCACGGACGTAGCTTCCCCCGTTTCGGGTGTTCTCATTTTGGTTTCCGTGGCGGCGGCCATTTCAGGTGGATAGAACTTCATCCACTCGGCCACGCTCGGGCCGCCCAGACCCTCCCAGCTTCCAATAAGCGCTTTCTGCCCGTCACCTGGCGCCTTCTGTTCGTTTTCCGCTACCATTCCGTCTGCCTCGGTTTCGCCCGGCGTCTCCGCTTCCGGCCTGCAGCCGGCCAGCCCGGCCAGCAAGGCGCAGGTAATCACCAGAGCAGCCACGAATCGCAACGCAAGCGCGCGGCGCTCCGCCGGATGTACCCTGTGCCATCTTGCGTTGGATAATCGAGTTACGGTGCGCATGGATTCTCTGGTTGAATCGTGATCCACAGCGGGAGGGCGAGGCGAAAGACCTGGGCCCGCCGCACGGGGCCGAAGTAGCGACTATCGTAGCCGCACGGGACATCGGAGGCAAGCCAGTAGGTGCCCTCGGCAAGCACGTGTGTTCCGTAGCGCGGCTGCAATGGGCGCCCCCGGCGGTCCCTCGTCGGTGGGGACAGGCGCCGCAGCGTGCCGTTTACGAAGAGTCCACCCGGCCCCAGGCGTACCGTGTCGCCGGGCACGGCCAGCACCCGCTTTAGCATCGGCGCGATCCAGGCCTTGCAGTCAAGCGAGTAGGGCCGGCGGGAGAGATATCTCCGACGCATCGCAAAGCGGGCTGCCTCGCCCTCCAGGCAGGCCAGGACGCCGGCTCCACGCTCAATCTGAGCTGGAGCTGGCGGGTGGTAGTACCAGCCAATGGGGACCGAGGCGGTGCCGTTGTACCGGACAAAGGAGAAGAATGCCACCATCAGCGCCAGCGCTGAAAGGGGCAAGAGCCCGAAGCGCATCAGCACTTGCCGTTTGCTTAGCACCGGCTCGCCCGTAGGACCGAGGGCGTCACCTCTAAAGATGTTCTCCACGTCGGAGACTTCAGTGGGGGAGGTGGAAGGTCGGTTCGGGCCCGGAGACAACTTGGTGGTGTCATTTCTCATCGCAGATGCGGTTTACCATTTGCCACGTGCACATGCGCCGGAATCTCAGTGCGCTCTATTCGGGGCGTGTGATCGTTTCAGCGCGGCGACGGGCGGCCGCCTGGACTGCCTCGGCGGCGTCGTGTTCGGGGTGCGGGTCGTACATGCCCTCGAAAAATCCATCGCGCAGGTAGTTGACTCGCTTCATGACGATTGGAGGACGCCCCCGGCTGAAGACAAAGCTGTATTCGAAGGGGAGCTGCTGCGCCTCCGATGGGGTTACCAAGGGGCGCCCCTGCTCGCTGACGGTCTCGGAGACAGACGTCTTTCCCGTGGCATCGGCAAAATCTTTGGCCCGGGAGCCGGATGCGCTCCGCGCCGCGATCGTGCGCCGTCCGCTCATCCGTGAAATTCTTTCTGCCACGTCCGGGTCGTTCGCCGCCCAGAAGATCTGATTTTGCATATTGGCTGTGAAACTGACCGCGAGTTTCCCGTAGAGCGCTTCAAGCTGTTGGGGGGTTTGTGTGATGATCACATACTGGATGCCGTTGCCGGCGTGGAGCGAGACCCCCTCCTCGACCCGGTCCAGGCGCCCGAGGCGAGGAAACTCGTCGAGCAGAAACAGAACGGGGGTGCCGCCGCGCTGGGATGTGCGCATAATCTCGGTCTGGGCACAGGCGATCATCAGGCGAATCCACCGCCGGTACGTTTCCAAGTGTCGCGCCGGTACAATAAGAAACGCGCTCGCGGGCTGTACCCTAAGCGTCTCGAACGCCAGATCGGTGGCCTCGAGGGCACGCTCCATGACCGGAGAGCCGAGAAAGTAGGTCTCTTGGCGCGCCGTCGAAACGACCGACGAAAACGTCTTGCCCACCATGTCGGCGAACTGCGCGCCGATGCCGGAGACCGTCGGGTTGACATGGTCTGCCATGGCGCAGAGATGCTCCCGGAGCGCATTGTCGCGCTGCATGAGCACCCGGCGTACGGCCGGCAGCGTGCGAAGCGGCCGCTCGACGTTCGTCCCTCCAGCCAGGTATTTCTCGTTTTCGCTCGAGTGTGCCGGACGAGCTTCCTCAGAAATGGTCTCGACGCGCGCTGGGCCACTCGTGCTGAGATGGATGCGGCGGGCCCGTCTTATTTCTGAGCCATGCATGTCCGGCCCCGCGTCATCGGTCAGGTGCGCGTCGGGCCGGTCGCTTCCAGACCGACCGTTTTCAGGCCGGGCATTCCCAGAGGGGACATTCCCGTGTTGGGCGTTCCACTCGTCGCTGGCAAAGGCCTGTGCCAGTATCAGGCCCGCGAGGAGCTGGCGGGCCGACTGCACGAAAAACGGATTCGTCTCCTGACCGGTCGTGAGAATACACATCTCCGCGAGCATCATCGCGTCGTCGGCCGCGTGGCGCAGGCCCGGGCCGCTCGTCGCAATCACGCGCATCGGATTGTAGCGGGCCGTCTCCTCTCCAAAGGGGTCGAAGCGGAAGACGCGTCCCCGGCTTAGCTCGGCGCGGCGGCGGGCGGTTACGTGCCAGAGCTCCCGCTTGATGTCGACAGCGACGACGCTCCCCTGGTGCGTCAGCATCGCCGGTATGGCAAACCCGACGCCCTTGCCCGAGCGGGTCGGAGCGCACACGAGTTGGTGCACGCCGCTGACATCGAAGCGGATGCGCCCCCTTCGGATGCCAAGGGGAAAGCCATCGGGCTGGCGCTCGCGTGGCGGCGTTTCGGGAACGAAGGCAAGGAGGGGCCGCAGGGGGCGCATGTTCAGAAGGGCGCGCAGGCGGCGGCGCCACAGGTAGCCCCTGGCGGGAGGGCCTTTGACAAGCCAGGAGGCATCTCCCCAGCGGGCGGATCCGAAGGCATCAGAGAGGCGCCAGGGGCGCGGTCCACCGGCCAGCAGATAGATTGCACAGGCGCTGTAGAGAAAGGCGCCCGCGCTGGCCCACGCGGCCTGGGCCAGAAGCGGACGGAATGCGGCCTCGCCGTAAAACTGGTAGGTCCAGAAAAGAATGGCGTAGGGTGGGTAGATGACGGGCCGGGCATAGGCCCAAAGCGTTCCGGCCGCGAGCCCGAGGCTAAGGGCTGCGCCGACAAAACGACGCCGGCGGTAGGCGGTAAGGCCCGGCCAAAACGCGCCCGTGAGAGCAAGAAGCGCTGCGCCTGCGAGTGCGGGCCAGAGCAGCGAGAAGGCCTCTTGGTAGGCAACCTCCGGGACGCCGGCCCCGAAGAGATGGGGGTTGAAGCGGGTGCTGCGCGCGAAGGAAAACGTCGCGGCCAGGAGGGCAAACGCCAGGCACGCGAAAAAGCCGACAGCGAGTCGAATGACATCTCTTCGTCGCGGCTCGGTGAGTTTTTCCTGTTGGTAGAGGCCGGTGGTCGTGTCTCTCATTGGTGTTCATCTCTCGTTGGCGAGAGCCATGCAGCGAGCGGAACTGTGCAGCGCGTGCGGCTACGTGGCACCGTACGGTCAGCGCCTGTGTCCGGTCAGCGCCTGAGCGCGGCGGAACGCTCTCCGCTCCTGGTAGGCGCGGTATTCCTCTAGGAGTCGCATTTGGTCGGGGCCCTCCTCGTAGTAGGGACCCCCCATATCGAGATCCTCATTCAGGATGAGACGGCCCAGCATGCCGGGCTCGAGCCTCACCGTGGGTCGTCGGTTGATCTGGCTCTGAAGGGCGCGCGCGAGAACACGGTTGACCTGATCGGCGCCGCTATACAAGACCTCATCACGAAAGCGCTCCCTGCCCCCGAAGAGAATCCCGCGGGAGGGGCGGCGCGCCAGGTTGGCGGCGGTCCCGATCACCGCCAGGGCGCCGACGGCGCCGAAGCGGGAGAGGAGGTGCCGGTCCACCTCGCCGGAGAGGCCGGCGCGTCCGGCCGCGTCAGCGGCGCGGGTCGAGCGAAAGTCGACAAACCGCCCATCGGGCAGGTTCATGCGCGAGGCGCCGACGATGATGCGCTTTTGTCCGGCCAGGCTGGGCGAGCCGTAGTCCGAGACGACCTCCGTGCCGGCTGGAATGAGGATGTGCTCCATGTTGCGTCCCATCACGTCAGCGGTGACGCGCATGACGATGGTACCGCCGACGTCAGCGTTTACCGCCGACTCGAGAGCGATGGGGATGACGGTGCCAATGGGAAGCACGAAGCGGGAGAGCGGCCCCTGGGCGGCGGTCCGGCCGGCCGCGGAGGGTGGAGGCGCCTGCGGGTGGCGGCCGATGACGCGCTGCCCCGCGGCCGTCGCCTGTGCGGAGATGGTGTTTTGCGGAAAAACATCCTGCCAGGGCGTTCCCTGCGGCTCCGAAGTAGGCAACGGCGCAGGCTCCAGCGCCGTTCGCGTCGGGCGGGCCGGGCGGCGGGCAGCCGGAAGACCTGGGGCGACGCGTGCCGGAGCGATGTGTGTGGGGGCCGTGCCATGAGCTAACGGTACGCCTTGCATGGGAGCCTCTCGGGCCGGAGCGCCTGTGGGCCGCAATCTACGTGAACTGCGCAGGGGACCTGAACGCCTTGAGGCGCCGGCCTCGCGGGGAGGGTGGGGGGAGGCTTTCGTCGTGGGCACGGCGAGCGCTTGATAGTAGCGCTCCTGTAGGTGGAGGGCTCGCCGCTCGCGAGCCGTGCGCTGCGCTTCGCTAGGCGTGTACGTCCAGCGCGGCTGGCTCCTGTCGCCCAGCAGCTCAGAGGCGCTGCGGGCGCGGCTGCTACGGGCTGCAATCACCGAGTCGCGCCGCAGGGCCTCGGCGTGGCGCCGCAAGGCTTCTTCGCTAAACGGGTCGCCGGCGCCTACGCCGGGAGGGCGTGAGGGGCGGGCCGTGGTCGTCTGCGCCTCTGGCTCGGCCGCCACGATATCACCACTGGGGCCGGCGTCGACGGAGAAAAAATACACCGCCACCAAGATGCATAGCAGGCCAAAGAGAAGCAGGATGCCGGCCAGTGCGACCGGGTTGTACCGGGTCGGAACGGCGTCAGCTGACAGGGCAGAGCCCGCGTCGGTCGGCCCCAAGGAGGCGGCCGCAGAATCGGAAGGAGCGCGTTCGTCGTTCATGGGTGAAGGTCTTGTCTGGAGAACGGTCTCGTGAAGAGGGAAGCGTCGTGCAAAACCAGGCACTGGACATCGTGGCGGCGAGCATCTCAACGGCGCCGGCGGGCTCGTCGGCGCTCGCCAGGCGCCTCCTTCCGGACGATGTCCACGCGCCGCTGGCGCCCGCGCTCGTTCTGGTACAGGATCACTGCGCGGGTCGGCACTCCACTTGTCACATACAGGTGACCGTCGTAGACGGAGTAGTTGATGAGCTGCAGGTCGCCATCCTCGCCCTCTGCGAAAAGTGGGAAGCGCTCGCTGCAGCGCGGGCCATCGGCCGGGAAGCGGATAAACATGCGGTTGCCATCGTCGCTTACCGAGACGGGCGGGCAGGGAAATCCCCGGCCGGCGTCGATCTCGTAGGCGGTGTGCAAATCTTCAGCGCTGACGGTCGGCATCCCTCTTACGCCTTCTTCACTCCATAAGTCCGCACCTCCGGGCGCCGGGTTGTAGCCTGCTGTGCGGCGCGTCGGCGCAACGGCGGTCCCGCGGAAGGCCCCTTGCAGGTCCACCTGCCCAGGGGGATTCGGTGCGAACGGGTCCTGCCCGAAAGCGCTGCGCTGCTCCCAGTCGCCGGCCCCTGCGGTGGCCTCCGGTGGGGTCAACGGACGAAACCGGCTTCCTTCCGGGTACCAGAAGCGCACGTGCACGGCGTATTCTCCTTGCGGGTTGCGGCTCCCATCCATCTCGCAGGGGTCAGACTCAAGGGCCAGATTGTAGATGCGCATCCGGTTGGTCGTGAGCGCGAGGTTGGTCGAGATGCCGCATTCGCTTGGCTTGATGGCAACAATCTGGCGAAAATTCCCTTCGACGCCGAGCACGCCGTAGTCGACCGACCAGCGGAGCGAGTCGCCGATAAAGCGGTCCTTGACGTACTCGTTCTGGCCAAGCTCGACCAGCGTGAAACGGAGCACGGTGGTCTTAAGAACCGGCTGCATCCTGCCGTAGGGCAGGACGAGGGTGGTGCCATCGCGGATAATCCGTGCGCGCCCGGTCGCCTGATAGTCCGCGCGGGCATTGGCGAGGGCCTGTTCAGACCGCGTGGGTGTGGCGTAGGCCAAGCCGGATGGCACCTCGTCGCGAAGGCGCGCGAGGGCCTCCGCGGGGGGCGGTGAAGGCTCGCCAGGCGCTTTCTCGTCAGCCGCCGTATCAGCTTTCGAGGGGAGCGGAATGCCCTGGAGCGCGGCGGGCTCAATCCAGAGCGTTGAGTCGAGGCGGGCGCTCTCATTCTCGACCTGAGCCCGCGCCCGACCAGCCGTCAGGATACATCCTGCGAGAAGAAGTCCCGCGAGAAGAAACGCTGCAGGGATACCTCCCGCGCCGAAACGTCCTGCACGGGAGCGCCCCGCGGCGTAAAGTGCCAGTAGGTGACGCGCTGTAAGGAGATCTCCGGCGAGGGGAAGAAGCACGAGCGGACGAGATAGCGTCCATCGTATCGAGTCGACAGCCGGTTTGCGTGCGTGATCGTTCATAGGAGTCTGGCGTTTTGCGCGCCGGCCATTTTTCCTCCGGTCAGAGGATGTCGATACGCTGGCAGGCGCAGTTCGTGTTATACGCAGTTCATGTTGCGTGCAGCCTTCATTGCGCTCGTATCAGCTTGCTCCTGCGGAGAGGTTGATCACTTCTTCGCTCACCACGCGCCACATCGCACCTTCGATGAAGAGACCGAGCGGGTTTTCAAGCAGCGCCTCGGCGTCGCCAGTCGGCACTTCCCGGCGCACCGAAAAGGATCCCTTGAAGATGCGTTTGACGGGCTGGCCGCGGATGGGGGCCTCGCGCTCGACCCACTGAAGGTCCCAGGAGCGCGTGCCAGCGATTCGGCTCACAGCGACCTCATCGACCGAGCGCTGAAGCCGGCCGACGAGTTCAAGGGGATTTTCTCCCTCGCGCTGGAGGTAGTCGCGGATAAAGACGTCGGCCTCACTGCCCGCCTCGACGTACGCGAAAGCCTCCCGAAACCTCTCCGTGGTGGCGCGGCGGTCGTTGTAGACGGTACGCAGGCCCTCGACGACGCCGGCCAGACGCCGGCGCACGACGTAATCTTCGACCTTCCCCATCGGCTCTATGGGGCCTGCGCTGAGCAACTGGCCGCTCTCAGCGCCCACCTCGACCAGAAACGGAGTCACTCGCGTGCTGGCGCTGAGGTAGACGAGGCCAGCGGCGCAAATAATGAGAGCCACCCCCAAAAGCAGCGCAGCGGTCATCCACTGAAGCTTCTGCTGCTGAAGGCGCGCGAAGTGGCTGGACGCTATGGCCCGGGCGTCCAGAAACGGGCTCAGATCGCCGGGCCCGTGCAGCTTCGGAGCGCGCTTGGACGAGCCGTTTCCGGGAAGGACGTTTGGGGAAGCGTCGCTCGCGGCAGGCATCGCCTCGTCTACGACCGGGATGCGCCAGCGGAAAATCCTTTGGAGGCGACGGAGCCAGGAAGGCCCTCGATTCGGCCTTGAGGGGACGGCCTGGGAGGGGCCTGCCTGGGAGGCGTCCGGGGCGGTCCTCGCCGGCTGGGCGCGCGGCGTGCTTTGGGAGAACGGATCGGTCATCGCAGGGCGGCCTTAGCAGGGATAAGTGTAGTAGGTGCGGGTCATGACGGATTGCTCACGGGACGGGATTGCTCACGGGACGGGCGGGTCTATGGCGCATGTG
>CAYFRX010000030.1:0-18546 GCA_964345515.1 uncultured Rhodothermales bacterium
AACGCGCAACGCTAAAACACCAGAAACGCGAGCATGAGGAGCACGAAGAGGATAGCCACCCACGGCACGTATGACTTCTGCTGGGGGAACTCGTAGCCGCAGTACGGGCAAACCTCCGGATCGTCGGAGGCGTCGTATTCCAGCGCGCACGAGGGGCACTCGCGGGGGGCGGTCATATCACCATGCATGGCACCATCGGGCTGTGGGCGGTCAGATCATGTGCGTCAACGCAGCGCGCGAGGCGGCGTTCATCCTACGTCTGAAACGAGGAGATGGAGAGCCAAGGAATCGAAGAAAGACTTTTCTCGACTCCTCGACTCCCCGTTTCCATCACAAGAAAAGCCCGACCCACACAGCGGCAGGCCGGGCGTTGGATTTCGCAACGAATGCTAGAAGTCGCGCCGAATCCCCCGCCGGCTAGCTATTTTCGCTTAGCAGGCGTTAAAGGTTCAGTTGACTGGCCAGTTCGTTCATGAGCGTGTCCACGTCCTCTTCTGACAGGTCGTCCGGATCCATGCCGGCGAAGGACGAGGCGTCGGCGTCGGAAGCCCCGTCAAGGTCGAGGGCGTTGAGGATGATGGCGACCACACCGGTGGCCACCGCCGCGATGAGCAGTGCGCGCAGAAATTTCGACATGAGCGTCTCTGTGATGCAGTGGTGAGATTACAGGTCGGTTGATCGTCTCGTCAAACCTTCGAGGCCGTCTGTTGTTTACCGTGGTGGTTTTTGATTCACCAGACGCGACGCATCATGATGAACGCCCGTTCCCGATGGGGAGTGCTGGCCCTTGCAGTGGCCCTCCTGCTTGCAAGCGGAACCGCCCGTCCAGCGCACGCGCAGAGCGAGCCGTCCATGCGCATCGCCGCGCTCAAGTACAGCGGCGGGGGCGATTGGTACCAGGCGCAGTCGCCGCTTCCCACGTTCCTCGAATTTGTGCGCCTGGAGACGCTGCTCGACGTGGCGCCGCAAGCCGACGTCGTGGAGCCGTCGAGCGACAAGCTGTTCACGTATCCGTTTATCGTTATGAGCGGGCACGGAAACGTCCGCTTCACCGATGAAGAAGCACAGCGTCTGCGCCGCTACCTCGAAGGCGGGGGCTTCCTCTTCATCGACGACGATTACGGCATGGACGAGTACGTCCGGCGCGAGCTCAAGAAGGTGTTTCCGGACAAGGAGCTACAGGAGCTGCCCTTCGGTCATCCGATCTACCATACGCGCTACAATTTCCCGGATGGACCGCCGAAAATCCATGAGCACGACGGCGAGCCGCCCCGGGGCTACGGCCTGCTCCACAACGACCGCGTCGTGGTGTACTACACGGTCGAGTCGAACGTGACCGACGGGTGGGAGCCGCCGTCGGTGCACAATGACCCCCCCGAAAAGCGCCGCGCCGCGCTCCGGATGGGCGCCAACATTCTTGCCTACGCCGTGATGCACTGACCGTCGGGTGTGAAGGTTAGCCGGTTGAAGGTTGAAAAGTTGATGGCTCCTCCGCACGAATCCGCCGCAATCTCTGAACCTAAACGTTCTAACCTTCGACGTTCTAACCTTCAACTTTCTAACGTAAGAACTTTCCAACATCAAAGAATGCGTCGTTTTCTCAGCATCGCAGCCGTGCTTGCCATCGGTGGGCTTGCCCTGACGAACGCGGGCATGGAGGCCTTTCCCGCGTTCGTGGAAGACCGGTCGGCGCGCATCCTGCAGCAGGGAACAGGCGACTCGCCGGTCGGGCGCGCGATTGCCGGAGCGGGCGCCGGACTCGCCGGCTCCTACGTGGACCGCGTGACGCGACGGCAAAATTACCTCGCCTTCAGCATCTACACCATCGACCTCGACGGGGCGCCCGACGACGCCGACTACGACTGGCGCTTCCTCGGCATCGGCCGCCAGTTCACCGAGCTGAACGCACCGGATGACAAGTAATCCCTACAGACGACTCATCTTTCCCGTAAACTTGCGGAAATGCTATCCCGTTGCCTCGTATCTTGTATCTGGGGTGTTGACGGCATACTCCAAACACCGGCCAGATTGTTTGACGCGGTAGTCACCGTCCCTTCAGACCCACGCCTGCCCGCTTTCTGTAACCGCTTTACTTCATCGATTTCCCTGACTCATGACTAACCTACAGACGCAAGACCCCGAAATCTTCGACGCCATCCAGCACGAGGTGCAGCGCCAGAATGACGGTTTGGAGCTGATCGCGTCGGAGAACTTTGCCTCGAAGGCCGTGCTGGAGGCGATGGGCTCGCCGCTCACGAACAAGTACGCGGAGGGCCTGCCCGGCAAGCGTTACTACGGCGGCTGTAAATACGTCGACGTCGCCGAAAACCTCGCGCGCGACCGGGCCAAGGAGCTGTTCGACGCCGACTGGGTGAACGTCCAGCCACATGCCGGCGCGCAGGCCAACAGCGCCGTGTACCTCACCCTGCTGGAGCCGGGCGACACGTTCCTCGGCCTCGACCTCGCCCACGGCGGCCACCTCACGCACGGCTCGCCGGTCAACTTCTCCGGCATCCTCTACAATGCCGAGTATTACGGCGTGGAGAAGGACACCGGCCACATCGACATGAACAAGGTGCGCGACCGCGCGAAGGAGGTCCAACCCAAGATGATCTCGATCGGGGCGAGCGCTTACCCGCGCGACTTTGACTACGCCGCCTTCCGCGCCATCGCGGACGAGGTGGGCGCCCTGCTGTGGATGGACATGGCCCATACGGCCGGCCTCATCGCCGCCGACGTGCTGAACGATCCGCTGCCCCACGCGCACGTCGTCACCACCACGACGCACAAGACGCTCCGCGGCCCGCGCGGCGGGATGATCCTCGTGGGTAACGACTTCGAGAACCCCTTCGGCAAGACGGCGCGCAAGAGCGGTCGCACCAAGATGATGAGCGAACTGCTCGACTCGGCCGTCTTCCCCGGCACGCAGGGCGGCCCGCTCATGCACGTGATCGCCGCCAAAGCGGTCGCCTTCAAGGAGGCGCTGCAGCCGGATTTCGCAACGTACAGCCAGCAGGTCGTCGACAATGCGAAGGCGATGGCCGCGGCGTTTATGGAGCGCGGCTACGATGTCGTCTCTAGCGGGACGGACAACCACCTCCTGCTCATCGACCTGCGCAACAAGGACCTGACGGGCAAGAAGGCCGAGGACGCCCTGAGCGCCGCTGAGATCACCGTCAACAAAAACATGGTGCCCTTCGACGACAAAAGTCCGTTCGTGACGAGCGGCATCCGCATCGGCACGCCGGCGATGACCACACGCGGCTTCGGTAACGACGAATTCGTGCGCGTCGTGGAACTCATCGACGGGGTGCTGTCCGACCCGGACAACGAAGCCGTCCACGAGCACGTGAAGCGCGAGGTGCAGGCGCTCTGCGATCGCTTCCCGCTCTACGACTTTGTCGTGGCCTAATCCGGAACGGAACCCGGCGCCAAACGGTAAATCCTGGGTGCGGTCTGGAGTGCTCTCCCCGCGTTGGCGTACGGTTTTGTTTCCCTCACGATCTATCGTTGCCTCCTTGTTCAATGGATAGCAGTTCGCTCAGCGCCTCCACGTACGCCGACCTGGTTGAGCTTGGACGCCGCCTGTATGACCGGTCGCTCGTCCGCCGCGAGGACGAACTTATCACCGATCCGCGCGGTCAGCCGATCGGGTGGCTCTTGGATACGCGCGTGCCCATGCTCGACGGGGCGATGTTCAACGAGGTGGGCACGGTGCTGGCGCAGCGGCTGCGCGAGAAGGACGTGCACCAAGTTGCCGGATTCGGCTTTGGCGCCTACGCGCTGGTCTGCTCGGTGCTCTCCGTCTCGAACGATCCGGCCTTCAAGGGCGGTCTCATCCGCGAGGAGCGGAAAGAACACGGCCGGCGGCGACTCATCGAGGGGCCGCTGGATCCGGACGAATCCGTCGTGCTGCTCGATGACATCTTGAACAGCGGACGCAGCGCGTCGAAGGCGCTCAACCGCCTCCGACGCGAGGACTTTCATGTGGTCGGGATGATGACCATTTTTAACTTCACCTGGAGCAGCGGCCGCTCGCGCCTAGAAGGTGAGGGCCTGTGGGTCGACTCGCTGCTCGACCTGAACTTGCGCGAGAGCGAACGCAGCAGCTCCGACTCGGCATAGCCGGGCCTTCCGGGCGCTGAGCCCCCGTGCCGGTTCCGGCTCGTACTTCGCCCGCCGAACCACGATATGCACCATGCCTGACTCTCAGTCTCCCCCTACCGACGTGCCCACCGGGGCCCAAGGCGACGGCGCCGCGAGCGAGGTCGACGTTCCGGACGAGCAGGGCATCATGCCTTTCCTCGATCACCTGGAAGAGCTCCGCTGGACGCTCATCAAAGCGCTGGGCGGCGTGCTCACGGCTGTCGTCGCGTGTGCCTTCTTCAGCCGATGGATCATCGACACGCTGCTGCTCGGCCCCACGCGCCCGAGTTTCTTCATGTACGACGTCATCGGGATCAACGCAACCCCCCTGGAGCTGCTCAACCGCACCATCACCGGGCAGTTCTTTGCCGACCTCGGCACCATCATCGTCGTGGGCCTGATCGCCGGCTCGCCCATCGTGGTCTATTACATCTGGACGTTCATCGAGCCGGCCCTCTATTCGCACGAGAAGTCCGGCCTGCGCTTCGCTTCCATCTTCGCAACGTTCTTTTTCATGCTGGGCATCGGCTTCGGCTACCTGATCCTCACCCCGCTCGCCCTCCAGTTCTTTGCGAACTACACCATCTCCGACACCATCCTGAACCAGTTCGACATCATGACCTACTTCAGCATGGTCTCGTTCTGGGCGCTGGGCACGGGGCTCTTGTTCGAACTGCCTGTCGTCATCTACTTCCTCTCGAAGGTGGGCATCGTGACGCCCGACCTGCTGCGCACGTACCGCAAGTACGCGCTCATCGTGGTGCTCACCATCGGCGCCTTCCTGACGCCGCCCGACCCGATCTCGCAGGTCATCGTGGCCGTGCCGCTGCTGCTGCTGTACGAAGGGTCCATCTACATCTCGGCCTTCGTGAACCGGAAACGACGCAAAAAGCTCGGCATGACGACGGAATGAGTATTGCACGGTTCGTAGCTGTTTGAGCCGGCGGTCGACTCCATGTAACCCTGCCTGCTTGCGCTCCTCGACGTTGAACCCTCTATCGCGACTTATGCTGCGCCGACGATTTTCTGTGTTCGCCCTCGCCCTCACGCTCGTCGTGGGCGCTACTGTTGGGTTTTGGATGCCGCGCGATGACGACTTTTTCGCGCTCCGCAAGAACTTCGAGATTTTTGGCGCGGCGTATGAAGAGCTCGTCACCGGCTACGTAGAGCCGCTCGACCCGCAGCACCTCATGCGCACGGGGCTGGAAGCGATGCTCAACGAACTCGACCCGTACACCACGTTCATCGACGAAGCCGACAACGCCGATCTCAGCATCATCACGCGCGGGCAGTACGGCGGCGTGGGCCTGAACGTGGGACGGCGCGGCGGCAAGATCACCGTCATCTCGCCCATCGAGGGCGCGAGCGGCTACAAGCAAGGCGTGCGCGCTGGCGATATCATCACACGCATCGAAGACCAGCCGACGAACGACCTGTCGATGAGCGACGTGCGCAATCTGCTGCGCGGCGAGCCGGGCACCACCGTCAACGTGACCGTGCGGCGCGAGGGTGAACCCGACCCGCTCGTGTTCACGCTGACGCGCGAGCAGGTACAGCTCGAAAACGTGACGTACAGCGGATACACCGATCCGGCGTCGGGCATCGGATACGTGAAGCTGGAGCGATTCGCCCGCAATGCCGGGCCGGACGTGGAGCGCACCATCAAGCAGCTCCGCCAGGACGGCACCCTGCGCGGGCTAATCCTCGACCTGCGCGACAATCCCGGCGGTCTGCTCGACGCGGCCGTCGACGTGTCCGAGCTGTTCGTCGATCGCGGCGCCGTCATCGTTTCTACCCGCGGCCGGTCGGCCGACTCCGAGCGCGTCTATCGCAGCGAGCGCGCACCCATCGCCCCCGACCTTCCGCTCGTGGTGCTCGTCAACGAGTACAGCGCGTCGGCCAGCGAGATCGTGGCGGGGGCCATGCAGGACCTGGATCGCGGCGTGGTGATGGGAGCGACGACCTACGGCAAGGGCCTCGTGCAGGTCGTCAAGTCGCTGCCGTACAACACGTCGCTGAAGATGACGACGGCCAAGTACTACACCCCCAGCGGCCGCAGCATTCAGTCGATCGAGTACGAGAACGGCGAAGGCATGGCCACGCCGGATTCTGTGGGCCGCGCTTTCAAGACGAAAGGCGGACGCACTGTCCGCGACCGCCACGGGATCGAGCCGGACGTGGAAATCGAGACCGACACGCCCAGCGAGCTGGAGGAAGCGCTTCAACGCCGCGCCGCGTTCTTCTTCTACGCGAATCACTTTGCCGCCGAGCACGATTCGATCACGCCCGACTTTCAGGCGACGGAAACGACGCTGGGCGACTTCCAGACCTGGCTGGAGGCCGAGGATTTCAACTATCGCACGGATGGCGAGCGCTCGGTCACGAAGCTGCAGGAAGAGTTTGCCGCCATCGGGTACGCTGCGGTGCAAGACGAGATCGCCGCGCTCCGCAGCGCCGTGGAGTCGGAAAAGCAGGCCGGCTTCCAGCACCACGCGGCCGAACTGAAGCATCATCTGCAGGAAGAGATTCTGGCGCGCTTCATCACCGAAAGCCAGCAAATCCGCGCGAAGCTGAGCTACGACCCGCAGGTGCAGCGCGCCGTCACGCTGCTCCAGAGCGACGATTCGTACGCCAGCATCCTGTCGGCCCGCTGATCCTATTTCCTGACGCCGACGCGGTCCGCCCGGCATGGGATGGATGTCGCTTCTCATTCTGCTCGGCGCCGGTGCGGCGGCGGGATTCGTGGCCGGGCTCGTCGGCATTGGCGGCGGTGTCATCTTCACGCCCGTGCTGCTCGTCTACTTCCAGCAGATCGGCACCGCCCCCGCGCTCGTTCCGAGGCTGACGATCGGCTCCAGCCTCGTCTGCACCTTCATTGCGGCGCTGGCCAGCGCGCGGCATCAGTACCGGCAGGGCGCGGTCAGACCTCGCCTCGCCGGATGGGTGGGTGGATCGAGTGCGCTCGCCGTCGTCCTCGTGACAGGGCTCGTCACGACGCAGCCCGGGTACGACGCGACCGTCTTCCAAGCCGTCTTCGCCAGCCTGCTTCTGATCGTCGCTGTTCGCATGGTCGCCCCCTCGGCGCCCGACGCGGAAGACGTGCCGGCGTCTTCATCGGGAGCGCCTGCGCGGTGGCCGGGTCCGACGCTCTTCGGCATCGGCTCGGCGGCGGGAGCAGTAGCCACGGCGGCCGGCGTGGGCGGCGGTATCGTGCTCGTGCCCGCGTACCATCGCCTGCTGCGCCTCCCCATCCACCGCGCCATCGGCACGTCGAGCGCGACGATTGCGGTCATCTCCGCGGCCGGTGTGGCCAGCTACGCCGTGCTCGGATGGGGCGCTGAGGTTCCGTCCACGGCGCTGGGCTACGTGGACGCCCGCGCGCTCCTGCTCGCCCTGCCGGCGCTCGGGACGGCCCGCCTCGGGGTGTGGACGGCCCACCGCCTGCCGACGCGCCCCCTTCGACTGCTCTTCGCCGCACTGGCGGCGTTCGTTGCCCTGCGGATGCTGCACGACGCAGCGCTCAGCTAACGCAACGGCCGCGACCTATCTGGCCGCGGCCGTCGATGCCGCTCGGATTTCCGGAGCGGCAATCACTGCTTTAGCACAAATGTGACCTTGGCGTCGATGCGGTACTTCTGGATTTCGCCGTTGCGGACGATCGCTCGATAGTCGTCGACGTACACGTTCTGGATGTTGTCGACGGTTTTCGACGCCTCCGCCACAGCGGATTCGGTGGCGTCTTCGATGGAATCGCCTTCAGCAAGGATCTCGATGACTTTGGCTACCGACATGGTTGTTCTTGGCGTTAGTGAAAACATCTCATGAACAGGACCTGTAGCATAATGGCGCGCTCGCGGCTTCCCAAGGCGTCGGCCCGCTCAGACGTAATCTCCTCGTGAAGGCCCTCTCGGATCGCTCAGGCTGCCCATGAGCCTCTACCAACGCCTCTTTGCCCACGGCCTCGCGCTGGGGGATGACGCCCAGCACCGTATCTATGGCGACCGCAAGCGCAAGCTGTTTGCTGATCTGAGCGGCACTGTCGTCGAGATCGGGCCGGGCACCGGGATCAACCTGCCATACCTGCCGCGCGGGATCCGGTGGATGGGCATCGAGCCGAACCCGCACATGCACCGCTTCATCCGCGAGGTGGCGGCCGAGCAGGGCATCGAGGTCGACCTCCGCACGGCCACGGCAGCCGACACGGGGCTGCCCGACGACTGCGCCGACGCCGTGATCAGCACACTCGTCCTCTGCTCCGTGCCGGACCTCGACGCCGCCCTCGCCGAGATTCGTCGCATCCTGAAGCCGGGCGGGCGCCTCGTCTTCATCGAGCACGTCGCCGCCCCCGCAGACAGCTGGCTGCACACGCTGCAGCGCGGCATCAAGCCGATCTGGCAACCGCTCGCCGATGGCTGCCGGCCAGACCGCGAAACGGCCCGTGCCATCGAGCGCGCGGGGTTCGCCGACGTGCAGTACGAGACCTTCCGCGCGCCCGTGCCCGTCGTGGCCCCACACATCATCGGGACGGCGACGGCGCCTGCGACCGAGACGACGTAGCGCGAAGCAGCAGCCCCTGCCCGTCGCCGTGCGCAATCAAGAGCCAGCCGTCGCGGATGCGGAATCCGCGCGCCGCGCCCAGCGCCTGGGCGAACGCGGCGCCCCGGGACGCTTCGCCACAGCCCATTCTCGTGCAGGCCAGGCCCTTCACGTCCAGTGCGCGCCCATCGCGTTCATACGAGCCGCCGCACGTGTTGCAATCGGCCTGCGCCCCGATCTCACCGTTGTCCTGGAACGTCACGGTGTAGGTCCGGTCAGCGCTCACGCAGTCGACGCCGTCGAGGGAGCATATCGCGTCGTCAAAAGCAGGCAGCTCGTCATCGGCCAGGAAGGCGCGAAGCCGCCACGTCGTCCCGACCAACGAGCGGCTCTCGTCCCCGTTGACGAGGCTGCAGCCCGCTTGGAGGAATGCAGACGTGAAAACGACCGCGAGGGTAGCCGTCAGAAGCCTGTAGCGTGCGCGTTTCATCGAAGAGCCTTCATCTGATTTCAAAGCCCGATGCATGATGGAAAGACAGATAACCGGGCATCAATATTCCATCGGCGCTGCGGGATGTGATGGCATAAGGCCGCACGCGTCACACCGCACACAACGCCTGTTGGTAGATGTGCCACTGGTACAGCGGATTCGTAGTGGTATGCCGCCGTAGGTTGGACGACGTGTAGGTGTCGAGGATCGACGAGCCCGCCGTAGATGAAGCCACGCGCTGGGGCGTTTGGTGCAGGAGAACACCCGCGGGATATGCACGTGCCGGCAGAGGAACCAAACGGCAGCGCCCGCGGCTCTTTCCCTCACGCCGTCCCGGCCAGGTGCAAGAGCGCGTGCATCAGCACGTTGGCCCCGGCCTCCACGTCCTCGGGTCGTGTAAACTCGTCCGGGTTGTGGCTGATGCCGCCCACGCTGGGCACAAAGATCATGGCCGCCGGCGCGATGGCGGAGAGCGGCTGCGCGTCGTGGCCGGCGCCGCTCACCATCCGCCGCTGCGCATAGCCCAGCTGCTCGGCGGCCTGCTCGATGGCACCCACGACGTCGGCATCGAACTGCACGGGATCGATCCAGGAGAGCTGCTCGTGCGTGAGCGTCACGTTCTCGTCGGCGGCGGCCGCCTCGGCAAAATTGAGCAGCCGCTGGCGGGCCGCATCGAGCCGCTCCGCGTCGGGGTTGCGCAGGTCGACGCGGAGCGTGGCTTCATCCGGGATGATGTTGGTGAAGCCGGGCTCGACGCTGAGGACTCCGACCGTGGCCCGCTGGCGGGGAATGGTTTCCCCGAGCTGGCGGACGTGCATGGCAATGGCAGCGGCCACGTACCCCGCGTCGCGGCGCGCGTCCATGGGCGTCACGCCTGCGTGATTACTCTCGCCGGACAGCGTGAACGCATGCCAGTTGATGCCCTGCACAGACTCGACCACGCCGATCGTCGTGCCTTCGTCTTCGAGAACCGGCCCCTGCTCGATGTGCAGCTCGACGAACGCGCCGATCGGCAGCGCGCGCAGGTCGTCCGAGCCCGCCATGCTGGTGCGATCGAGCTCGTCGCTAAGCAATGCGCCATCGGTGCCTTCTGCCTGGTGCGCCTCCTCCAGCGACAGGCCACCTGCGACGTACGTGCTGCCCATCATGCCGGGGGTGAAGCGGTTGCCCTCCTCGTTGACGAACGAGGCAACGCCCACGGGTCGCTGGGTGGTGACGCCCGCGTCGGCCAGCGTCTGCAGCGCTTCGAGGCCGGCCAGCACGCCGAGCGCGCCGTCGTAGTGGCCTCCGCGGCCCACCGTGTCGGTGTGCGAGCCGACGAACACCACGGGGCCGTCTTCCGCGCCAGCCCGCACCCCGGCCACGTTGCCAAGCGCATCGATGTGCACCGTCAGACCGAGGTCGCGCATCCAGTCTTCGACGTAGTCGCGCCCCGCGCGGTCAGCGTCGGTGAAGGCGAGGCGGCGCACGCCCCCGCCCTCCAGCGCGCCAATCTGGGCGAGTTCATCGAGGCGGCGGTGCAGGCGATCGGCGTTGATGCGGAGCATGAGGCGGGCGGAGGCCGAGACCAGAGAGCGTGGGGCCCGCAAGGGACTACGGCAACTGCACTTCCGCCAGCACGGGCAGGTGGTCGGACGGATAGTGGCCGTGCCACTGATCGGTGAGCGTGCCGAAGCGCTCCACCGTCACGCCGTGGGCGGTGAACACGTAATCGATGCGGCGATTCTGCTCGTTTCCCACCTCAAAGCTGGAGAACGTGCCCGGCGGTCCATGCGGGACATCGACGGCGACGTGCGCGTCGGTGAGCGCGTCGGCCAGGACCGCGTACGGCGGATCGTCGGGCGTCGCGTTGAAGTCGCCCGTCACCACGGCGGGTGCTCCCTCCGCGCGGGCCTCCACCCCCTGGGGGATGAGCCGCGCGCTCTCCAGCCGGGCCTCTTCGCCGCGATGGTCGAAGTGCGTGTTGAGATGGTAGAACGTCCGGTCGGTCTGCCGGTCCCGGAAGCGCGCCCAGGTGACGATGCGCGGCAGGGCAGCGTCCCAGCTCTGGCTCCCAGCCGCGTCCGGCGTCGCCGAGAGCCAGAACGTGTCGTGGCTCAGCAGCTCCAATCGACCCGTGCGGTAGAAGATGGGACTGAACTCCCCGGCCTCTTCGCCGTCATCTCGCCCAACACCCACCCATGCGTAGCCCGGCAGCCGCTGTTCCAGATCGCGAATCTGCCCGATGAGCGCCTCTTGCAGCCCCGCCACGTCGGCCTGGTGGAAGCGGATCACGCTGGCCACGCGGTCCTTCCGGTTCGGCCACGCATGCACGCCGTCATCGGGATTATTGTACCGGATGTTGAATGACATCACGCGGAGCCCGTCCGGCGCCTCCTGCCGAGCGGGCCCGAGTGTGGCCCCGAGCGCGATGAGCCCGGCTAGGACCGCGGTTCCGACCGAAGCGATAAGCGAGTAGTTCATGCCAAGCAAGCGTTATGAGTACGTGACGCATCCGCTCCTCAATAGAAGCATTGGCGGCACGGGTGTCAACGGGCCCCACCGCCAAGTGGGTGAAATCTCCGGCGTGCATACCGGAACGTTGGCGGGCTGGCGCGTACACGTTTTTTGTCACGCGTCACGCCAGATTTCGCTCCCGCCTGCTGATGTACCGCACGCTCCTGCTCGTCGTTGCCACGCTGCTGATTTCAGGCTGCGACCGATCCGTGCGTTCGCAGCAGTCGGAGGCCCCGCCGCAGCGCCCGGCCGTCACCGACACGGCGCAGCTCAACGCCCAGATCGATCGCACGCGGCAGACGGCGATCACCCGCGCCGTCGAGGCCGTCGCGCCGGCCGTGGTGAGCATCAGTGTGACGGAGGTGCAGCAGGTGCGCGATCCGTTCGCCAATTTCCGCAACGACCCGTTCTTCGAATACTTCTTTGGCCGGCGTCCTCACTCCCGGGCGCGCCGCGTGGAAAGCATCGGGTCGGGCTTCGTGATCTCGCCAGATGGCTACATCGCCACCAACGATCACGTGGCCGGCAACGCGACCCAGATCGAGGTGCTCTTCCCGGATGGCCGCTCCGCCGAAGCGCGCCTCGTGGGCGCGGACGCCCCTTCCGATCTGGCCCTCCTGAAGGTCGACATGGACGAGCCGTTGCCGTACCTGGCCTTCGATACGACCTCTGCTCCGCTCGTGGGCGAGTGGGTGATTGCGCTCGGCAACCCGTTCGGCCTGTTCGAAGCCACGAAGCCGACCGTGACGGTGGGCGTGGTGAGCGCGACAGACCGCGACCTCAGCGCCGGGCGCAACGGGCGGCTCTACCGCGACATGATCCAGACGGACGCCGCCATCAACAAGGGCAACTCGGGCGGCCCCCTCGTGAATGCACTCGGCCAATCCATCGGCGTCAACACAGCCATCATCAGCGGGTCCGGCGGGTCCATCGGGCTGGGCTTTGCCGTGCCGGCGCGCAAGGCCGTCCGTATCCTCGACGAGCTGCGCACCACCGGCGCCGTCGACCGCTCGTACTACACGGGGCTGTACGTGAACACCGTGACCGAGCGCATCGCGCGGGCACTCGATCTTGAGCGCACCCGCGGCGTGCTCGTGCGCGACCTGGACCCCAACTCGCCCGCCGCCCAGGCCGGCATCCAGCCGTACGACGTCATCGTGGCGATCGGGGGCGAACCCATCGCCACGCGCGAGGACTACGTCGCTCGCATCTACGACTTTCGCCCCGGCGACCGCGTGCGCGTGCGCCTCATCCGCGACGGCGCGCCCATCGAGCTTACGCTTCCCATCGGACGCCAACGAAACTGACTCGGTATGGACGCGCGAAGGGCTGAATGTTTGAACGTACAGGAGCAGACCTCGTGAACGCTTTTCGTCTCCCCGTCCATCCGTCCCTCCGTCCACACGTCGTCATGGCGCTCGCGCTGTGTCTCGCGGGATGCCTCCCCTCCAGCTGCCAGCGGGACGGGTACGAAGCCCTCATGCCGTCCGACTCGCTCTCGCGCCAGATTGCACAGCAGACGCCGCTCGACACGCTTCAGCACGTGTGGTCGGCGACTGGCGACTCCAGCCGGCGCCTGCAGTTTCCTCGTACCGTGCGCTTCGGGCCGGAGGGGCAACTGCTGGTAAGCGACGTGGAGCGGAACAGCGTCTTTGCTTTTTCCTCCTCAGGGACGTTCGTCGGTGAGACCACCATCGATCTGTTCGACATCCCGTACCTCATCGGCGTGCGCGGCGATTCGCTCGTCGTCCTGAACGCGGGCTCAGATCAGCTCATGCTCGTGCGCGGCAACCGGCTTGTGCGTAGCCTGCCCGTGGCCGCCGGGCGCGCGGGGACGTCCTCGCTGCTCTACGGGGCCGCCACCGACTCGGCGCTCTACACGAAGGTGGTGGGCGAGGAGGTCGACAACTTCGTGGCGCGCCTCAACCGGAGGGGGGCAGTCGTCACGCGCGTGCCGCTGCCGGGCGCGTCCTGGCGCCACGCCGGCATGCTGCGCGTCTGGGGCGATTCGCTGCTTAGCCTCTCCGGCTTTCGCCCCGTCGTGGACGTGCTGCCGCTGCCGCTGACCGACACGACCCGGGCCGACTCGATGGCGCTGCGCGGGTTCGACTCGCCCATGCTGCCGCGCAGCCGTGCCTTCCTGACGGGCGAGGTCTCGCAGGCGCCGCTCCTCACGGCCGCCGCCGCGCCCGTGAACGACCGGCTCTTCGTGCTCAACCTGCGCCCCGGCTGGCTGCAGATCGACACCTACGACCGCGCTGGCCAGATTCACCACCGCCTGCGCCAAGCCGAAACGGCGTATGAGGACAGCTTCTACCCGCGCGACCTCGCCGTCCAACGGCGCGATGGCGGCTACGACATTGCCGTCATCTTCACCGACCCCGAGCCGCGCCTCGACGTGTACCGGTGGACGCCTTCCGCCTCGGAGGCACCGCCGGTCGCTCAGCGCACTCGCCCCGGCGAAGCGGTTCAGAAGTAGTAGCGCACGCCGAGGCCGCCGCCGAGGTCGCCCTCGGTGTCGGGCACGAGATTGATGCGCGGCGTGATCTGCGCGTACACCTCGAAGCGGTCCTCCAGCGGGATGTTGACGCCCAGCCGCCCGCTGATGCCGAAGACGACGTCATCGTCGCGTCCCGGAGGGCGGTCCTGAATGCCGATGTATCCCCCCGGGCCAAAGAAGTACTCTAACCCCGACGTGTTCTCCAGCTCCAGCGGCCGCTCGTACAAGCCGTGGACGTTGAGCAGGAAAAAGTCGTCGAGGTCCCAGGCTGCCAAGAAGTCGTACGAAAGCGCGTTGGGATTGTAGATCTTAAGCGAGACGCCGCTGGGATCACCGACCTGTCCCCCTAACCCCGCAGCCCCGGGCACCCGCTGTGCCTGTGCCGGACTGGCAGCGTAGAAAAGAGCGACGACAAACGCGAGAGCAGCAAGCAGTCGTTTCATGGATGAGACGCTGGTGGTTTTGAGAGGACGAGACAGGGACAGCATTTTCCATCCGTTCTGAATGCAGAAGGCGCAGCGCGCGATCCAGCGCGGGCCGGCCAATGCATTAAGAATTGACGCGCGGCCCAGTGCCGCAGCGCAGGGAGACGCTGCCGCCCCATCCTTCGACAAAACTTAACGCGACCCAGGACCCGCCGGCTTTCGAATCAGGGTGCACTGTGCTAACATAGAATTGCTTATTTAGATGTGGTCTAAATCACATTGAAAGATGGTACGCTCCCACGCCTCGCTCTTCGAGACGCCACACGGCCGCGTGATTCGTTGCACGTGTCGCGGCCGGCTCCTCTCTGGGCGAGCGGCTTCAGCTCTCGCAGGGCGATTTTCACACGGTCGCACAGACCGTCGAGCGTGCGTGGCTGGACATTCAGGCCACCTCGACGCCGAGCAGCCGATGGCGCCTGATCGCGCATACCGATGCCGGCAGAGTGTCTGTTGGCTTTCGCGCTGACGACACTGAGCCACTCCGCGAACTCCTGCACGGAACCAGCGCCACGCCCGAACCCGGTGCTCTACCCCAGAACGTGCTGCACTCCTGAGCGCGCCCTGCCCGATCCTCACTCTCCCCGATTCACCTTCTACCCCTCACCCTTATGCGTCACCTTTCGCTTCTTCTGCCCATCGTGCTCGTTACCTTCGCCCTCGCCCCGCCTGCGGCATGGGGTCAGTCGGATGACGTGGGCCGCATTACCGGCCGCGTGATCGACGCCGCGACCGAGGAGCCGCTGCCCGGCGTGAACGTCGGCCTGCGGGGCACGACGCTCGGCGCCGCCACGTCGCAGGACGGCCGCTTCACCATCGACGGCGTGCCGCCCGACACGTACGTACTGCAGGCCTCATTCGTCGGCTACGCGACCATCGAACGGACCGTCACTGTGGAATCTGGCACGACGACGACTGTCAACCTCACCTTCGCGCCGGCCGACGTAGAGCTGCAGGGCGTGGAGATCGTCGGCCGCCGCGCACGCACCTACGCCGGCGACTACAGCTTCGTCGCGACCAAATCGGCCACGCCGCTGAAGGACGTGCCGCAGTCGGTCTCTGTCATCACCAAAGAGGTGATGGATGATCAGCAGACGTACCGGCTCGACGAGGTGCTCAGAAACGTGGCCGGCGTGAACACCTTCTCGGTGTACAACGACTACACGTCGCGCGGCTTCCGGAACGCAGATGCACGGCTCATCAACGGGCTGAAGGCGGGCTTTTCGTTCTGGACGAATCCGATCCTTCCGCACATCGAGCGGGTAGAGGTGATCAAGGGCCCGGCCTCGGCGCTGTTCGCAAATACGAACCCCGGCGGCACCATCAACATGGTCACGAAGAAGCCGCTGTCCTCCCCGCGCCAGGGGCTCAACTTCACCCTCGGTAGCTACGACACGTACCGCGCCACAGCCGACTTCACCGGTCCGCTCACCGACGACGGCACGGTACTCTATCGCCTGAACGTGGGCTACGAGAACGCCGAGACATTTCGCACGCTGCAGTTCAACGAGTCGATTCTCGTCGCCCCGTCCGTCTCCTTCCTCCCCACCGATCGGACACGTGTCAACGTCGACTTCGTCTACGCTGACGTCAGCACGCGCCTTGATCGCGGGCAACCCATCTTCAACCAGACAAACGACCTCACGTCCACGCCCATCAGCTTCTCGCTGAGCCAGCCGGGCGACTTCATGGACAACACGAACTTCCACGTGACGGCGTCGCTCAGTCACGATTTTACCGACGCGCTCACATTCAACAGCTCGTACATGCGCTTCCGCTACGACCACGATCTGGAGGAGCACCGCACGAGCAACGTGTTCCTGCCGGAGGATCCGACCACGCTCCAGCTCGCCTTCATCAAGCGCAAGCAGGAGCGCGTGGTGGACAACGTGACGAACTACTTCACGCTGGAGGGCGCGACCGGCGCCATCGCGCATCAGGCGCTCGTCGGCTTCGACTTCCTCCAGCAGGACGACAACCGCACGCAGTGGGGCGCCCGCGGCGCAGAGAACTTCACCCTGCCCAACGGCGCAGAGACGCCCGGCGGCAACGTCGGCAACTTCAGCCTGACGAACCCGGTGCGCACGATCGAAGGCCGCAACCCGTCGAATTACGTGGCCAACTGGTTCTCCCAGCCGTGGCTGGAGGAACCAGCGCGCGCCCGGACGTACGGCGCCTACGTGCAAGACCAGCTGGAGTGGAAGCGCATGCAGGCGCTCCTATCGCTGCGGCGCGAGTGGTACCGCGACCTGCTCCCACAGAACGGCGACATCGAGACGGTGAAACAGAGCGCGTGGCTGCCGCGCGTGGGGCTCGTCGTCAGCGCGACCGATGCGGTGAACGTCTACGGCACGTTCGCCAAGGGCTTCCAGCCGCAGTCGGCCAGCACGCTGCTCAACCCGCAAACCGGCGGCCCCTTCGATCCGGAGACGAGCTTCCTGTACGAAGGCGGCGCGAAGGCGTCACTCTTTGGCGGGCGCGTTGCCGCCACGACGGCCGTATACCAGATCACGAAGCAGAACGTGCTGGTGAGCGCGAATCAGCCAGGCAACCCGGACCTGCTGGAGCAGCGCGGCGAGGAGCGCTCACGCGGCGTCGAGGTGGAGCTGGCGGGCGAGCCCGTCACGGGGCTGCGGCTGACGGCCAACTACGCCTACAACCGCACCGAGATTACCGAGGCCGACGACCCCACCGATGAGGGGCAGATTAAGGAAAACGCCCCCGAGCACATGGGCGGTTTCTGGGGCACATACACCATCGCTGAGGGACCGATCGCCGGATTAGGCGTTGGCGGCGGGGGCCACTTCGTCACCGAGCGCAACACCTTCGAGCCCACCCTTCAGCTGCCCGGCTACTTCGTCGCCGACGCGACGGTGTTCTACACGGTGAACAACTTCAAGATCACCGCTACCGTCAAGAACCTGCTCGACGAGACGTACTGGACGGGTGGGTACAGCTTCGGGCGCATCTTTCCTGGCCAGCCGCGCGTGGCCCTGCTGAAGGTGGGCTACACGTTCTGATCCATCCCGGCCTTACCCGCCGCGTACTTCGCTAATTCTTTGCTCGCCATGCCCTCTTCCCCGTCGGACACGGTGGACGCCTCTTCTCCGCAGCAGGCGTCCACGAAGAAACCCTCGATACCACCTGCCAATGCAACGACCGAGGGTCGCAAATTGCAGGCGCCGTCGGGCAACTGGCGCAAGACGCTGTTCCGGTTGCACGGCTGGGTCGGGCTCAACCTGGGCCTGCTGCTGTTCGTGGTTTGCTTCTCCGGGTCGGTCGCCGTCTTTTCGCACGAGATCGACTGGCTGCTTGACGGCCGCCATCAGGTGGAGGCGCAGGACACGCCGTACGATTGGACAGCCATGCACGAGACGGTGGCTGAGGCCTTTCCCGACGGCCAGAACTTGGGCATCTACGTGCCGGGATCGGCCTACGCCCCGTCCGGCGGGACCGCCATCTCGTACGTGGCTCTCCCTGACGGGCAGACGCGCAAGGTGTACCTCAATCCGTACACGGGCGAACTGCAGGGCTCGACGAGCTTCTTCAATACGCAGCGCTTCTTCCGCTCCTTCCATCGGCGCTTCTTCGACGGCAACCGCGGGATCGTCCTCGTCACCCTCATGTCGCTACCGCTCCTCTTTTCGGCGCTGACCGGCTTTCTCTTCTACAAAGGCTGGCTCAAACAGCTTGTCACCTTGCGGCGAGACAAGGGCAAACGCCTGCTGTGGTCCGACCTCCACAAGGGCGCCGGTATCTGGGGGCTCCTTTTCACACTCCTCATCGCGCTGACGGGGATTTTCTACCTCACCGAGGTCGGTTTCCTGGCTGCTGACAACTACGACGCGCTCCTGCCCGAGCCGCTCCCGCAGGTGGAGGAAGCCTCGCTGGAGGGC
>CAYFRX010000031.1:0-18236 GCA_964345515.1 uncultured Rhodothermales bacterium
GACCAACCGAACGCCGTGAGGGAGGGCGTTTCGAAGATTTTAGCGGAGATGGAGCGCCGGTAGCCGATTCTTCACCGCCTTGATGGTTGCGCCCCGTTGGACCAAGCCAACAGGGTATCAAGCCAACAGGGCATCCAGGAAGGAATTGTGATAGAGCGGTAGGGGGATTCACTCCGTTTCGAGAGAAACGGTATTACGGGGACGGGCGGAGCTGCGTCGTTGCTGTGGCCGCCGTATCGTCTCGGAGCGCGAAAGGCGGCGGGGGGCGATCCGGCGCCGCGTAGCGCCCCAGAAAACGGTCGATGTACATGCGGGGACGGCGGGCCATGAATGGAGCGGCGGGGGCGGCTGACGTCCATCCCTCCCAGGCGGCGGCCGGCGCCGGCGCGGCGTCGAGTAGAGAGGTGCCCCCCGACAGCGTCGACGGATGGCCGCGTCCCGGCCGCTCGACCGCCGCGTAGCGCGTGTTCGACAGGCCCGCGAGGTCGCGGCCCACGAGCGAGTCGGCCGACCAGACGGGAAAATAACGGGGAGTGGTCCGTACGTGCTCCCACCGCCACCGCCGTGGATCGGGGCCGAACTGTTTCATGAGCGAGTCAACAGCCTGTCGCAGCGTGCTCTGGAGCTGCCGGCTCCGGCGCAGCGAGTCGGCGCGCAGGGAGTCGGTCCACTGCACGTAGGCCAGCGAATCCTCCGGCAGCGTCCGCGGCGCGGGGGTGCGGATGAAGGGGAGGGAGTCGGTGGTCGCGCGGTGGGCGCGAAGCCAGGACTCGAAGATGGAAGCCCCGATGCTGGCCCGATCGTACGCGTAATCCCAGTTGCGAAGGTAGGTGACGGCCTCGCTCAGGAGCGTGTCCGGCGGCTCGGTGCGAAGGAGAAACGGCAGCACACTGGAGGCGCCCTGCGCGGCCCAGGTGCTAGAGTCGCGCGCGCTGAGGGCTTCGACCGAGGGCGGAGCGTCAAGCTGCGTGCGGAGCACTCGCGCTTGCGTCTGCGCCCACGGCGACTGGCCGACCAGCATCCCGTTGTCGAAACGGGCGACGACGGGCGGCTCGCCCACGACGGTCCAGGTGCCATTGCGGTCGAGGTGCAGGCCGCGCCCGCTCATCAGGGTGAACGGTGGCGCCGGGCGGTGCGGGAGCGCGAGCCACGCCGAGGCGTCCGAGACGGGGCGCAGGCCGGTCCACTCCACCTGCCAGACCGAGCGGCGCGGCGTGCGGATGGAGTCGACGGCCGCGATCGAATCGGCTGCCGAGAGCGTATCGGGCAGCGCGCCAGGACGAACAGGGCGGGCATCCGGCGGGCCCAGCGGAAGCTGGCCCGGGGCTCGTGAGGTGGTGAACAGCGTCTCGCCGCCATCTCGGAAGCGGATGCGTTCGTGCACCGTCCGTAGCGCAGACGAGTCGACCGGCGCGAGCGTAAGGCGCATGGGGCTGTGCAGGAGCGTCGACCAGGCGCCTCGCCCCGACCGGCCTGTCACCAGAAACGGCGTGCCGGGGAGGGCGGCGCCCATCCAGGCCGGCTCGCCCGCCACGTCGAGAATGACCGCCTCCACGAGCGGGAGCGCCGAGGTGCCGTACACGTGTCGTTGAAAGAGGACGGGGCCTTGCGCGCCGCGCACGCCCCAGGCGATGCTACGCTCCAGCCCGTGGACGTGCAGCCAATGGCGAAACGTGGCGTCCTCCGCAACGAAGCGCCGGACCGCCGCCGTGGAGGCGGAGATCGTCGAGTCCGCCGGGGGCGACGTAGCCAGCCACCCGACGAGGCGCTCGATGGCCAGCGAATGCCAGGGCTGCCAGGGCGCCGGAGCCAGATCCAGGAGCAACAGCTCGTCGTGCTGCTGAGCCGCGCCCGCGTCCAGCGCGGCGTTCACTCCCGAGGTGTACGCCGTCAGCAGGCGCTGCGTGGAGTCGGGAAGCTGGGCGTAGGCCTCTTGAGCCAGGGGCCCGAGGCCGAGCTGGCGCGCATGGCGATCCAGGGGCACCATCCCGCGCCCAAACCATTCACCGAGCCGGCCGAGCGCCGTCTGGCGCCAGAGGGCAAGCGACCACGTGCGCTGCGTGCCGTGAACGTAGCCAAGCGCCGCGACGGCATCGGACAGGGAGGCGGCCGTGATACGGGCCACCCCGTTGGCCTGCCATGCGATGGACGCTGGTTCGGCGAGGTGCGCGACCGGCGCGGCGGAAGGCGGCGCGTCGTTCACTTCGTACGCAAAGTACCAGGCGAGGAGACTGCCCCCGGCAGCGAGGACGACCAGCAGCAGCACGACGATCAGCGCACGACTCACGGGGGCTCAGGTACCGGCGTGGGAGGAAGAGACGTGGTGGAGATTAGGCCGTGCTGGACACGCGACGGCCCTCAAGCCAATGGGTGAAGGCGTCGAGCGGTTTCGCATTGAGGCACTGATCCGCGGTGAGCCAGCCTTTACGCGCTGCAGCCACGCCCCAGCGCACGTGGCGCAGCTCATCGGTCGCATGGGCGTCAGGGTTGATCGAGATGAGCACGCCCTGCTCGGCAGCGGAGCGGATCCAGCGCCAGTCCATGTCGAGCCGGTGCGGGTTGGCGTTCAGCTCGATGGCCACGTCGTGGGCCGCACACGCTTCAATCACACGCTCGTGGTCGATGGTGTACCCTTCCCGGACGAGCAGCAGCCGGCCGGTCGCGTGGCCGAGGATCGTCGTGTGAGGGTTCTGGATGGCGCGTACCAGCCGCTCCGTTACTTCCTCGGTGCTCATGCTGAAGCCGGAGTGGATGCTGGCCACCACAAAGTCGAAGGCGGCCAGCACCTTGTCGCTGTAGTCCAGCGATCCATCCTTCAAGATATCGCTCTCGATGCCGCTGAAGATGCGGAAGGGCGGGCCGTCGTCCGCCGCGAATTCGTCATTGAGCGCCTCGATGTCGGCCTGTTGAGCGCGGACGCGCTCGGGCGGGAGGCCATTGGCGATGGTGAGCGATTGGCTGTGGTCACAGATCCCGAAGTATGCGTAGCCCATGCTTCGCGCCGCCTCCGCCATCTGGCGCAGGGAGTGCGCGCCGTCGCTGTACGTCGAGTGATTGTGGAGCGTGCCCTGCAGGTCGTCCACGGTGATGAGCGCCGGCAGCGCATCGTCCGCGGCGGCTTGCAACTCACCGCGGTCCTCCCGGAGCTCGGGGGGGATGAACGGCAGATCCGCGTCGGCATACACCGCGGCCTCGTCGGCGTGGAGGTCCGGCGTGCCGTAGGTGGCGGCGAACGTCTCGCGATGCGCGTCGGAACCGGTCTTCACCCACTGGACCGTGCCGAATCGGGAAGGGGACGTCACCCAGAGATGCAGGGGCAGGCCGTCTGGCAGGGTCCCATCGAGGCGTGTCGCGTGGTTTTCGTCATGCGCTGCCGTCTCGACCCCCTGATCAGCCAGGGCCTGTTGGACCGCGTCGATGGCATCGCTGGCTGCAATCAGCGCTGCTTCGGATATCGTTTCCAGCTTCCGGCGCAGCGCGCCGGTCGGAGCTGCCTCCACCACGTCGTCCAGAGCGCGGAGAGCGCTCAGCAGCGGCTGAACGTCGCGATACACGTCGGCGTAGCGACGACGGGCGCTATACTGCTGGAGCAGCTTGACGTTCTCCAGGATGTTGGCCTGTGTCTTCGCGCCGAAGCCATCCAGCTGTTTAATCGCTCCGCGCTGCGCGGCGTCTTCCAACTCGTCCAGCGTGGTGATGCCGAGCTCCTCCCACAACACGCGAACCTTCTTCGTCCCCAGTCCTTTGACGCGCAACACGTCGAGCAGACCGGCTGGCACGGCATTGAGCAGCTCATCCCGCAACGCGAACGAGCCGCGCTCGATCAGCTCCTCGATGTCGGCCGCCAGTCCGTCGCCGATGCCATCGATGTCCGTGAGCGTTCCAGCCTGCAACCGATCGACGACGTCCTCGTCCAGGCCACGCAGCGTGCGCGCCGCCGCCTGCATGGCACGAGCGCGGTACGGATTGCCGTCGGTGAGTTCGATGAGGGCCCCTGTTTCGCGGAGGGCACGAGCAATCTCTTTGTTGGTCATGGACGAGCAAACTGCGAAGTCAAGTGAAGCGCTGAGGAGAAGCGGAGGGCCAGGCGGAGTACCGCCGAGCCATGGCATTTACGCAGCAACCGACCCCCCGTTCACTGTGTACACAGAAAGTGTCCTCCAGAGGGAGGTGGAGGACAAGACGAGAACCAAGCCTCGCCCCATTCGGTATTACACTATCAGTAACCCAAGTTGTGTCTCTTCGTTTATGGCGGAATACGACCACGGACTGCAGACGGTGGACCGCGAAACCTCGCTCATGCTGACGGTCTGTCGTCCATGGTCGGCGGTCACGGGGCCACATCGGAGCGATCCCACAACCTGGGCTTATCAGTAGTGTGGCTTGAACGACTGGCTATCCGTGTGGAGTCTATGCGCCAGAAGACATTTCTTTCGCTCGGCGGATTTGCACTTCTCACCATCGGCATTGGGGTCGGGCTCGTCCTGGGAATGCAATCGAGACCCGATGAATCCGTCCGCGCCGCGCTGGAGAAGATGCGCGAGGCCTATCGCACAGCCTCGACGCACTACGTGGAGAAGGTGCCGACCGAGACGCTAGCGAGTGGTGTCGTCCGTGGCATGCTGGAACCGCTCGATCCCCACTCGCTCTACATCAGCGCCGAGCGGATGCAGCGCGTGAGTGAGGCCTTCAACGCGTTGTTCGAAGGCATCGGCATCACGTACGAGCTGATCGACGGGCTCAGCGGGCAGGATACGCTGTCCGTACTCACGGTGATTCCCGGCGGGCCAAGTGCCGACGCCGGCCTGCAGTCGGGGGATCGCATCGTAGCCGTGAACGGCGCCTCCACGGTTGGGTTTTCGCACGACGACGTGCAGTCAGCCCTCAAGGGACCGAAGGGAACGACGGCCCAATTGCTCGTCCGCCGCCCGGGGCGGGCCACCCTGCTCGAAAAGCGCGTCGAGCGCGCCGAGGTCCCGCTTCGCACGGTGGTCGCGGCCTTCATGGCGAACCAGCGCACCGGGTACGTGAAGATCAACCGCTTCGCGCGCACAACCCACGAAGAGTTTATCAAGGCCATCACCCGGCTGAAGCGGCGGGGCATGGAGCAACTCATCCTCGACCTCCGGGGCAATTCCGGAGGGCTCATGAAGATGGCGATTCGGATCGCTGACGAGTTTTTGAGTGAGGACCAGCTCATCGTCTCGTCGCGAAGCCGGCACGACGAGTACACCCAGTCGAACTATGCGACGGGCGGAGGCGCCTTCGAAGATCAGCCGCTCATCGTGCTGGTGGACGACCGGTCGGCCTCGGCCAGCGAGATCGTGGCCGGGGCGTTGCAAGACCACGACCGGGCGTTGATCATGGGCGAGCGCACGTTCGGGAAGGGACTGGTGCAGCGGCAATTTCGCCTGGACGATGGAAGCGCGCTTCGCCTCACCATTTCTCGATTCTACACCCCATCGGGGCGCCTCATTCAGACGCCGTACCAGGCAGGCCGCGCAGAATATTACCACGCCAAGGCGGGCGTGCGCGTCGGGGATACGTTGCACAGCAGCAGCGACGTCATTGCCGCCGCGCCCGACTCGCTGCGGTACCAGACCGATGCGGGACGGACGGTGGTCGGGGGCGGCGGCATCATGCCCGACTATGTGATTACTGCCCGTACGGACAGCATCCGGCAGCGGTTTGAGCAGGCGCAGGCCATCCGCGCGTTCGCCCGGCACTGGCTCGACCGGCACAGCGCGCGCCTGCGGGCCGAGTGGGGGGGACGAGCGGAGGCGTTCGTACAACAGTACCGCGTGGACGATGCGCAATACGAAGCCTTTCTCGCCCATGCGCGAGAAAACGGTCACTGCGCAACGTCGGACGTCGTGACGACGGCGACGGCGGAAACGGCGGTGACGTGCCGCACGCTCCGTGATCGGCCAGCGATGATGAAAGTGTTCATCAAAGCCCACCTGGCCCAGCGTTTATTTGGCCGGTCGGAGTGGTATCCGGTCTATCTCCAGGTTGACCCTGTCTTCACGAAAGCTTTGCAGAGGTGGCCAGACGCCGAGTCGCTTGCCGTCCGTTATCCGGTTGCTACCCCGTAATTCATCGATAGTCCTGTTCCGGACTACGCCAATAGTGGAGGGCAGGGGACGAAAGGGCGCGCCGAGGGTCGATATCGAGCCGCATTTGGGAGGGCCCATGCGATGAATCGCACATTTGTGACATGGTGTCTTTGACAAAGCGGCTGGAATTATTTAGATATATTTTCCGGATGCGGGAACGTTTGAATCGTTTTTTCGCCGTTCCCCGCCGCCGGGTGAGCAGACGCACCCAACCCAATCTGTTCGCCGCGAGCGGTACCAACAAGCCTGAGATGTAGGCCCACCAGAGTCGTTTAACCCTCTAACTAGTCCCCTCGTGTGGAGGAAGCCATCCATGCTTAATTCGTTGACGGTAAATCTGCTTTTGATGCTCCCCCAACAGGGAGGCGGTGATGTGATTAATGCGCTGGTTCAGCGCTTTAATGAGGGCGGTGAGTTTATGTGGCCGGTGCTCATCTGCCTGATTATCGGACTCGCCATTGCCTTCGAGCGCATCATTACGCTCAACCGTGCCGATATTGACACGCGCAAGTTTTTGAACAATGTAAAGGAAGCCCTTGATGAGGGGGGCGTTTCCGCGGCCGAAGAAGTCTGTGCTCAGACGCGCGGCCCGGTAGCCTCCGTATTCCAGGCCGGTTTGCTCCGCGCCGACGAAGGCGTCGATGCCGTCGAGAAGGCGGTGGTTTCGTATGGCTCCATCGAAATGAGCTTTTTGGAGCGTGGCCTCGTCTGGCTGTCGCTCTTCATCAGCATCGCTCCGATGCTCGGATTCCTCGGCACCGTGATTGGTATGATCGAGGCGTTCGATGCCATCGAGCAGGCCGGTGACATCTCGCCGAGCTTAGTGGCCCGCGGCATCAAGATCGCGCTCTTGACGACGGCCTTCGGACTGATTGTGGGGGTCATCCTGCAGTTCTTCTACAACTACGCCGTGTCCAAGATCGACCGCATCGTGGTCGAAATGGAAGATGCATCGATCGAGCTGATTGACTCGCTCGTGCTCTTGCAGGCAGGCCGCTCGGTGACGGGCGACAAAGAGGCGCCCGAGTCGCTCGGCGAAAGCTCCTCTTCGGAATCCTAGCGGGAAGGACGATGGCTGCCCCGACGGGCCGCGGCGTCAGCGCCGTCCGGTGGGGTAGCTTTCCTTCGTTTGCTGGCTCGGTATTTCCCCACTCTTGACCGCTGAACTCACATGGAAACCATCGTTCCTTACGCCATTTGGGCAGCCCTCATTCTGGCGGGGCTCGGACTCCTCAGTATGGGGGTGTTCAGCCTTCGCAACCTGACCTATGGAAAGGTTGAACCGCTTTCCGTCGCGATTCTCATCATTCCGGGCATCATTCTGGGCATTCTCGGAATGGTGATGAACACCTGGGCGCAGGCCGCGATGACGACGCTGCTCGTCATGTTCGGCCTCACGATCCTCGGATTACTGGTCTCCGGGGTCCGGAGCCTCTTCACCTGAACCGTTCAGGGCCCTTGCAGGTTTGACTCCTCAGTATCACCACGCACCGTCTACAGGCTGATATCATGGCTGGACTGCTCGACAAAAAACGCGAACGCGACGAGGCCGAAATTAATACCGCGTCGCTCGCTGACATCGCCTTCCTCCTCCTTATCTTCTTCCTGGTGGCGACCACGATCAACGTGGACACCGGCATTGGGATGACGCTGCCGCCGAAGCTGGAGGATCAGGATCCGCCGCCCGTCAAGGAGCGCAACATGCTCACAGTAAATGTGAACGACCAAGGCGAAGTGCTCCTCGAAGGCGAGATCTCCTCAGTTGCTCAGATCCGCGACGAGGTCAAGACGCACGTGCTCAACTACGGCCAGGATGCCAGTTACGCCGTGAGCCCGGACAAGGCCGTGATCTCGCTCAAGACCGGTGCGGAGACGAACTACGACACGTACATCCGCGTGCTCGATGAGGTCTGGATGGCGTACCGTGAGATCTGGGATGGCATCGCGACTTCGAATCAGCTGCCTAACGGCGAATCGGCGGGGCTGGGACAGACCTATCCGAGCTATAATGCATATCGGGTGTCGCTCGGACCTGAGGATGACAATCTCATTCGGGACATGATTGGCGCCCAGATCTCGATTGCTGAGCCAGATCTGGGTCAGTAGCCCCTGCCGCACACGAAACTCACTCATCGGAATACGACCACACTTCCGTCATGGCATCTGAACACTTTCAAAAGAAATCGTCGGACACCGACCCGTCGATCACAACGGCGTCGCTTCCGGACATCATCTTCATGTTGCTTATCTTCTTCATGGTGACCACGGTGCTCCGAGAGACGGACATCCAGGTGCGTACGCGTCTGCCGGCAGCGGAGGCGCTCACGAAGATTGATCAGAAGCGCCTGATCTCGTACGTCTACGTTGGGCCGCTCAAGAGCGGCGAGAACAGCGGCGAGACAGCCATCCAGATTGACGATGCGCTCATCGAGAACCGCGCGGCCATTCGGACGATCATGTACAGCAAGCTGCAGGAACAGCCTAAGCTGATCGTCTCGCTCAAGGTCGACAGTGAGTCGCCTATGCGCGTCGTGAACGAGGTGCAGCAGGAACTGCGCGAGGCGGGCACGCTGCGGATCAATTACTCGGCGTCTCGTGAAGCGAGTTCGTGAATAGCCTCATTTCGCGTTCCACAAAAAAGCTCTGCCTCGGCAGGGCTTTTTTTATGATCGTTCCCCCTGATATCGCACTCGGCTTCATTCTACACGGACACCGAACCACCCATCATGGCTCACCACGTCACGCTACTTCCGGGAGACGGCATCGGCCCTGAGGTCACCACGGCCACCGTACAGGTGCTGGAGGCGACCGGGGTCGATTTCGAGTGGGACCAGCACCGCATCATCGGGACGCGCGCTGTCGAGGCCGAACGGGCCTCGCTGCCTGACGACGTGCCGGCTTCGATCCGAAACACGCAGGTCGCGTTGAAGGGGCCGATCACCACGCCGGTGGGCAAGGGCTTCACCAGCGTGAACGTGCAGCTGCGGCAAGAACTGGATCTGTACGCCAATGTGCGACCCTGCACCTCGCTACCCGGGGTCGAGACCCCCTTCGACAAGGTGGATCTCATTACCTTCCGAGAGAACACTGAAGGGCTCTATTCGGGCATCGAAAACTTTGACGAGCGGTTGCAAATCGCCGATTCGATTGCGCGCATCACCCGGCGCGGTTCAGAACGCATCATCCGTTTCTGCTTCGAGTACGCGCGGCAGAATGGCCGGGAGCGTGTGACGCTCGTGCACAAGGCCAACATTCTGAAGATCACCTCCGGCATGTTTCTCGACATTGGCCGCTCGATCGCTGAGGAGTACCCAGAAATCACGTTCGATGATCGCATCATCGACAACATGTGTATGCAGCTCGTGATGAATCCGGGCGAGTACGACTGCATCGTGACCACCAATCTGTTTGGCGACATCATCAGTGACCTGACGGCCGGGCTCGTTGGCGGGCTGGGTGTGGTGCCCGGCGCGAACATCGGGGACGACTATGCCGTCTTCGAAGCTGTGCACGGCAGTGCGCCGGACATCGCCGGGCTCGACGTGGCTAACCCCACCGCCCTGATCCGGTCGGCCGTCATGATGCTGCGGCATCTGGGCGAAGCCGACGCCGCGGAAGCCGTCGACCAGGCGATTGCGGACACGTACCGTGACGGCGCATGCCTGACGGCGGACGTCGGTGGCACTGCGTCCACGTCCGAGTTTGCCGATCAGGTCGTGGACCGGGTCGCTACCCTCGCCGGCACATCGTAGCGGGCGGACGTATACATCGGTCGAAGCCACCTATTGTTCAGTAGGTCCAAAATCCATGATTCAGCGCATCCAGTCCTTGTATCTGGTTCTCGGCATGATTGCGCTCAGTGCGCTCTTCTTCTTCGATACCATCTGGAGTAGCCGGGCGGCGACAGATCACGCGTGGTTCACGCCCTCCGTCACGGCGCTCACCGCTGTCGCCATCGCCGTGGGAGCAGGGGCCATCTTCCTGTATCGCGCCCGCCAGCGTCAGCGCACGGTCGTCCTGGGCGCCCAGATGATCGTCATCCTGCTCCTCGTTGCGCTCTACGGCGGCTTCTTCATGAGCGGCGGGTTCGACGTGCGCCAACCCAGCGGCTACGATGCGGCTCAGATCGTCGCCCTCCTTCTTCCGATCGTGGCGTACGGATTCTACTATCTGGCCCGGCGTGGCATTGAACGGGACATCAAGAAGGTGGAAGACATGGAGCGTTTTCGGCTTCGTGACTGATCCGCCCGCTGCTGCCGAACTCCTGCGACCGTATCTACCATCCACTGCCTGATCCGTGGCTCGTCAGCGTCCGGTGTTTCTGTATCTCGTGCTCGGGCTCGGCGTGGTCAGCTTTACATTCAGTCCTATTCTCGTGCGGTGGGCAAGCGCCGCCCCCGGAGTGGCGGTGGCCGTATGGCGGACGACGCTCGCGGTGCTGCTGCTGGCGCCGGTGGCCTGGCGGCGCATCCGGCCTGCCGTGCGGGCCTTCTCGTGGCGCGACATCGCGCTCATCGTAGGGGCCGGGGTGCTGTTGGGCGTGCACTTCCTGGCATGGATCGTGTCGCTGTATCACACCACCGTGGCCAGCGCCTCCGTGCTGGTGACCACGAGCCCCATCTTCCTCGTCGTCCTGGGCTTTATCGTGCTCAACGAGCGCCTGTCGTGGACGACGGTCGCCGCTATTTGCGTTTCCGTGGTGGGGGCCGCCCTCATCGGCGTCGGCGATGCGCGTGGCGTGGGCGTGGGGCCGAACCCGTTGTGGGGCAACAGCCTCGCTCTCGCCGCCTCGCTCTTCGCGAGTCTGTACCTCCTCATCGGGCGCGTCGTGCGGCAGCAGGTCTCGTGGCTCGCGTACGTGTTTCCGCTCTACAGCGTCGCCGCCCTGACGACGCTCGGCGCCGCATGGATGCGCGGCGTACCGCTCTTCGGGTACGAGGCCGGATTCTACGGGCTGTGTTTGCTCATGGCGATCGGACCGCAGATCCTCGGTCACGGGTCGTTCAATTATGCGCTCCACTACTTTCCGGCCGCTCTCGTGGGCATGCTCGCGTTGTTGGAACCGGTGGGCTCCTCCGCGCTGGCGTTCGTCCTGTTCGGCGAGGTGCCCAATGCGCTCGCCATCACCGGCATGCTCGTGGTGCTCGGGGCAGTGGGCGTCGTCGTATGGAACGAGCGGCAGCGGACGTCTACGTCTCAGGACCGATAGGGCGCTTGGAAGCGCGTCGTCGGCAGGTCCTGAAAGCGACGGCGGCCCCGTACAAAGTAGTCGAACACGATCGACCCCTGATAGGATGGGAGGACCGGGGAACGGGAGGAAGACGGGCGTTCGTTTGTGTAGTGGCGGCGTAAGTGATGCGCATCCTGGTAGGCCCGGCCGATAGCGAGCGCTTCCTGCGGCCGGCCCGCCGCCACCGCGCGCAGGGCAGCCGCCAGGTCCAGCGGGATGCGTTGCAGGAAGACACGCCGCCACGCGGCCGCCGGCAAGTTTTTGTAGAGCATCAGCAGACTGTTCCTGAAATTGTAGTAGGCTTTCCGCACGTCGCCTCGGGGGAGCGACCCGCCGCCGATGTGGTAGGCCGTGCTGGATGGGACGGACCGAATGCGGTAGCCGTGACGCTGGAGCCGCCAACACAGGTCGATCTCTTCCATGTGCATCTCAAACCGCTCGTCGAACAGCCCGACGTCGTCGAGCGCGGTGCGGCGCAGCAGGATGGCAGCCCCCGTGGCCCAGAAGATGTCGCGCGGCGCATCGTACTGCCCGCGATCCGGCTCGTTCGTGAAAAAGATTCGACCGCGGGCGAAGGGGTAGCCGAGCCGGTCGAGGTATCCGCCCGCCGCCCCCGCGTATTCGAACTGGCGGCGGTCCTCGTACTGAAGCAGTTTGGGCTGCACTGCCGCGACGGTAGCATCTTGCTCCATCGCATCGACGAGCGGTTGAAGCCATCCGGGCGGCACCTCGACGTCGTTGTTCAGAAAGAGGATGTAGTCGCCTGTCGCATGAGGCACGGCCGCGTTATTCCCTTTGCAAAACAGCCAATTCTCAGGATGGCGTACGACCTTGACGCTGGGATACTGCGCCTGTACCCAGGCCGCGGAGCCGTCCGTCGACGCGTTGTCGGCGAGGATGACTTCGAGATTGGGATAGGTGGTGGCGACGACGGAAGGCAGGCAGCGCTTCAGGAGGGGGAGGGCGTTCCACGAGACGATGATGATGGAAACGCGCGGCGTAGCCATGCGAGCAGCGGGACGTTGTAAAAGACGAGGCGCGATACGAAGAGGTGAACCACCCCTACTCTACAGGAGGGAAAGCGCGTAGTTCACCGGGTCGGCCTTTCTGGAGGGTTGAGCGTGCAGGCGCTGCGGAACACCCAAATATAAACAGCCGGCGCAGGAGTGCTGCGCCGGCTGCCCCACCATCAAATGAGACCCGAAAGAAGTGAAGGAAGGCCTCAAAAGAATTGTCGCTCACATAGACACACGAATCCGAGAACCATAACGTACAATCGAAAGAAAAATACCACATTATGCAGACTACCATTCAAAGAGGGCATCATAGCGGATGAGAGCCGATTTTTTGGTGTGTTAAAATAATGTTAACCAACGGAATCACCCGTTCTGATCGGTACGTTGTGAACCGGTCGGCCCTCTTTGCGTCACGTCCCGCCCCCGCTCTTCGATGTCCATGACTGCTCAGCACGAAAAAGCCCAGGCCGTGATGCGCCGGTACTGGGGGCATCCGGACTTTCGGCCCGGTCAGGCCGAAGCCATCAACGCCGTACTCAATGGGCGCGATGTATTCGCCATCATGCCCACGGGCGGCGGCAAGTCGATTTGCTACCAGGTCCCGGCGCTCCTGAATGAGGGGCTCACCCTGGTCGTCTCGCCGCTCATTGCCCTCATGCACGATCAGGTCGCCGGATTGCGCGCACGGGGGATTGCAGCCGCTTACATCGACAGCACTCTGCCGCATCACGAAGTCGACCAGCGCTGGACGAACGCCGAGCACGGCCAATACGACGTGCTGTACGTCGCGCCGGAGCGCTTCGAGTCGGAGCTGTTTCAGGCACGCGCGGAGCGGCTCCCCGTCCAACTGCTCGCCGTCGATGAGGCCCACTGCGTGAGCGAATGGGGGCATCACTTCCGGCCGGCCTACCTGACCATTCCCGACGCCCGAGCTCAGCTTGGCGAGCCACCTACGATCGCCGTGACAGCCACGGCGACGCCGGCCGTGCGGCGCGACATCGTCACGCATCTCAAGCTGCACGACCCGGTGCGCATCGTGCGCGGCTTCGACCGGCCCAACATCGTCTGGTCCGTATTCCAGACGGAGAGCAAGCGGGCACAGGCGCGCGACGTGTTGGACGCCGTCGATGGAAGCGGCATCCTCTACGCCGCCACGCGGCGCGGCGTCGAGTCTTGGGTGGAGGATCTGAAAGATGCAGGCGAGCGGGTGGTGGGCTACCACGGTGGCCTGCCATCCGACGCGCGATCCGACGCGCAGGCGCAATGGCTCGATGGGGACGCACGCCTGATCGTAGCGACGAATGCATTCGGGATGGGCATCGACAAGCCAGACGTGCGGTTTGTGATCCACGTCGCTCCCCCATCCTCCGTGGAGGCCTACTACCAGGAAGCCGGCCGGGCGGGGCGAGACGGCAGGCGTGCCTATGCCGTGCTCCTCTACCATTCATCCGACGATGAAACGCAAGAGGCGCTGATCGAATCGTCGCATCCCAGCGCGGCCGAGACGCAGGCCGTGTACGATGCCGTGTGCAACGTCGGGCAAGTGCCGCTCGGCTCCCAGCCGGAGACACCGGTCGTGGTCAACGAGGAAGCGGTCCGGCGGCTGACCGGGTTTGCGCGCGGTAAGATTCGCACGGCCATCGAATTGCTTGAACGGCAAGAGGCGTGGCAGGTCATCCCCCCACGGCGGCATTTCGGGTTTATCCGTTTCGACCAATCGGCCGAGGCGACGCGCCGGTACGCGGCCAACCGTGCCAACCGGGCGCTTGCACGGTTCATTCAGGCCCTGCTCCGCACCGTGCACGCCGACGCGTTTGGTGCGTGGTGGCGGGCGGATCTGCGTCAGCTGGAGCGCCGCACCGGGTTGGAGCGGGATCGCCTGCTGCGCGGCCTCCAGTTTCTGCAGGAGCAGGATGTCATCCAGTGGCGGCCACCGGGTGCGGCTTTGCAAGTCGACCTCACCGTGCCACGCTCCCAAGCCTTTCCGGTGGATGACACGGCGGTACGGAAGGCCCGCCGCCGCGCCCAGAAGCGACTTCGCCACATGCTCCGCTACGCCCGGTCTGTGACCTGCCGGCGGCACTTTCTGCTTACGTACTTCGGCGAAGCACACGATCCGCCGTGTGGGACCTGCGACGTATGTCTGGGTCGGCACCGGCCGCCTACCATCACGCCAGCGGATGAACCGCTCATGCGCCACATCATGCGTCAGGTGGCCCGCAACACGCCCCGCGTGGAGTGGGCGCAAGGACAGGACACGCCGCCTGCACATCGGATGCACGCCTTGCTCGATTGGCTCGTGCAAAAGAGCTACTTGCGGCTTACCGATCCGTTGAACGAGACCTTCGACGTGACGGAGCGCGGCCAGGCGTTGATCGACCGGTGGCCCGACGTGGAGGCGTGAGCCCACTCACCGGAGCAGGCGTTTCCGCCCGGCCTCCAGGCTGTCTTGCACGGCTTCATGGATGGAGACGTATGCGCTCGGCCGCTCGCTGTAGTACTTCAGGGCGCGGTCAAACTGGGTCGACGATACGCCGTAGTGAGAAAAGACCGAGTCGCGCAGGGCCACGAAGGTGGTGTCTTCGTACGTGTCCACGCGCACCTGCGCCAGATGAAGCTCCGTCAGCACGTCGATCAGTGTGGTATCAGCCAGCGGCGGCTCCTGCGGCGAAAAAGACGAGCACGCCGTCAAGGCTCCGCACAAGCCGAGACAGAGCAGCAGTCCGCTAATTACGTGAGCAGCATGGCGCATGACACGGAATCGGGCGAACGAAGCTATTCCGTGCGGGCCGCGACGGCTTGCGAGGCGCTTCCCGCCCGCGTCCGGAACGTCTGCGCGATCACCTCCATCTGGCGGAGGAACGAGCGCTTGTCGTAGCCAGGAGCGAAGACCATCCCGTCAATCATGTAGATGCGATCCTGGTTTTGATCGTAGAAGGCGTAATTAACGAACGGTCCACCGCCGCCGTACTGGAACAACTCGCCGTCCTCGTTCTCGCCGACCATGTACCACAGGCCGCGGGTGGTGAAGGCGTACCGATCCAGAAAGTCCCGATTTCGGGTGTTGAGCGGGCGCCGGTAGTCGATCTTCACAAAACCGCCCACGTTCCCGCGCAGATAGCGCTTCGTCAGCGAGTCGCGGGTGGCGTACATCCACTCGGGCGCGAGCTGGCTCGGGTCGGCGTTCTCCTCATAGTAGACGAAAAGCCCGCGCCGCGTGTCCGACAGAATGCGACGCAGCCACACGAAGCCTCGGTCCGCGGTCGTCGTGTCAACGGCGATTCGGTAGTCGTGCTGGACGTTGACGGCAAAGCCGTGGCGTTGCATGAGGGTGTCTTCGAGCGCCCGCTGCCGCTCCTTCTCAAACATCTCGTCCTGCATACGCACGAGCGTGATGTCGTGGAACGAATCGCGGATCCGCGTGCCCTCGTTCTGGAGCGCGCCGATGATGCCCTGGGGAGAAGAAGCGGTCACGAAGAACACGCGCTGTTGCCGCCGCCACAAATCGGGTTTGGCCACGACGGCCGTCTGGCCCTCGCGCACCGCTTCTTCGGCTTCGGGCGACAGGCGCGTCCGCATGAAGGAGGCCTCACGCGTCGAGTCGCTCAGCGGGGCGATGAAGACCACGTTCTTCTGCGTCTTCACGTTCTCGAAGACCTGCTCCGACGTGAGGCTGATCTGCTTGAGGTCGAAGGCCCGCTCGGGGGCCGGCAAGGTGCCTAGGTACGGGGCGATGTTGGCACGCACGGCCTCGCCCACGCTGCCATTCCAGCGGGTGCTGTCCATCACCACGGTCACTTGCCCCTCGGGTCCCGAGGCAAGCGGCCGGTAATCGGTGTTGCTGCATCCAGTGAGGCCGATCAGGAGAACGAAACCGGCAAACAGGGCGAAACGGGACGCGCGGCGGACTCGCCAATCTGTCAGGTCATAAAACGCGCGAACGTATGACATGGTCGAGCGGGTTGATGGCGGAAATAACCATACTCATAAACGATGCAACCGGTTCGTTGTTGCTCCCTTCGATGCTACGACGAGGGGGCGGTTCCGGTTGAGACGGAGGCCCCCTCGGCGACGGTCGGGCCTTGCGTAAGCGCGCGGACGAACTGAGCGACTGCGTCGAGACGTTCGGCGGCGGAGTGTGCCGAGTCGTCCCACAGGCGTTCCACCTCTTCGATGAGCGCCGAGCCCACGATGAAGCCGTCCGTGTGCTGGCTCATCCGCATAGCATCCTCGTGCGATTTAATGCCAAAGCCGACGAGCAGCGGGTTCTGCTGGACGAGCGACCGCGCCCGCTGTAGGTAGGCTTGCACGCCGGGCCGCCCATCGATGTTTGAGCCGGTGAGGCCTGTCACCGACACGGCGTACACGAACCCCGCCGCCAGCTCGTCGATCCGGGCAATCCGCTCGTCGGAGGAGTTGGGCGCAATGAGGAGGATGAGGTCGAGCCCCGCATCAGCGGCTGCGTCTCGGATGAGGCCGCTCTCTTCGGGCGGCACGTCCGGCAGGATGAGCCCGTCAACCCCACTGTTGGCTGCGTCCTGGCAGAAGGTCTCCATGCCGTAGCGCAGCAGGGGGTTGATGTAGCCCATCAGCACGACGGGTGTGTCGCTCTCGGCGCGGAACTGCGCGGCCGTACTAAAGGCGTCAGCCATCTCGACGCCGTGGCTAAGGGCGCGCGCGCTGGATCGCTGGATAGGCAGCCCCTCGGCGAGCGGGTCGCTGAATGGCATGCCGAGCTCGATGAAATCGGCGCCGCCCCGATCGACAGCGTGCAACACGTCGAGCGTGTCGTCGGGGTTGGGGAAACCGTTCGTGAGGAAAAGGCCCGCCGCCTTCTGATTCTGATCGCGGGGGGTGGCAAGCGTGTCGGAGAGTCGGGACATGGTTCTGAGCCTGGGAGTTTGGGGGTGTGGGTGTATGGGAGCGGGTGGCATGGCGTTGAGACACCCACACTCTCAAACGCCCACACGCCCACACGCAGTCAAACGTGCTTCGCGATGGTGGTCATGTCTTTGTCGCCGCGGCCCGAGCAGTTGAAGGCGATGACCCCGTCGGGGCCGAGCGCTTGCGCGAGCTCCGGCAGGACGGCGACGGCGTGGGCGGTCTCCAGCGCGGGGATGATGCCCTCCGTGCGCGAGAGGAGCTGCACGCCGTCGAGCGCCTCCTGATCGGTCGCCGACGCGTACTCGACGCGGCCAATGTCCTTCAAGTGCGAGTGTTCGGGCCCGATGCCGGGATAGTCGAGGCCGGCGGAGAGCGAGTGGGCCAGCTCGACTTGGCCGGCGTCGTCCTGTAGCAGATAGCTCATCGCGCCGTGCAGCACGCCGGGCGAGCCCTTCGAGAGCGTGGCTGCGTGGCGTCCGTCGAGCCCCTCGCCGGCCGCCTCCACGCCGATGAGCCGCACGTCGTCGTCGAGGAACGGGTAGAAGAGGCCCATCGCGTTCGAGCCGCCGCCCACGCAGGCCACGGCGGCGTCCGGCACCTCGTGGCCTTCCACCTCGCGGAGCTGCTGCCGCGTCTCGTCGCCGATGACGCGATGAAAGTCGCGCACCATCATGGGGTACGGATGGGGGCCGACGACCGAGCCGATGATATAGAACGTGTCGTCTGGGTTCGATACCCAGTCGCGGATCGCCTCGTTCGTGGCGTCCTTCAGCGTTTGGCTGCCGCTCGTGGCCGGGCGCACCTCGGCGCCGAGCAGTTCCATCCGCTCGACGTTCAGGCGCTGTCGCTCCATGTCCTCGGCGCCCATGTACACTACACACTCCACGCCGAACTTGGCGCAGACCGTCGCCGTGGCCACGCCGTGCTGGCCGGCACCCGTCTCGGCGATGATGCGCGTCTTGCCCATCCGCCGGGCGAGCAGGATCTGCC
>CAYFRX010000032.1:0-18067 GCA_964345515.1 uncultured Rhodothermales bacterium
ATAGCGCTACGGCATCCGAGAACCGGGAAGTGCGCTGCGTCTGGTCCGAGCAGGTAAAAATCTCCGCCCTGAATTTTTTTAACGTCGGCGGAGCTTTTGTCCGCTTTCGAGACGCTTCGCATCGCCCTCAGGCGCCGGCAGAGCGGATTTAAAGGGATGGGACGAGTTTTTGTGTTTCGTTGGGCTGCCTTGCCTTTGGCTCACTGAGTTGCCCCTTGCATGATGTCCAACGTCCTTTCCCGCGAATCCACGCTCGATAGCGCCATCGAGCTGCTCAATGCGCTCAACCGGGCGACACGGGGGCGCGGCACCGTGCGGTTGCACCTGCCCTCCGGGGCACGCGCCCAAACGCCCCCGGCCCAGACGGACGAGGTGTGGCAGGGCGTATCGTACGATTACGCGACCTATCACGAAGCAGAGCATGCAGCCAACGTGATCCAATCGGTATACTCCGCCCACGCCGAATCCCGCGCGGAGCCGACGCACCTGGAGGCCGAGCTCTACGGCGCTGTGCTTGTCATCTGGATGGTGGCGCCCGACGAAGGCGCCCTAGACGCCTTCGTCCGTGCGCTGGTGCGCCGGCTCGGGGCGTTCGAGTAACCCCGCGGCTCCACCTGCAGACGGTTTCCGCCTCACTCGCGCGCGGCGGCACCCGGGGACTGCATGGACCGGCTGACGGCGCGGCCGGTCTGCCGGAGCGCACGGCTATGCCGGCGCAGGCTCTCCGCGCGAGCGGCATCAACGGCGCCGGCTAATTCGTGAGCGGTCCGTGCCTTCACCATGTATCCATCGTCGGCGCGCACGCCCCAGTATAGAGAGCCCTTATAGGACGTTTTGAAGTGGACGAACGACCACGACGACGCGGTCGAGGTCGTCTTCGTATGCTCATAACGGGTAGCCGCTTGCTCCAGGCGCTCCTTCTCGCGATCGGCAAACGGTCCTCTGAATCGGCATTTCATGGCATTCCTCCCCAGTCGGTGGTCGCTTGTATACGTGCGGCGCAGATCGAGATGACGCGGCGTATCTCCAGAACTGAAAGGGGACGACGGACATCCGGAGCGTCAATGTACGTGCCGAGAGGCCGTGCTACTGTACGCCGGAATTGGCTTGCCGCGTCAGGAAATTACGGAGCCGCCTGCCGGGTATTTCCCTACACTGCTTCCTGGTTCGCGCTCCCGTTCTGCGCACAGCGCGTGGGTCGCTCGCCCTCCCATTCCAGGCTGGAGGGCGAACCATGCTGCGGCATCAGTCCAGCTCGTCGAGGCCCAGCCGCTCCTCCAGCTCGTCGCGGCGGCCGCGACTGACGCTGAGGCGCTCGCCGCTTTTGAGGCGTACGGCGTAATCGCCGCCGGCGTTGTACAGCAGCGCGTCGATCTCGTCCAGGCGAACGATGGTGCTACGGTGGACACGCATGAACGACGCGGGATCGAGTCGATCTTCAAGCGTCTGCATCCGCTCGCGGATGACGTGCGCGGTGTCCCCCACGTGAAGCTCGGCGTATGGGCCGCTGGCCGTGATGTAGTCGATCGACTCAACGGGGACGACGCGCACCTGCCCGCGGGATTCGACGGCGATGCGCTCCAGATAGCTGGGGGGAGCTTCGGTCTCCTCCGACGGCTCGGCAGCGGACGGCGTCTCTTCATCATCGAGCAGCGTGGCCAGCCGATCGCGGAGCTCGTCGACCTTGCGCAGCGTGATGAACTCCCGAGCGCGCTGCAGGGCCTGCTCGAACCGCTCGTCGTCGAACGGCTTCAAGAGGTAATCGAGGGCAGCGACGTCGAACGCCTTGAGCGCGTACTGGTCGTACGCCGTCACAAAGATCACGGCCGGCATCTGCTCCGGGCCGATCGCGTCCACCACGTCGATCCCGTTTTTGCCCGGCATCTGCACGTCGAGAAAGACGAGGTCGAGGTCGTGCGTGCGGATCGCCTCGATGGTCTTCTGCCCATTGTCGGCCACGCCCACGACTTCCACCTTGTCGCGGCCCTGCAGCAGATCTTCGAGGCGCTGCCGCGCCAGCAGTTCGTCGTCGACGATGAGAACGCGGAGGATTTTGTCGTCACTCATAATGGGCTACTCACGACGATGCGAGAATGCGCGCTCGGGGAGCTCAGCGGTGTGAAGGTCGGTGCTGGTGTGAAAGGGCACCGTGATGCGGGCCACGAGGCCGCCGCTCTCAGAGGGAAAGAGCACCAGCTCTTGGTCGTCGCCGTAGAGGCTTTCCAGGCGCTCCTGGGTGTTGCGCAGCCCAAGGCCCTTCGGCGCGCCGTCCCCAGCCCCCGCGCTGAGCCCCGGCCCGTTGTCGTGCACGCTCACCTGCAGGCGGTCGCCCGCGCGCCGCGCCTGGATCAGGAGGCGCCCTTCCTCCTCGATCTGGCTTGCACCATGCTTGATGGCATTCTCCACCAGCGGCTGCAGGATCAGGTTCGGGACGAGCGCCTTCCGCGTTTCATTCGGAATGTCTTTTTCCACTTTAAGATGTCCCTGGAAGCGGATGCGCTGAATCTCCAGGTAGCCGTCCAGAAAGTCGAGCTCCTGGTCCAGCGGCACCTCCTGCCTGTCGGTCTCTTCCAGCGTGTAGCGCAGCAGTTCGCTCAGCCGCGCGATCATCCGGCGCACGCCGCCCGGGTCGCGCTCGACGAGCGTGGAGACGGCGTGCAGCGTGTTGAAGAGGAAGTGGGGGTTGATTTGCATGCGGAGGGCCTGCAGGCGTGCCTCGGCCAACTGCCCCTCCAGCTCGGCCGTCTGGGCGCGGAGCTGGGCGGCCTCTCGCTGCCGCTCCTGATAGCGCATAAAATAGTCGCGCGCAAAGCCAGCGGTAAGCACCGCCAGGTAGATGGCAAACTCGAACAGGAAGTTGAGCTCGAAAAGATCTTCCAGCGCGTCGAAGGTTGCCCCTTCTTCCAGCCAAGACGGCTGCACGTAGTAGAACACGAAGGCGTCGCCGATCATGTCGACGAGCGCCCCCACGAAAAGCGCGACGAACAGATGCCCGCCCACGCGGATCGGCCAGTCGGGCCGCTCGATGCTGAACTTGTGGCTCACCCAGAAGATGAGCGGCGTGAGGATCGCCCACAGGTACGAGCGAAAGAAGATAAAGTGCAGCAACCGCGGCTCGGGATCCGGCCGGCGCGCGTCCAGCAGCCGGCTGCTCACCATCAGGACGGCCATCAGCGTCCAGAAGGCCACGACGAGCCCGGCCTCTAGCCAGTATCGGCGGCTTTTGGGCATCGTTCGCCCTAGCACATGCACAGTGTCGGTGTTGTTTCCCATAGATTGGTTAGACGAGTGACGGCACGTAGCGTTCATTGCTTTGCGGGGGTATCAAGTACGCATCCGCGGCGTCAAGGTGCGGACACTCGTAATCCCAACGTGCAATTCGTAACGAGCCAGTGCATTTCGCGAATTGGATGGAATCCCGTCCTTTCCACCCACCTATAACGGCCGCACAAAGTTGACAAACCCGCTTCTCGTACACCATCGCGGTCCGAAATCCATGTCGAGCCTCTCGCCTTTTACCCGTCTCCTGCTGGTGGCGCTCCTCACGCTGAGCGTCGCCTCCTCCGCCATCGCCCAAAACCGCGGAGGGCAGCAGGCCGGCACCCGCGCCTCCAGCGGCGCAGCGAGCGGCACCGTCGTGGACGCCGCCACCGAGGCGTCCATCGTGTCGGCCACGGCCGCACTGTGGAACGCGGCGGACTCCAGCCTCGTGACCGGCGCCATCACCACCGACGACGGGACCTTTACGATCGAAGGCATCCGCCCCGGTCAGTATTACCTGCGCGTGAGCTTCGTGGGCTACCGGACCCGTACGTTCTCGGATCTCCAGCTCACGCCAAACGACCGCGCTGTGGACCTCGGGGTCATCGCCCTGGAGGAAGATACGGAGCTGCTGGACGGCGTGGAGGTCACGGCCGAGCGGTCGTTCGTCGAGGTCGGGATCGACCGGACGTCGTACAACGTGGCGAATCAACCGATGACAGCCGGCGGCTCCGGGCTCGACGTGCTGTCGAACATTCCGTCGATCGAGGTCGACATCGATGACAACATTAGCCTGCGGGGCAGCGAGAACGTGGCCATCTACCTCAACGGCCGCCCCGCTCCGATGACTGGTGAGGCGCTCGCCAGCTTCCTGAGCGGCCTCGCGGCGGCGTCCATCCAGCGCGTGGAGGTTATCCCCAACCCGTCGGCCCGCTACGACCCGGAAGGCATGTCCGGCATCATCAACATCGTGCTCGCGAAGGAGAAAACCCAGACGCTCGGCGGCGGCATCAGCATCAACGCGGACACGAATAATGACTACGGCGCCTCGGGCAACGTGCACTTTGGCACCGGCCCGTGGAATTTCTTCGTCAACTACGGGCTGCGTCAGGGCCAGCGGGAGAGCACCGGCTCGCAGTTCCGGGAGAACCGCTACCTCGAACCAATGACGTTTCTCGATCAGGACACGGACGGCGAGCGGAACCGCCTCTCCAACACGCTCAACACGACGATCGACTACCGGCTGAGCGACCTGAACACGCTGTCGGTCTCGGGCCTCGTCAGCCTTCGCGATGGCGGCACGAGCACGCTCAACACGTACTCCGAGCTCGATGCGACGGAGGCCCTGATGCGCCGCTACGCCCGCCGCACCGATGGCTCGGGCGATGACCTCAACATGGACTACCGCCTCACCTTTCAGCGGACGGTGGCCCCCCGATCGCACGAGCTGACGGCTGAGATTAGCGTCGAGCAGGAAGACGAAAGCGAAGTCGATCGCTACACGGAGAACCTGCTGATGGCCGACGGCACCGTGGACAACACGATCCTTGAGGAGCAACTCGTGAAGCAGACCGAAGACGGCCGTGAGCTCGAAGCGCAGGTCGATTACATGCGCCCGCTCGGCGAGGCGCTCCGCATGGAAGCCGGCCTCAACAGCGAGATGGAGTGGATGGACAACCGGTTCTACTCCGAGTCGCTCGACCTGACGTCGAATGCGTTCCAGGCCGATGTGAATCTCAACAACACGTTCACGTACGACGAGCAGGTGCACGCCGCGTACGGCATCCTGGGTGGCGAGCTGGGCCAATTCGGCGCGCAGGTGGGCGTCCGGGTCGAGCAGGTCTACACGACGTTCGACCTGACGACGACGGGCGAAGCGTTCAACAACCGCTACTTCAGCGCCTATCCGAGCGCATTCCTGACGTACGCGCCGTCAGAGGGGCAGACGCTGCGGCTGAGCTACAGCAAGCGCGTGCGGCGCCCCAACACGTGGCAACTCAATCCCTTCGGGGACTACGACGACCCCACGTCGCGCCGCGTCGGGAATCCGTACCTCGACCCGCAGTACACGCACGCCTTCGAGGTAAGCTACGCCCACATCGCCAACGCGTACACGCTACAGCTCGCGCCGTACTACCGCCGCACGGTGGACGCGATCAGCTGGAGCCAGCGCCTCACCGATGACGGCGTGACGCTGACGACGTTCGAGAACTTCGCGACGGAAAACTCCTACGGCGTGGAACTCATCGGCACGCTGAGCCTCGACCAGTGGCTGCGCACGCGGGGCAGCTTCAACCTGTACCAGCGCGACACGGACGGGAGCAACGTGAACAGCGAGCTGTCGAGCAGCGCGCTCGGGTACTCCACGCGTCTCTCGGCTACAGCGTCGCTGCCGACCGGCGTGAAGCTGGAGCTGTCGCAGTTCTACCGCTCGCCGATGGACGTGCCCGGCGGCTACATCGATGCCTTCACCCGCACCGACCTCGCCGTGCAACGCGACCTGATGGACGGCCGGGCCAGCCTGAGCGTGCGCGCGAGCGACCTCTTCGACACGATGGGCTTCAACATGTGGCGCGAGTCGTCGCAGTACTATCAGACGTTCGAGCGCGACTTCAACGCGCAGGCCCTTCAGGTCAGCCTGCGGTACAACTTTGGCCAGCAGAACCAACAGCGCCGCAACCGCGGCGGTGAGTACGAAGGCGGCGAAGCCCTAGAAGGCATGCCGATGCAGTAACTGCGTATGAGAGTTTGGGTGCGCGGGGAGTGTGGCGGATCATCTTTACGCCCACACTCCCATACCCTTTCCCCTTCGCAGTCACATGTACCGCCAGTTGGGGATGGGGTCGGGTTTGTTGTCGAGGATGGCCTCGATCCGCTCCATGAGATCCGGCGTCAGCGCGTGCGCTACCTCCAGGGCTTGCATGTTCTGCTCCACCTGCTCGGGCCGCGAGGCGCCGGTGATGACGGTGCTCACGTCCGTGTTGGAGATGCACCACGCCAGCGCGAGCTGCGCCATCGTACAGTCGAGCTCGTCCTCGGCGAGCGCCGTGAGCTGGCGGACCGTTTTGAGCTTCCGTTCGCCGGCCTCCCCTTCGAGCTGCTTGCGGAGCCACTCGTAGCCTTCGAGGTCGAGGCGGCTCCCTTCGGGAATGCCGTCGTTGTACTTGCCCGTCAGGATGCCGCTGGCAAGTGGGCTCCACGTCGTCAAGCCCAGCTCAAAATCGCGATAGAGCGGCTTGAATTGGCGCTCGACCTTCTCGCGGTGGAGCATGTTGTACTGCGGCTGCTCCATGGTGGGCGGCACGAGGTGCTCGCGGCGGGCGATCTCGTAGGCCTGCCGGATCTGTTCCGCCGTCCACTCGCTCGTACCCCAGTAGAAGGCCATGCCCTGGTCGATGACGTAGTTCATGGCCCGGACCGTCTCCTCGATGGGCGTCTCCGGATCGGGCCGGTGGCAGAAGATGAGGTCGACGTACTCCATCTGCAGCCGATCCAGCGCGGCTTCGGTGCCCTCAATGACGTGCTTGCGCGAGAGGCCCACGTCGTTCGGTCCATCGCCGCCCCAGAAGATCTTGGTCGAGACGACGAGGTTGGAGCGCGTCCAGCCTTCCGCCTGGATGATGTTGCCCATCATCACCTCCGCCTCGCCGCCCGCATAGGCTTCGGCGTTGTCGAAGAAGTTGACACCCGCGTCGTAGGCGACCTTCATGCAATCGCGGGCCACGGTTTCGTCAATTTGGTCGCCAAACGTGACCCACGCACCGAAGGATAAGGCAGAGACTTTGAGTCCGGAGCGTCCGAGGTGTCGGTATTCCATAATTGGTGGATCGATATTGGTGGATCGATTGATCGAGGGGCGAAGAGTTCTCCTCCATGATATCGGAGGCGGTGCCGATTGTCCAGCACACCGTTGGTTGTGTTCATCGCTGGCGACTTCTACCTTTAAAGCGGATGTCGCTATTCTCCCCCACCTTGCCCTCGGATACATCATGCCCTGCGTGCCCACGGCGTATGGCCGGCTTTGTGCTCTTATCGTTCTAGTTAGCGGCTGTTGGATCGGCGCGGGCGCGGCCTTCGCGCAATCCCACGAACGGCCTCTGCCGGAGGCGCTGGACGATCCGGTTGTGCAGCGCGCCCTCCAGCGGGTGGACGACCACACGACGGAGACGGCCGATCGGCTCGCCCAGATCGGCGGCATCACCGCGCCGTCGGGGCAGGAACGCGAGCGCGCCCTGGCCGTCCGCGCCCTCATGGAACGGATCGGCCTAACAGCTGCGCGCGTCGATTCGGTGAACAACGCCATCGGCGTGCTCCCAGGCCGCTCGGACCGCGTGCTGGTCTTTATCTCGACGCTCGACGACTTGGCCACCGTGGCCGAGCACCAGCGCACCGCCGACCGTCCGCCGTACGTGGACGGGGACCGCGTGGTAGGCCCTGGCACAAACACCTCATCCACCACGGCAGCCATGCTGGCCGCGGCGGAAGCGCTCGTCGCCACCAACCTCCAGCCGCGCCATACCCTCGTGTTTGCCGCCGTGGCCCAAGAGGAAACCGGCCTTGTGGGGATGAAGACCGTGTACGAGCAGTACCGCGATCGGGCCGTGGCCTTCGTCGACATCCTGGGCGACGGGTCGCGCATCAGCTACGGGGCGCTCGGCATCCACTGGTGGCGCGTAGAAGCCACCGGACCGCCCGGCCACACGCTCCGCGGCGGCCTCCCGAACGTGAACCAAGGCATCGGCCGCGCCGTAGACCGCATCCTGCAACTGCCGCACCCGGAGCGCCACGCCAACCAGCGCACGGCGCTCAACGTCGGCATCATCGAGAGCGGATCCGTCTTCAACCACAAGCCGTCCGAGAGCTGGTTTTCGCTCGACGTGCGCTCGCTCGATGCGGCCGTGATCGACGACATGGAACAGGCCGTCGACTCGATCCTGCGTGACGTGCAGGACGAGACCACGATCCAGTTTGAGCGCGTCCCCGAGACGCTCATCCCCGGCGGCCAGATTCCCGGCTTGCAAGACGCCGACCTCGTGCAAACCGCCTCCGCGATTGCGCGCCACCTGGGGCTAGACCCGGCGCCCTATCCGGCCGGCTCGTCGAACATGAACATTGCCATCGCGGGCGGAACGCCGGCCATTGGCCTCGGCGGAGATCGCGGCGGGCAGCGCGGCCAGCCCGGCGAGTGGGCGAGCATCCCGGCGATGATGCGCACCGCCAAGCATGTGCTGCTGCTGGCCGTTACGATGGGCGGCGCGGCGTCGTGATGCGCCTCCCCCCTCGCGCCTCCCCCCTCCCCTCACCCTTCGTGCCCAGCATGACCGCCTCAGACGGCGTGCACACCCCGTGGTGGGGCTCGGCCTCCCTCGCCCTCGACCAAGCCGCCCGCTGGAACGTGGGCCCCTGTACGCTGTGGCTACACCGCACCGATCGCGAATGGCGCCTTGCCGCGCGCCATGCCGACGAAGCCAACGCGTCCCCGGCCTCCGAGCCCGGCAGCAGCACGTCATCGGCCGCCGACCTGTGACGGGGAGGGCACACCAGAGGATGCGTTCGCCGTGCCTGAGCAGTCGGCCGCCTCGCGGGCGGCGACGGGGGCACTGTGGTAGCAGGGCGGGGCATCGGGCAAGATGGGCGCCGGCGGTGCGATGAGCGCCTGGTACACGATATCGGCAAACTGAGGCCGGTACTGCGAAATCTGGCGGTCCGTATCGTCCGGATACACGCGATTAGTCAGTAGAATAGCGTAGAGATCCTGCTCGGGATCGACCCAAAACGAGGTGCCCGTGTAGCCCGTGTGGCCGAAGCTCTGGTTCCCAAAGCGCTCGCCGGCCGAGGAGTACCCCTCGTCGCTCTTCGTGTCCCACCCGAGGGCGCGCGTGCTGCCGGGCACGTCATCGACGCGGCGGGTGAAGAGGTCGATCGTCTCGTTCTGCAGAAACGGCCGGCCGTAGATCCGGCCGTCGTTCACCAGCATGGTGGCGAAGCGGGCCAGGTCCTCGGCCGTGGAGAAGAGGCCCGCGTTGCCCGACGTGCCGTCCATGTGCTGCGCCACGGGGTCGTGCACGAACCCCTGAATGAGCGTCCCTGTCGTGTCCGTGGCCGGTACGATCGACTCGTCCACCTGATCGACCGGCCGGAAGCCCGTGCTGTACATGCCGAGCGGCCGGAAGATCTCTTCCTCGCAGAACGTAGCGAAGTCCTGCCCGGACTGCTTCTCGATGATCTGCATGAGTGTGATGATCCCGAGGCCGCTGTATCGCGACTCGGTCCCTGGCTCGTACTGCAGCGGCTCGGCCATGATGGTGTCGACGACGGCCTGCGGTGAGGGCCCCCGCTCCTCGGGCGCCAGGTACGGCTTGAGCCCCGACGCGTGCGCCAGCAGCTGGCGGATGGTGACGGCCTCCTTGCCGTTCTGCCCGAACTCCGGGAGGTAATCGACTACCGGCGCGTCGAGGTCGAGCGTGCCGGCCTCGTAAAGCTTCATCGCGGCGGTGGTCGTGGCCACCACCTTGGTGAGGGAGGCGAGGTCGTAGCGCGAGTGCGGGGTCACCTCCTTCTTTGCCTCGTACGTGTAGTAGCCGATGCCGTCGAGCTTGGTGATGGTCTGCCCGCGCCCCACCGCGATGGCGGCGCCGGGAAACGCTTTGTTCAGCATGCCATCGTGCATCAGCGAGTCGATGCGGTACAGCTGGCGGCCGTCCATCCCGATGGCCTCGGGCGCGTCTACGCGCGGCGACACCTGCTCCAGGTGGATCCCTGAGCCGTAGCCGTAGCGGTTGGGGATGGTGACGGGCAGCTTGCCCGGCGTGCCGGTCTGCCCCGTGAGCGCCTGCGCCGCAGCCTGCTGCGACGCGCGCCGCGTGCCGTAGGCGGCCAGGTAGGCCGTCGGCAGGTGGCGCACCGACATCACGGCGTACGGATTGCCGAACGCGGTGAGCGCGACGGGGGTCTCCACCTGCGTGATTTCGTTCAGAAACTCGGCCTGCTCGTCCGGCAATCCGATGCGCCCGCTCCACGAGCGCACGCGCAAAAACGAGGCGACGACAACGACGTCGAACCGCGTCGCGTCGGCAATCACCGCGTCGTAGTCCTCTGCGTCCGAGTTCGAATGCAGGCGGCGCACGGCGACGCCGCCGATGGAGGGCCCGTCGCGCAGCTCGCGGATGAAGGTGTTGCCCACGTATGGGTTCTCGCTGTCATTCAGCGTGACGACGAGCACCCGCCGGCCATCCGGCGGCGTGAGCGGGAGCAGGTCCCCGTCGTTGCGGAGCAAGGTGATCGACTCACGCGCGATCTCGTCTTCCAATACCTTGTGTGCGCGCTGCGACACGTACGTCTGCACCGCCTCCATGCTCACAAGCCGACCGTGGTGAAGTTGCATCTCTTCTTTCTCCTGGAGGATGCGCCGCACGGAGCGGTCGATCCGCGCTTCCGACAGCCGGCCCGATTCGATGGCGTCCAGGATGGCCTTGCGCGCCACGTACGGATCCTCCGACATCAGTAGCATGTCGGTCCCGGCCTCGATGGCGCGCACGGCGGTCTCCCCCGCTCCAAAGTTCTTCGTCACGCCCTGCATGTCGAGCGCGTCGGTCACCACGAGCCCATCGAACCCGAGCTCGTTGCGGAGCAGGCCTTCTGTGATGATGGGCGAGAGCGTGGCCGGCACCGTCGAGTCGGGCTCCAGCGCCGGAAAGGACAGATGTCCCGTCATCACGCTCTCGACGCCGGCCTGGAGAGCCGCCCGGAACGGGACGAGCTCCAGCGTGTCGAGCCGGGCCCGCGAGAAGGGAATCACCGGCAGGTCGAGGTGCGAGTCGGTGCCCGTGTCGCCGTGGCCGGGAAAGTGCTTTACCGTCGCGATGGCGCCGCCGATCTGCAGCCCACGGACGGCGTCGGACGTCATCTGCGCGACCAGCTCTGGGTTCTCACCATACGAGCGGATGTTGATGACCGGGTTCTCGGGATTGTTGTTGATGTCGGCGACGGGCGCGTACACCTGATGCGTCCCCAGCGTGCGCGCCTCCCGGGCCGTCGCGTATCCCGCGAGGTAGGCGTATTCGGGCGTGCGCGTCGCGCCGATGGCCATGGCCGGCGGGAACGTCGACGCCTCATCCAGCCGCATGCCCGGCCCCCACTCCATGTCCTGCGCGACGAGCAGCGGACGGGCCGCGCGCTGCTGCAAGTCGTTGGTGAGCACCGCCTGCGCCATGAGCTCACCGGGCCCGAAGATAACCCCCCCCACCTGAAACTCCTCCACGAAGTCGACGAGCTGCCAGTAGCTCTTCTCATCGACGTTTTGGAAGTGGCCACTGGCCCACACCGAAAACATCTGGCTCACCTTCTCGTCCAGCGTCATCTGGGCGAGCTGCGTCTCGGCCCAGTGGTCGGCATCCGCTCGGGGAGCGGGGGGTGTAGCGCCCGGCGACTGGGCAGCGGCCGATCCGACGGCGCCCCCCATCAGTGTGAAGGCAATCAGGAAACAGAAGGCATGGAGGCGTTGCATAGGGAGGATAGTTGCGTGCAGCGAGGGCGTGCGATGGGGACAGCTTTCAACTTAACGGTCGCCTACGAAGTTCGACATGCGAGATTTGGATAAAGGTAATAGCGCCTGCATTCGGGGATTCCGCGATGGGACCGGCGCCGGGCGGGCTCCCACCCCCGCCAAAAGCCGCCGCAAAAACTCAGCCGCACGCTTTTTCGCCGACGGCGTCCCTTCGCCGTCCTACCCGTCATCGCACGGATTTGGCGATTGAGGTCGTCCATGCGCGGCCATCTTGACGAATGTGCAGGCGGGTGCTATCGCGCCCCGGCGCGGTAATTTCGTACAGGCTCGCCGTCGTTTCGAGACGGGGTCGAAAGTCGGTTCCTTCCACCGTCAGCTCATTGGCCTGCAGGAGCGAGAGCTGGTCGGCGTAGTGGCCGTGCTGCTCGAAGAACTGGCGCTGTCGGTAGTAGAGTCGACGCAACGCCCAGCGCACGTCCTGATTCGCCTCGGGCCGAAATGGTTCAGCCGACGATCCAGCGGGCACGGTCGAGAACTGGACGAGTCCCCATCGCTCCGGCATGTGCATGTTGACCGCGCCTTGTGGGGACCACACCCAATTGTCTTCGTCGAGCGCCTCGCCGGTGTCCGGGTCGCGCTCCTTCCGGTACGCGCCGTCGTCCACGACCGTCCGCCACTGCACGCGCGAGAAGTTGACGCGCCACTGATCGCCCGGCTGCGGCGGATCGCCGCCCGGCGCGGCTTCCTCCAAGATGGACCATGGCATCGCGACCTCGACAGTCCATCCCTCGTCCGGGTCGCGCGGATCGTTCAGCGTCCCCTGCACGTCGATGCCGGCCCGTACGCCGCGGATGTCCCAGGCGTCGATGGGCGGGCCGCCATCGCGGTACGGCTTCGGCAGCATCAGGTCCCAGAGCGTGCCGAAGGCGTTCACCTCCAGCTCGTAGTAGTTGTGCGTGTCGCCGTCCGGGTCGATGAAGACCTCGAAGTCGTTGTCCCGAAAGATCACAGCGTCGCGCTGGGTGAGCGTGGCCCACACGTCAGGCTCCTCCAGTGCGGCGGCCACGTAGAAATACGCGTCATCCCATAGCATCTTGGCCCGCGTACGGAATCGCGGCGTCGGCTGGGCAGGGCCCTGGATGTCGACGAAGTCGCGCGTCCACGCCGCCTCCTGCCAGGCGGACTCGTCCAGCCGCCCGTCGATCTGAAGGGCTCCCTCCGGCGCGCGCTGCACGACGTACGTACGCGGGTCGAACGGGACCTCGACGCTGGGATGGCCCGGCCCGTCGATGGGCTCCGGGCCTGAGGTGCACCCGGCCACCGTCAGCAGCACGAGCAGGGCGATCGCGAGGAAGCGAAGGGATCGCAGGCGAGCGAAGCGGCCAGCAACAAAGCGGGGGAGCATCGAAGAAACGAGGACGCGAAGAGATGACGACAGGAAATAAATCCTCCTCGATGCCTCGGTTCTTCGGCTCCTCGACTCGTACACGGCATCTCCTCGTGTCACGGCATCTCGTACGTCGTGACGAAGGCTTCGGCGGCATAAAACTCGGGCAGGCCCAGGCTGTTGAGCGTCTCGGCCGTGCCGCGGTTCCGGTCGCGGGCGCGCTGCCAGAACTCGCGCTCGTCGTACGCGCCGGGAAACATGGCGCGGTCTTTCTGGCTCTCGTGCTTGAAGATAGCTTCCACCTTGCGGTCGAGATCCGCCTTCGACATAGGCACGAACACGTCGGCACGGTCGACCTCCCACTCCTGCCAGGCGCCGCGATAGAGCCACACCTTGGGCTGGGCGGCGGGGGCGGGGGGCTGCGGCGCGCCGTCGCCGGCCGCAGCGCCCTCTCCGGCGGCCTCGCCTTCATGGCTAGCGGGGGGCATCGCGGCGGCGTCCTCGGCCGGCTGCGCCGTGTACCGACCGAGCGCCTCGCTGATGGCTTTATAGCACATCCGGTGCGTGCCGTGGGGATCCGACAAGTCGCCGGCCACGAATACGTGATCGGGCTGGATCTCGCTGAGCAGATCCAGCACCACCTCCACATCGTCTGTGCTGATGGGATCTTTGCGGACGCGCCCCGTCTTGTAGAACGGCATGTCGAGAAAGCGAGCTGCCTCCTCGCCGAGGCCTATCACCTCAATGGCAGCAATGGCCTCGCCGTAGCGCACGTGCGCCTTGAGCTGCTGCACGGCCTTCGTGTCCGCAGCCCCAGGGTCCTTCGCGTCGAAGAACTGAAGGATCTCCGCTCGCTTCTGCCCAAAGCTGCTCTCCGCGCCCCCCTCGATGCCCAGCGCCTCACCACTCATTTCGATGAAGCGCAGGAACCGCCGGACGTCGGAATCGAACACGGCGACGGACCCGTTCGTCATGTACGCGACCGTCACGTCGTTGCCGTTGCGGACGATCTTGTCGAGCATGCCGCCCATCGAGATCACATCGTCGTCCGGGTGCGGGCTGAAGATGATCACCGTGTCGTCCTTGAAGAGCTGGTCGCGATACGTGATGCGCTGGCGCAGATCCTCGAACACCGCGCGGCACAGGTCGTCGATGCTGTCGTGGGCATGGGCGAGGCCGTGCATCTGATGGCGGAAGAAGTCGGCGGCCTCCAGGCGCAGGATGGCTTTGTCGAGCTTCTTCGAAAGCCAGATCACGGCCCGCTTTGTCATCTGCCGATCCCACTCCACGTCGCGCACGAGCCAGGGCGTCTTCTCGCGGGTGAGCTCGCTGGCGGCCGCGCGGTCGAGGTAGAACGTGGCATTGCGGTGCTCTTGCAGGTAACTCGCCGTCACGCGGCGCGTCGGCTCCTCCTCGATGGCCTCGCGCACGATGGGCGCCTTGTGCTCACCGGTAGCCAGCAGGATGATCTCGCGCGCCTCCAGGATGGTACCGATCCCCATCGTGATGGCTTCCTGGGGGACATTCTCTTCGCCGAAGAAGTCGGAGGCGGCGTCTTTACGCGTGATCTCGTCGAGAATTACCAAGCGCGTGCGCGTGCCCCGGCTCGATCCTGGCTCGTTGAAGCCGATGTGCCCGCTCCGCCCGATGCCCAGCAACATGAGGTCGATGCCGCCGGCCTTCTCGATCTGATGCTCGTACTCCAGGCAGTGCCGCTCCACCTCCTCGGGCGGGAGATCACCCCGCGGGATGTGGATCTGCTCCGCGGGGATGTTGACGTGGTCGAAGAAATTCTCCGCCATGAACCGGTGGTAGCTCTGGAGGCTCTCCGGGTCGATGGGATAGTACTCGTCCAGGTTGAACGTGACCACGTTCGAGAGGTCGAGCCCGTCCTCCTGGTGCATGCGGATGAGCTCCTGGTACACCCCGATGGGCGTGGAGCCGGTGGGCAGCCCCAGCACGAGGTTCTTCCCCACCGCGCGCCGCTCATCGACGAGGCCCGCGATGCGCCGTGCGACCTGGTAGGAGAGCTGCGACGGATCGTCGAAGATAAGCGTGGGCACGCGCTCGCGCTGCGTGCCTTCGGTGCTGGAGCGCGGCTCCGACGTTTTCGCAAGGGCTGAGCCGGAGGGTCGGGACGAAGCGGGCATGAGATCAGGAATTAGCGCGACAGGGCACGTGAAGCAGACAGGCCGGCATGTACTGCTTTCTGAACGATGAATTTTTCGGCCTGTAAACTTCTTAAAGAGAATAGCGGGAGGGGGTCCGGTTCGCAATACGAGGTACAGATAGGAACCGCTTCCAAAATTACCCGAAGCCTCGTAGCTTTTGGTTGAGAATGCGGGCGGATTCGTCTATATTCAATCTGAGTTGAAAATTACATACGGACCGCCGTTCAGGTAGGCTTATGGCGAATATACAAAGTTCGGAGACGTTTGACGTGTGCATCGTGGGATCCGGTGCGGGCGGCGGCATGGCCGCGAAGATCCTTACGGATGCCGGTGCCAACGTGATTATGCTGGAGGCCGGCGCCGCGTGGGACGTGAATGACCAGAGCGACATGCTCATGTGGAACTACATGTCGCCCCGCCGCGGCGCCAGCACGACGGAGCGCCCATTCGGCGAGTTCGACGCCTGCGATGGCGGCTGGGACATCCCGGGCGAGCCGTACGCCACCGTCGGCGACACCGACTTTCGGTGGTTCCGCGCCCGCATGCTCGGGGGCCGCACCAACCACTGGGGCCGCATCTCGCTACGCTTCGGGCCCGATGACTTCCGCGGCCGCAGCATCGACGGCTACGGCGACAACTGGCCGATCAGCTACGCGGACATCAAGCCGTACTACGACCGCGTCGACCGCATGATCGGGCTCTTCGGCTCGGAGGAGAACTTCCCGAACGCCCCGGACGGCATCTTCCAGTCCGCCCCGGAGCCGCGGTGCTACGAGCGCCTCTTCCAGCAGGGCTGCGAGCAACTCAACATCCCCGTCATTCCGTCGCGCCTTTCGATTATCACCGAGTCGCTGAACGGGCGCGCGGCTTGCCACTACTGCTCGCAGTGCAACCGCGGCTGCCCGACCCACTCGAACTTTTCGTCGCCCCCAGTGCTCATCGATCCGGCGCGCGAGACGGGCCAGCTCACGCTGCTCACCAACGCCATGGTGCGCGAGGTGACGACGGACGCCGAGGGCCGAGCGACGGGCGTCTCGTACATCGACACCCGCACGCGCAGCGAGCAGAAGGTGCAGGCTGACGTCGTCATGCTAGCAGCGAGCGCGTGCGAGTCGGCCCGGCTCCTGCTGAACTCCACCTCGAACCGGCACCCCAACGGGCTCGCCAATTCGAGCGGCGCCGTGGGCCGCTACCTGATGGACTCTACGGGCACTACGGTTGCTGGCATCCTACCGCAGCTCATGAACGACCCCGATCACAACTGCGACGGCGTGGGCGGCATGCACGTGTACATCCCGTGGTGGCTCCACGACCAGCACGACCGGCTGGGTTTCCCGCGAGGCTATCACTTCGAAATATGGGGCGGCCGCGGCATGCCCGGCTATGGTATTATGAACAACATCCACACGTACAATGACGCCTTCGCCGGCCCCGACGAGCGGCCGAAAGGAGGCGGCGGCTACGGCCCGCAGCTCAAGGAAGATTACCGCCGGTTCTACGGCTCCATGGTGGGCCTCTCCGGCCGCGGCGAGATGGTGGCCCGCGAGGAGAACTACTGCGAGATCGATCCGGACACCGTCGACCAGTACGGCATCCCGACGCTCCGCTTCAACGTCAACTGGAGCGACGCCGAACTGCAGCAGGCGCAGCACATGCAAGAGACCGGCCGCGAGATCCTTCGCTCGATGGATGCACACGTCTTCGGCGATATGCCGACCGAAGAGCAGGATTACGGCATCACGATGCCGGGCGAGATCATCCACGAGGCCGGCACGACGCGCATGGGCGACGATCCGCGCTCGTCTGTGCTGAACGCGTACTGCCAGGCGCACGACGTGGACAATCTCTTCGTGACGGACGCCGGCCCGCTCGTGTCGATGCCGCACAAGAATCCGACGTGGACCATCATGGCCCTCTCGATGCGCGCCTCCGACTACATCATCGACCAGCGCAAGAAGGGCAACTTGTAGCCCCCGGCGCTTCTCTCTGTTGACACGCACCGACTCCCGACGAAATCATGGCGGACATGGAACGACGCGACGCGCTGAAGCTGCTGGGCCTGATGGCAGCCACCTCAACCTTCAGCTTCGCCTGCACGGCGGAAGAGGCCAGCACCGGTAGCGCGGCTGCCACCCCGCCCGACGGCACGACGCGCCCGACGGCAGACTACACGAAACAGTTCTTCACCGACCACGAGATGCGCACCGTCCGCGTGATGGCCGACCTCGTGATTCCCGCCGACGATCGGTCCGGCAGTGCCACGGATGCGCGCGTTCCCGAATTCATCGATCACGTGATGACCGACGAGCTCCTCGGGGATCCGGAGTCGCGGCAGACGGCGATGCGCGGCGGGCTGGCTTGGGTCGACTACCAGTGCCTCCAGCGCTTCGATGCGCTCTTTGCGGACTGCACGACAGCGCAGCGGATGGAGCTCCTCGATGACATCGCCTGGCCCGATGCGGCACCGGACGGCATGGACGCCGGCGTCGAGTTCTTCAACAGCTTCCGCAACCTCGTGGCCACCGGCTTCTTCAGCAGCAAGATGGGCATCGACGACCTCGGCTACATCGGCAACACGTACGTGTCGGAGTGGACCGGCTGCCCCGGTGAGGTCCTCGAACACGTCGGCGTAAACCAGCAGGCCTGGACCGGCCCCGGCGACGCGTGACGATCCATTGGGGCGCGGCCCAACCCCAGCTTCATACCGTTTCTTCGGAAACGGAGTGAACATCCCCCTACCGC
>CAYFRX010000033.1:0-17769 GCA_964345515.1 uncultured Rhodothermales bacterium
TCAGGCGCGGGGGACTGCGCCGCGCGCCGGTACGTGGCCTCAACCAGCTTCGAGGCGCGCTTCTCGTTGGGGGCAAGAACGCGCGCCATCTCGTACACCCGGTCCAGGTGTTTGAGCAGGGCGGTACGAGCGATGTGGGTCGATTCAGAAGGCATTGCGTCAGAGGGAGCCGTCGGAGGATCAGGCCGACCCGTCTTGGAAGATTATGTTTACAGCGTCACCCTTTCGAATGTCGAGCAATTCAGCGGCGTTCCCACAGTTGACTGCCACCTCCAAAAAACTGCTGCTTCCGGTGAGAAGCAAGGGTTCTCCCTCTTCCACGCGCCCGTACGTCTCGTGCAGCGCGCTGAGCGACGAGTTGCCGATAAAACACTTGAACGGCGGTGCGGTTTGGTCTTCGATCGCCTCTTGCCCGGCCTCGCTGGCCCGCTGGAGCAGCATATCGCGCGTGATGTTGGTGATGCAGTTGCCGAAGTGATCGATGTGCACCACCCATCCTTGCAACCCCTCTTCGTCGGTGATGGGCTGGGCCCAGCGGAGGGGTTTCAGGGTGTCGATGGGCGAGCCGATCTCGGAGAGGGCCAAGCCGCGGGCCAGATGCGCAGCCGCCGGGGCAAAGATGTCGCGCCCGTGAAAGGTGGTGCTGGGCGAGGTCGTGCGCCAAACCGTTTTTCGATCGAGAGCTACGGCGCGGTCGGGCGTGTTACCATCCAGCACGAGCGGAAAGATTCCGTTGTCCGGACCCACGAACCAGTGTGGACCGTGGCGCAGCGCGATGGGACGGCGCTCGGTGCCGACGCCGGGATCTACCACCACGAGGTGGACCGCGTCGGCGGGAAAGTAGGGGACGGCTTCGCGCAGGACGAACGCGGCCTCCATCACGTCCTGCGGGGCGATGTCATGCGTGATGTCGATGAGTTGAGCCTCCGGGTGGATGCTCATAATGGTTCCCTTCATCGCGGCAACGTACGCGTCACGCGTCCCAAAATCGGTGGTCAGGGTAATGGGGCGAGCGGCCATAGATCGCGAAAACATGCGGGGCATCTGCGGAGTCGCTGGATCCCTAACGTACAAAGCGAGGCGAGGGAATCACAGCGGCACAGACCAAACTTCAAAGAATCAGTGCAGGAAAAGGATGAAAGTGGTCAGCACATGTTGTTAATTATGTGTGCTTTGTGAAGGTAACTTAGCCCATTCCAACGCGCAGGCGCTGCGAATCGAACCCTGCCGCTACACTGCCCGCGTCGTCAATACGCATGTTTCCTGACCCGTTGCTGCGCGCATGAGTTCTTCAGAATCATCGGAGGGTGCCTCGCTCGATGCCTCGTCAGCCGAAGGCGCACGGCACCGAGAAACGGTGGACCAATTCGTCCAACTGTGGGGGCAGATGGCCTCGACGTGGGGCATCAACCGCACGATGGCCCAAATCCACGCCCTGCTGTATTGCTCCGAGTCGCCCCTGAACACGGACGACATCATGGAGCGGCTCGACATCAGCCGAGGCAACGCGAACATGAATCTGCGCTCTCTCGCCGAGTGGGACCTCATTGCGAAGACCCACATGGCGGGCTCCCGGAAGGACTTCTACGAGGCCAATAAAGACGTGTGGCACATCACGGCCAAAATTCTCAAAGAGCGGGAGCGGCGCGAGATCGAGCCCGTGAAGCAACACCTGCGCAAGCTCCGTGATCATCTCAAGCCGGCGCCTTACGACTCGTGTGACGACCTCAACGAACGGGATGCCGCGCTGTGTTGGCGCATCCAGAAGCTGGTCGAGCTGATTGAGGTGTTTGACAGCCTGTTCGCGGCGCTTCTCCCCCTCATCGAGGAAAAGAACGCCGACACCATCCAACAGCTTGCCCAGTGGGCCCAATCCATGGAGCCCTCCAGCGAAGAGACGTAATCTGTCCCGTCGAGCACGCATTGCATGACGACCAAGCACATCGGCGATCACGGGGAGGCCCTGGCGGCCGAATACCTGTCGCAAGCCGGGTATCGCATCTTCGATCGCAACTACCGATACGAGCGCGCGGAGATCGACCTCGTGTGCTTCGACGAGGGGGAGGAGGGCGAGCGAGGCGAGATCGTATTTGTCGAAGTGAAGACGCGATCGGGGTTGCGGTTTGGCGCCCCTGAAGAAGCGGTCACGGACGAAAAGCAGGAACACATCGTCCACGCCGCGAAAGCCTATCTCTACGAGCGGCGGCTTGAGGGCGCCCCCGTCCGGTTCGACGTCGTTAGCGTCGTGCTCAATCAGGACCGGCCGCCTGACATCAATCACCACAAGAATGCGTTCTGGGCGTCATGACCCGGCCCGCTCAGCGCCCGATGGTCATGCGTCACGTGGGTGGCCTCGGGCATCTGGAAGTGGATCGTGGTGCGCTGCCGGAAGGCGGGGTGCGTGGCCCAGCATGCGTGTTCGCTGTGCCGGGGTAGATCGCATGGGTCGGCCCGGTGCGCTCCGATGGACAAACGGTCTCCCTGTGGATGAAATCTCAGCGCACAAGGGTCGCGCGCTTCGTCGCGTTGAACGTTGTGCCCTGAATGCGGATGAAGTAGATCCCGCTGGCGAGGCGCTGACCGGCGAGCGTAAAGACGTGCTTGGTGTTGGGCTCCAGGGGGGCACTGTGCAACGTAGCCACGTGCTGGCCCAGTTGGTTGTACGCCAAGATATCGACCCGCTGCGACTCGGCCACCCGAAGCGAAAAAGTAGCTTGCTGCCGAAAGGGATTGGGATAGGGCCCCTCAAGCTCAAACGCGGTAGTCATCTGAATGCCGACCTCCACGGACTCGCTGTACTCAAACGAGCCGTCCCGGTCTACCTGCTTGAGGCGGAACGTGTGGGTGCCGGACACCAGGTCATCGAGGCGATAGCTGTACTGCTTCGTTTCGGTGGTACTGCCGTTGCCCTCAACGAATCCCGCAGTCGTCCATCCCTCCGGCGCCGCATTAGGGGGACGGTGCTGCACCTCAAAGCCCGCATTATCGATTTCTAAGGTCGTCTCCCACCGCAGCACGGTCGACGAGCCGTCTGCCGTCACATCGAAGGTAGTCAGTTCCACCGGCAAGGTGGCAGCCGTCCTTATTTCGGAAAGACTGAAGAGGGCGTTTTCTTGGTAGTGGCCGTCGTCCCGGCACAGTGGGTCGACGGCGCCGCACGACTCGTACGTGACCTCCGTTTGGTAGGTGACTTCCGCGGAGGCATCCCAAACCTTGAAGCTAAATGCGTCCCTAGGCGCAAAGCCGGCTGTCTCCTGATCGTTCGAGCCGGCTGCGGCGAGGGCGAGGCTGCTCCCATCCCACTGCCTGGCGCCTGCGCAGTCGCCGTCATCGGTGAACACGGCGACTTCATCGCCCGGGGCGAGGGCGCTGCCGTCAGCCCCAAGGCGCGACGAGACGTCTTCGGGGATGAGAATCGTCGCGTTGCTTGCAGTCGAGAGGCAGTCGGTGAAATGCTGTCCTCGCGCTAGATGGGGGCTCGCAGAAACGAAGCACCACGCCAATATGCAGACGGCAAGCCAATGGGGATACGTTGCAGCCATAGGTAGAGGGGAATACCCGGCGATTGCGTGAGCCCCTTGGTTTGGCAAACGAGGTAAGTAGTCAACTACGCCAGACCAACTGAAAGGGAAGCATCAAGTGAGTCAGAGACGAATATAGAGGTAATCTTTTGGATTATTAACTACGGATGTTTAAGATTTTGTAATGATGTAGGAAGCGCTTACAAAAGGGGATTTTGACCTGTCTCGGGTCGGGGGGAGGTTCGGGGTGCGGCACGGAGCAGGCGCGTGGCCATGGGATATCGCGGATGCTGTGCAAGAGAAGTCCTCAACGGGGATTTCGGCCGAGACTGGTATCTGGGGGATGGTACCCACTGGGCACAGCATCGGCCAGCCGCTCGAAGGCAAAGTAGCCGAACGCCGTTGCGCCGTAAGGCTCAACGATCTCGCCGTCCGCGTCGATCGTGATCGGATGCTCGTTTAGTTTGAGGTGCGATGTTTGGGAGCGAGGGCCACGCTGGTAGTAGGTGCCCTGCCAACGCAAGAAACGACCGGTTTCCTGCTCGTGCTGGTAGATGACTTCGAGCCGTCCGAAGAAATTCATCTCGGCGAGCGCTGAGTCAGGGAGAGGATCGAGCAGTCGATCGGCGCTGACCCGGAAGCGGCTGCTCGTGGGGCGAAAAGCGTCGCTGGGATGCCGGTACACGACGAAGCCTTCCTCGCGCGTCCGACGGGCAAGCAGCGCCCGCAGAAAGTGGCGGAGCGATCCCGCATAGGCTTTCTGGCGCGCCTCGGTCCACCGAGCGGCCTCCGCGGAGTCACTGGGCGTGAGCGGCTGGAAGAATGGCTCGCCGTCCCACCGGACGGTGCCGCCGCTAGCCGTGAACTCTTTGAGATGGTACCGAATCCGATAGCCGAGCGCCCGATTTTGGATAATCAGCGGCTCCCGCGCGTGCGCAGAGAATCGGCCCCACCACTTCGTTTCGAAAGAGAGCACTTCTGGATTCTGGAGCGTGCACCGGTCGGCGCGGGTTGACGTGCCGATGAATAGCCGCTCGAACTTTTCCAGGCGGTCGTACCACTTCTCATCGCGCTCGGCTGTGACGGTGACTTCCCCGGCGGAGAGCACCGCCGGTCGCAACCGGATCGCAAGCGTGTCGGTGGAGGCGTCCTGGACGAGCGTGTCGATCGCGGTCGACTCGTAGCCGAGCATCGACACGTACAGGCGATGGGCACCGCGAGGAATGCCTCCAAGGCGGAAGTGCCCTGTAGAATCGGTGGTCGTGCCGAGCATGGAGGCCGCGATGAACACGTGCGCACCGGGGAGCGGCGCCCCGGTCTCGGCATCACGAACGGCCCCAACGAAGGCCCCGCGACGTGCAGGTTGCGCCTCCACGCCCGTCGAGAGCGCCATCAGGGCGAGGGCCCACGTGCAGAAAACCAGTCGTCGGGAGCAGACCATGACCGAAAGCAGCATGCGTGATCATGCGGCACAATACTGCCGATCAAAATATGAAGGCCGCTGCTCCAACACCAACGCGAAAGAGACAACGAAGTAAGCGTTGCGTAATCTACCGGGGGCGATACTCTTTTGGCAACTGATCGGCCACGCGCTCGAATGCAAAGTAGCCCGAGACGGTGACGCCGTACGGGTCCACCACATCGCCTTTGTAGTCGACCGTGGCCGGCCCGCGTTCGAGCCAGAACTGCGAGGTCTGAAACTTGGGCGCTCGCGTCCGCATCGTACCCCCGCTCGAATATTGCGCGCGCCACGCTTTGTAGGATTCGCTCTCCGTTTCTCCGAGGAAGGCGACTTCCACGAAGCCGCTGAAGTCGAGGATTCGCTCGCTTTCGACCTCGCCTTCTTCCAGGATGTCCTCCGTTTCGATCGGAAAGCGCTGCTGGCCCGCCATGGGCCGATTGCCCCCGAACGGCGAATTGCCGGCGAGCGAGCGCCCAGAGCTTGGCCGGCTGTAGAGTTTGAACCCCTGTTTGTCCACCCGGCCCTCTAGCATGGCAAGCATCAGATGATGAAAGGAGCCGAAGAAGGCTTCGCGCCGACGCGCCTCCCAGATGGCTTGCTGATCTGGCGGCGCCTCCATTTCTTCGAACAGCGGCTCCCCGTCGTAGCGCGTGCGGTTCGGAGTGGCGACGAACTCCTTCAGGAAGTACTCGACGCGGTAGCCGAGGCCCTCGTTCTCGATGATGAGTGGGCCGCGGGCGAAGGCTTCGAACCGCCCCATTTTCTGCTCGAAGTCGAGCACCTCAGGGTTGCTGATCGTCGTCTTCTGGGCGTTGGGCGTTTCGCCGATGAAAAGCCGCACGAACTTCTCATAGCGCTCCTGCCATTTTTCGTCGCGCTCCGCCTCTACGGTCACGCCCTCGGATTCCAGGACGGTGGGCTCCAACTCAAACTCGAAGGTGTACGTCCGCGCCTCCCGGAGATTCAGGTTGCGGGCCTGCGGTTCGTAACCGATGACGGAGACGTAGAGCCGCTGCGCCCCCAGCGGGATGTTATCGAGCCGAAAGCGGCCCTGCGCGTCCGTGGCCGCCCCCCGCATAGACACGGCGATGAAGACGTTCGCATCGGACAGCGGGTCGCCCGTTTCGGCGTCCACGACAGTGCCCGTCAGCACAGCGCGCCCAGCCGGCACGGTGGGCTGCTGGGCCTGTGCGAGAGCGGGCAGAGCGAGGAGCCCGACGAACAATGCGAGAAGGGGAAGAAGGCGGTTCGGCATAGCAAATGAGGCATCAGCGGAGAAAAAGGAAGCACCCATGAGGGTTCGCAGCGCGGCAATCCGTTACGCTGCAAGAGGGAGGATAATATGAACGGACAACGGGTACGCGTTCGTACGACCGTCCGGCAGCGCAATCGGGGCGGGAGCAGGATTGAGCTACACAACCTCTTTAATCGCTGTCACCGTCTCCGGGTCCTCCAGACTGCTCACGTCGCCCAGATCTTCGCCGAGGTAGGCAGCGCGGATCACGCGGCGCATGACCTTCGCGTTGCGCGTCTTCGGGAGCGCCGCGGTGAACTTGATGGCACGCGGCTTGAGCGGCTTGCCGAGCTCGGCGATCACGACCTGCATCAGCTCATCGCGCAGGGCGTCGGACGGCGTGGCCCCCGGGTTGAGGACGACGAAGGCGACGACCTCTTGGCCCTTCACCTCATGCGGTACGCCGACGGCGGCGCTCTCGGCCACGGCGTCGTGCGCGTTCAGGAGCGCCTCTACCTCGGCCGGGCCGAGCCGCTTGCCGGCCACGTTGATCGTGTCGTCCGAGCGGCCGAGGATGTACCAGCGGCCGTCCTCATCGATGGCGGCGAAGTCGCCGTGTACCCACACGTCCTCGAACCGCTGCCAGTAGGCCTGCAGGTAGCGGTCGTCATCGTTCCAGAAGCCGCGTGTCATGCCGATCCACGGCTGGCGGATGACAAGCTCGCCCACTTCGCCGCGCACCGGATCGCCGTTTTCATCGACCACGTCCGCATCCATGCCGGGCACAGGACCGGAGAAGGCGCCGGGCTTGAGCGGCGTGAGGAAGTTACCGCACAGGATGCCCCCCGAGATCTCGGTACCGCCCGAGTAGTTGAGGATGGGCTTTTCGCCGTCGAGCACCGTCTCGAAGCACCACCGCCACGACTCGGGATCCCAGGGGCTGCCCGTCGAGCCGATGGCGCGCAGGCCCGACAGGTCATGCTCCCGGACGGGCGCCGCGCCGTGCGTCTTGAGCGCGCGGATGAGCGTGGGCGAGACGCCGAGGTGCGTCACGTCGTGGCCCTCCACAAGCTGCCAGACGCGGTCCGGGCCGGGGTAGTCCGGCGCGCCGTCGTAGAGCACCATGGTGGCGCCGATGGTGAGTGTGCCGAATACGAGCCAGGGGCCCATCATCCAGCCCATGTCGCTCATCCAGTACATCGTCTCGCCGGGCTTTAGGTCCATGGGGTGGTACATGTCCTGCGCGCCCTTGATCGGGAAGCCGCAGTGCGTGTGGACCGCGCCTTTAGGCTTTCCGGTGGTGCCGGAGGTGTAGATTACCATCACGACGTCCTCGGCGGCCGTGCGCTCCGTCTCGGCCTCGGTGGGTTGCGAGTCCACGGTGTCGCGCCACCAGCGGTCGCGTCCGGCCTGCATCGGTACGTCGTCCAGGCCGAGGTGGCGGCGCACAATGACGTGCTCGACGGACGGGCACTCGGCCAGCGCCTCGTCGGCCGTTTCTTTCATCGGGATGGGCTTCTGGCGGCGCGCGAAGCCATCGGCCGTGAAGAGTGCCTTCGCGCTGGCATCTTGCAGGCGCGTAACGATGGCGCCGGGACCGTACCCGCTGAAGAGCGGCAGGATGATGCCGCCGATCTTGGCGATGGCGAGGAAGGCAATTACGATCTCGGGCGTCATCGGCATGTAGAGCCCGATAGCGTCGCCCTTGCCGAGGCCGAGGGCGCGCAGCGCGTTCGCGCACCGCCCGACGCGCCGATGGAGGTTGCCGTAGGTCAGCGTCTCCGTTGATCCGTCTTCACCTTCCCAGCGGAGTGCATTGCGGTCTTCGACCTCCGTGCCCTGCCACTTGTCGAGCAGGTTGTGGACGATGTTCATCCGCCCGCCCACGCACCATTTGGGAAACTGCGGCCCGTCGGTGCGATCCACGATCTGGTCGTAGTCCTCGTAGAATGCGATGTCAAGGTCCTCCAGCACGGCGTCCCAAAACCAGGCAATGTCGTCGGTGGAGCGGGCGAGCAGCGCGCCGTAGTCGTCGATGCCGTGCCAGTCCATGAACCGGCGCAGGTTGCTGTTGGCAGCGACGTTGGGATCAGGCTGCCAGGCAATCGATTGATCAAAGGGGAATGCGTCGGTGGAAACGGAGGGAGCCATGGGTCGGGGAGCCGATTGATGCAGCAAACGCTGGGTGTTCATGATAACCTCGCGTCGGGATCACAGGCAACCCCGGGGCTCTGAGCCTGAATTGAAATATGCAAGTAACAGGAGCCGAGCCGGACGAAGGAACCGTGAAGCCCTCAACCGATGAAGACACAAATCCGAGGGGTGCGTGTATGAAGACATGGTATTGCCCAAACTCGGTCTGTTGCGGGGAAGCAGCAGTCCGATCAGTGACCTTCCAATGACAACGAAGTGACGTGGCTGATCAGGATAAGAACACATCTGAGAACCGTCCCCGGTTGCCGTCGGGGCAAGACTCCGGAGCCAACCGGGGACGTTTGTTGATCTGGATTGTAGCCGGCACGCTGGCCGCGCTGTGGGCGTGGAGTTCGATCTACGGCCCGCAGAGCGGGTCACAGATCAGCTACAGCGATTTCCGCACGCAGCTCCAGGCCGGTAACGTTGAGCGCGTTACCGTGGAAGGCGACAAGCTGACCGGCGAACTCGCCTCGCCCGCCAAGCGCGCCACCCAGCAGGACGACTCGACGCGCTACCGCAACTTCGTTACCTACGTTCCGTCGTTTGGCGACGAGCAGCTCATGGAACGGCTTGAAGCAAATGGGGTGGAGGTCGTCACCCAGCCGCAGAGTGAGTTTCCATGGGGGCTGCTGCTGATTGGCCTGTTGCCCGTGCTGCTCATCTTCGGGGTGGGCTACCTCTTCCTCCGCCGGATGCAGTCGCAGGGGCAGGGCCTCTTTTCGGTGCGCAAGAGCAAGGCCAAGATGTACGATCGCGAGGAGGAGGACACCACGTTCGACGACGTGGCCGGCAACGAAGGGGCGAAGATTGAGCTGCAGGAAATCATCAAGTTTCTGGAGGAGCCCGAGCGCTTCGAGCGCCTGGGCGGCAAGGTGCCGAAGGGCGTCCTGCTTGTGGGCCCTCCGGGGACCGGCAAGACGCTCATGGCGCGCGCTGTGGCTGGTGAGGCCGGCGTGCCCTTCTTCAGCGTCTCGGGCTCCGACTTCATGGAGATGTTTGTGGGCGTCGGCGCAGCCCGCGTGCGCGACATGTTCGAGCAGGCGAAGGAAGATGCACCTAGCATCATCTTCATCGACGAGCTCGACTCGATCGGCCGCCAGCGCGGTGCCGGCCTGGGCGGCGGGCACGACGAGCGCGAGCAGACGCTCAACCAGATGCTGGCCGAGCTCGACGGCTTCGAGAAAAACGAGGGCGTCATCGTGATGGCCGCCACCAACCGGCCGGACATCCTCGACCCTGCGCTCACCCGACCCGGCCGCTTTGACCGGCAGGTGACCGTCAACATGCCGATGACGAAGGACCGCCACCAGATCCTGAAGATCCACGCCAAGAACAAGCCGTTCTCGGAGGAGATCGACCTGGAGCGGCTGGCGCGCAACACGCCGGGCTTCAGTGGAGCCGATCTGGAGAATCTGCTCAACGAGGCCGCGCTGCTCGCCGGACGCGAAGGCCGCGACGAGATCGTTACCGCCGACGTCGAAGAGGCACGCGACAAGGTGCTGATGGGCCTCAAGCGGGAGGGGATGGCGCTCACCGAGGAAGAGCGGAAGCTGCTCGCCTATCACGAGGCCGGGCACGCCATCGTAGCCGCCGCCCTCGAAAATGCCGATCCCGTCCACAAGGTGACCATCATCCCGCGCGGCAAGGCGATGGGTGTCACCCAGCAGATGCCGGAAGAGGACAAGTATCTGTACCGGCGCGAATACATGCTCGACCGTCTCGCCGTGGTCATGGGCGGCCGCGCGGCCGAAGACCTCTTTTTCGACACGGCTACGAGCGGCGCAGAGAATGACCTCAAGCAGGTGCGCAAGATGGCGCGCAAGATGGTACTCGATTGGGGCATGAGCGACCAGTTCGAAAATATAGCGCTGGGCGATGACCGCGGGCAGGTCTTCTTGGGCGAAGAGTTGTCCAAGGGGCGTGATTACAGTGACGAAACGGCCCGTGAGGTCGATGTGGCCGTCCGCCAGATTTTGGACGATTCCTTCCAGCGGGCGATGGGTACCATCACCGAGCACCGCGACCGATTGGACGCGCTGGCCGAGGAGTTGCTCAAGCACGAAGAGGTGTCCGGCGAGCGTGTGCTGGCGCTGCTCAAGGGCGAGATCGAGCCCAGCGAACTCGTCCCGGACGATCAGCCGGCCGATGAAGCGGAGGATGCGGAGCACGCCGACGCCGCCGAGGCCCTCAAAAACGGACGGGGCGGCGAAGTGGACGCTCACGCCTCGGATGCTGCTTCGGACGACGCCTCCGCGGCCTCCTCCGAGGAGGATCACGCGCAGCCGGAGAACGGACAGCACGAGCTAGATCCGGCCAAGCGCTCCGACGATTCGTAGCGAGCGACGTTGCACACGGACGGCACTGCACAGGCGGAAGGCCGCGTCCTACCTTGGGCGGGGCCTTCGCGCCGTTCGGGGCTATTGCGACGCTTGGGGAGCATGACCCCCGGCGGACTGCTGGATACCGCCCGCAGCACTGGCGGACTGCAACAAACGTCGAACAAATGTCACGCACGGCGTCTTCGGCGCGATCAGGGCCCACTCGGTCGGAACGCGTTGCCAGCGTGCAGGTCAGACTCACACACTACTCGCGTACTATGCATAATCATGCAACACCATGGCGAAGACGCCAACCAAAGAAGATTTGAAGCAGCGGCTCAGCGACGAGCAATATCACGTCACGCAGGAGCAGGGTACCGAGCGGGCCTTCACCGGCAAATACTGGGATCATAAGGGCGACGGCGTGTACCGCTGCGTCGTCTGCGAGGAGCCGCTCTTCGACTCTGACACCAAGTTTGCGTCGGGCTCCGGCTGGCCGAGCTTCTACGACGTCGTCGACAAGGGGAACGTCGAGCTCCGGCTCGATACCAGTCACGGCATGCGGCGCACCGAGGTCGTATGCGATAACTGCGGCGCGCACCTCGGCCACATCTTCGACGACGGGCCCAAGCCTACCGGCAAGCGCTACTGCATCAACTCCGCGGCGCTCGATTTTGAAGAAGACAACGCAGCCTGAACTGCTGACCGCAAATTCCGAAGCACGTAAAGGGGCACCACCATCATCGGCGGCGCCCCTTTCTTGTTCTTCTTCCCCGTGAGCAATCTTGGTATCGTCAGGGTTGTGCCGGTTCCTCGGACTGCACCTGCCCGTTTCCGCCCGGATGGCGTTCCGGCTTCCAGGAGTAAGCGTAGTCCGGATCTTCCACGTTCAGCGCGGCCTGGGTCAGCTTGAGCGGGCGGAACGTGTCCACCATCACCGCGAGCTCCTCGGTGCCTTCTTTGCCGATGGAGGCCTCCGCCGTGCCGGGGTGCGGGCCGTGCGGGATGCCGCCCGGATGCAGCGAGAAGGACCCCCGCTGGATCCCGCGGCGACTCATAAACTCGCCCTCGGCGTAGAACAGCACCTCGTCCGAGTCGATGTTCGAGTGGTTGTACGGCGCTGGAATGGCGTCCGGATGGTAGTCGAAGAGGCGCGGCACGAACGAGCAGACGACGAAGTTGCGCGCCTCGAACATCTGGTGCACGGGCGGCGGCTGATGGATCCGGCCCGTGATCGGCTCGAAGTCGTGAATGGAGATGGCGTACGGGTACATGTAGCCGTCCCAGCCCACCACGTCGAACGGGTGGTAGCGCACCCAGTAACGGTGCAATTTGCCGTGCTTCTTGATCCGAATCTCGAACGGGCCTTCCTCGTCAATCGTCTGCAGCTCGCTCGGCGGACGGATGTCGCGCTCGTGGTACGGGCTGCGCTCCAGCAGCTGACCGAACTCGTTCTGGTACTTCTCCGGGAAGCGCACCTCCGATGCCGACTCGATCACGAGCAGCCGCGGCGGATGCTGCTCGAGGTCGCCCTCAAAGTGCCAGCGGTGGGTGATGGTGCGAGGGACGTGCACGTAATCGCCGTCCGTGAAGCGGACCGCGCCGAGCATCGTCTCCAGCGTGCCTTCACCCTCATGGACGTACACAAGCTCGTCGCAGTTTGCGTTGCGGTAGAAGTAGTCGTCCGTGTTGGCCGTGGGGCGGGCAATGGCCAGGCGCACGTCGCTATTGCCCAGCAGGTAGGTGCGGCTCGTCAGCCAATCGCCCCCGGCTTCCACCTCCCAACCCTTCAGATGGCGGTGCTGCAGAAACTCGTCGTCCGCGTACGCCACGTCGTATGGGATCGCGTCGCCGATCTGGTCCACGATCGTCGGCTGGTGAATGTGGTAGGCGATGGCCGAGATGCCACTGAACCCTTCGGCGCCCACGACTTCCTCGGTGTAGAGCTCCCCATCCGGGCGACGAAACTGCGTGTGGCGTTTGTCGGGGACTTGCCCCATACGGGTGTAAAACGGCATGGCGATTCTCGAATTTCGATTTGCGAATGTCGAATGGGGGCGTCGTCGGAGCACATCACCGATGTGCCCTTATCCACTATGGTTAGGAGGCGATTAGAGGTTGCCTCGTCGCGCTTGCTCGCGCTCGATGGCCTCGAAGAGCGCCTTGAAGTTGCCTTCGCCGAACGTGCGGGCCCCCTTCCGCTGGATAATCTCGTAAAAGACCGTCGGTCGGTCCTGCACGGGCTTGGTGAAAATCTGCAGCAGGTAGCCCTCCGGGTCGCGATCGACCAAGATGCTGAGTTTCTTCAACGCATCGATCTGCTCGTCGATGTCGCCGACCCGGTCGGTGAGCACGTCCACGTCGTAGTACGTTGCGGGGACCCCCAGAAATTCCACACCGCGGTGGCGCAGGGCGCTCACCGTCGAGATGATGTCGTCGGTCGCCAGGGCGATGTGCTGCACGCCCGGCCCGCCGTGGTACTCCAGATATTCTTCGATCTGGCTCTTCTTTTTCCCCTCGGCTGGTTCGTTGATCGGGAATTTGATGCGCTCGTTGCCAGTGGCCATCACCTTCGACATGAGCGCCGAATACTCCGTCGAGATGTCCTGGTCGGTAAAGTGGAGCATGTTGTAGAAGCCCATCGTCTGCGCGTAGTACGCCACGTACTTGTCCATGTCGCCCTTCTCGACATTGCCCACGCAATGATCGACGTACTTGAGGCCCACGGGCGTCGGCTGCCACGCGTCATGAGGGTAGCGTTCGAATCCGGGGAAGAAGAAGCCATCGTAGTGGGAGCGCTCGACGAAGGTGTGGATCGTATCCCCATACGTCGCAATCGCAGCCGTGACGACGCGGCCGGCGGCATCCTGGTGCACGGTGGGCTCGTGCACCACCGAGGCGCCGCGCTGGGTCGTCTCACGGAAGGCCGCCTTGGCGTCGTCGACCCACAGCGCGATGTCCTTCACGCTGTCGCCGTGACGATGAACGTGATCCAGCACCGGGTGCTCGGGGCGAAGTGCGCTCGTGAAGACGAAGCGTACCTTGCCCTGCTCGACCAGCCAGCTTGCCCGATCCCGGGTGCCGGTTTCGGGGCCGCGGTAGCCCGTGATGTCGAACCCGAACACGTGAGCGTAATAGAACGCTGCCTGCTTGGCGTTGCCGACATAAAATTCGACGTAATCGGTGCCGTTGATCGGCAGAAAGTCACCCGTCGTTTCAGGGTCCGCATGGGGAAAGACCGTCTCAGCCATGACGCCTCCTGGATTCAGTGGGAGAAATAGTTTGAAAGCGCTTCCGTCCCGGCGATGCCTTCACGCGATCTCCATTCGGGACACGGGAGATGGACACACGCCATGAGGCGAGCGGCGTTCCACGCGGGGGGCAGGCTACAATCTCCGATTGGAGGGGGGCGATTGCGTGTCCGTCGATTCCTTCTCGGCCGTCAGGTTCACGAGTTGAAACCGAACGGGAAGGCGCATACGGACGGGGATCTTCTGGCCGTTGCGTTGGCCTGGGACGAATCGCGTGCGTTCCAGGGCAGCCACTGAAGAGGAGTCACACAGCGGGTGCAGGGACCTGATGATGCGAATGTCTTGCGTATGCCCGTCGGTATTCACGACGAAGTCGAGCACCACCCGGCCTTGAATGCCTTTGCGGCGCGCCTCCTCCGGGTATTCGATATTTAGGTAGAATGAGCCGCGTCCGCCGACGATGCGCGGGCGTTGGTTCCCTGGTCCTTGAATCGCAAGTTGCGATGCGTACATGGGACGGGAGTCCGATTCGGACGCGTCGTCGTCTTCCTCATGCTGAGGGGTGTCCTCGGGCGGAGAGGGGGCGGGCTCGGTTGGTTCGGGGCGGCGGGCACGGTGGACGGTGGCGGGCACGTCGCTCGACTGCGAGTGGTCGAGGGACGGTTCGACCGGGGCGTCCGCGGTCTTGAGCTCGCTGAGTTGGATGCGGTCCTGCGGGGTGCCGGGGCCCCATCCTACGAATTTGGAAGAGCGGTGGAGGGGCAGTTCCGTGAGGCCCACCAGGAGGGTCAGGCTCAACACGAGCCCTAGCGACATGCGGATTGAATACGCGTCAAGCGCCGAACGACCCTGGTGAAGTAGGCGGCGCACGACCGGGGAGAATGAGCGTCGTGACATGGTTAGGATCCCTCCAGTAATTCGGGCCTATTGGTGTGTATTGTAACGCATGAAGGCGTGCGGAAGTTTGATTGACTAGAGGAAAAATCGTGCCGAGTTCGGGAAGCATTTGAGGCCCAGCCCCCGGGCCATGGCTGCGAGGGAGTGCCCTGCCGCCGAGGGGGCGGGCGCTTGCAATTGGCGGGCGCTGTGCCGTAAAGTAGCACCGGACCGTTGCCACGGAAGGCACTGCACGCGAGACGCGGTCCATCCCTCGTTTCATCGCATTGATCTGCCGCTTGCTCACTCATGGCGCACCGTCTACTGTCTCTGTTGTTGATCCCCCTTGTGTTGAGTCTGGGCAGCGTTCCGGCTCAGGCGCAGAGCCGTCCGCACGTGTTCCGCGGCGCTACGCTGTACCCCATCGCCGAGGCGCCTATCGAGAACGGCGTCCTCGTCGTGCAAGACGGCACGATCAGAGGGGTGGGGGCGGTCGGCACGGTGGATGTGCCGAACAATGCTGTCGAGCACGATGTCAGTGGGCACGTTATCATGCCCGGCCTCGTGGACACGCATTCGCACGTTGGCCGCGTAGAGGGGGGCGACGGCTCGGCACCGTTGCATCCGGGCGTGCGCACTCTCGACGCCGTCGACGTGCGCCACAGCTCAATCAACCGCGCCCGCGCCGGCGGCATCACGACGGTCAACGTGCTCTCGGGGTCGGGCCACCTGATGAGCGGCCAGACCACGCATCTGAAGCTGCGCGAAGGTGGGACGATCGACGACCTGCTCCTCTGCACGAACCCGCTCACCGACATCTGCGGCGGGCTGAAGATGGCCAACGGCACCAATCCACAGGACGATCCGCCCTTCCCGGGCACCCGCGCGAAGTCAGTCGCCCTCGCGCGGGGGCTCTTTATCAAGGCGCAGGCCTATCAGCAAAAGATGGAGCAGGCTACGAACGATCCGGACACTAGTCCGCCGGAGCGGGACCTCGGCATGGAAGCGCTCGTCGAGGTGCTGGAAGGGGAGCGGATCGTGCACTTCCACACCCACCGCCACGATGACATCCTCACCGTCCTGCGGCTCAAGGAGGAGTTTGGCTTCGACGTTGTGCTCCACCATGTGAGCGAGGCCTGGAAGGTGGCCGACGAAATTGCGGCGGCCGACGTGCCCGCCTCCATTATCGTGCTCGACTCGCCCGGGGGCAAGCAGGAGGCCGTCGACATCCGCTACGTGAATGGCGCGGCGCTGGAAGAGGCCGGCGTGGACGTCGCGTATCACACCGATGACTTGATCACCGATTCGCGGCTCTTTCTGCGCTCCGCAGCGTTCGGGGTGCGCGCCGGTATGTCGCGCGAGGCTGCGTTGGAGGCCATGACGTTGGCCGGCGCTCGTATGCTGGGGCTCGCCGATCGGGTCGGGTCGCTGGAGGTCGGCAAGGACGCCGATTTCATCGTGCTCACCGGCGATCCACTGAGTGTGTATGCCCACGTGGAGCAGACCTGGGTGGAGGGGCAAAAGGTGTTCGACCGCTCGGATCCTGACGACCGCCCGTACGCCACCGGCGGCTACGGCGTGTACGACGATCCGGGCGCGCTGCACGATCACCACGCGCCCAGCCGCCGCTGATGCTCAATCTGCTTCCACCCGCTGTCCGCTCCGTTTCTCGCGCTGTATCTCGTCCCATGCAATCGATGCGTTCTGTTTCCCTTTCCATTCTCCTGGTGCTTCTTCTCGTCGGGGGGGCCTTTCAGTCCGCCGCCGCCCAAATCGCCGTTCGCGCCGACACGGTGTACACCATGGCCGGACCGCCCATTGTGGACGGCGTCGTGCTCGTTCGTGATGGGCAGATCGAGCGGGTTGGGCCGGCGAGCGACGTGGCCATCCCGGGCGGCTATGAGACCCTGGAGGCGGCCGTCGTCACCCCCGGCCTCATCGACGCGCATTCCGTCGTGGGGCTGGCCGGCATCTACAATATCGACGCCGATCAAGACCAGCTCGACACGTCCGATCCGATCCAGCCCGCCCTGCGCGCCATCGACGCGTACAACGCACGGGAGGATCTCGTGCAGTGGGTGCGGCAGCTCGGCGTCACCACGCTCCACACTGGGCACGGCCCCGGCGCGCCCGTCAGTGGGCAGACGATGGTCGTGAAGACGAACGGCAGCACGGTCAGCGAGGCGCTTATCGATTCGGTGGGGATGGTGGCGATGACGCTCGGTTCCTCCGTGGAGCAGCGCTTCGAGAGCCCGGGTACCCGCGCGAAGACGGTAGCGATGCTCCGTGAGCACTTCATTCAGGCCCAAGCGTATCGTGAGAAGCGGCAGTCTGACAATCCGCCGACGCGTGATCTGGGCATGGAGGTGTTGGGGCGCGTGTTGGAAGGGGAGCTTCCAGCGCTCATCACGGCCCACCGGCACACCGAGATCCTGTCGGCGCTGCGACTGGCTGAGGAGTTTGATTTCAACCTCGTGCTGGATGGGGCGGCTGAGGCCTACATGGTGCTCGACGACATTCAGGCGGCGAACGTCCCGGTCATCGTGCACCCGCCCATGATGCGACCCGGCGGCGAGGCCGCGAACGCGGCGTTCACCACGGCGGCGCAACTGCACGAAGCGGGCATACCCTTCGCCTTCCAGAGCGGCTACGAGGGCTACGTGCCGAAGACGCGCGTCGTCCTATTTGAGGCGGCCATCGCAGCGGCCCACGGGCTCGACCGCGAGGCGGCGCTTCGGGCGCTCACCATCGACGCCGCCCGCATCCTCGGGCTCGACGACCGGGTCGGCTCGCTGGAGCCGGGCAAAGACGCCGACCTGGTGCTGTACGAGGGCGATCCCTTCGAGTATACCACGCGAGTCTGCGAGGTCGTCATCAACGGCGCCATCGCCAGCGACACCTGCCGGTAGGA
>CAYFRX010000034.1:0-14025 GCA_964345515.1 uncultured Rhodothermales bacterium
TGGAAGAAGATGAAGCAGTACGGCCTCCGCTCCGGCCAGGCCTCGGATTCGTAAGAGGTTGGCATCGCCTTTGACATGAAGGACACTGCATATCAATCCGTCTAGCGCTGTCACATCTCGCGCTAGATGATGGTGGGACAGCCGGCACGTCGCCCGCATGGGGCGTGCCGGCTGCAGTTGGTTGGGACTCGCCTCTGGGGCCGGACTTGGTCGGCGCCGTGAAGACCGCCCAATGAGATGCGCCACGTTGCATAAATGCAACATGGCCCGCACAGCGCGTTGCGAAAGCGCAACATGGCGAGGGGGGAGGCCACGGCGGTTCGGGGATCTTTCCCTTGCGCGGGCCCGCTGGGTGGTGTGGCGTCGTTCTTGAAACGACGGGAACGCGCAGAGCGCGCTGGATGCAGCGAGCCGCGTCGTTTCTCCGGCGGTGCTCCGCTCGGTTCAGTGCCGTTCCAGGCTGCTGTGTTAAGCACACCCCACACCCCCATGATTCGCCGAAGCCTCCTCTCCTGTGCTGTCGTCCTGCTGGTCCTAGTGGCCGGCAGCACGTCACGGGGTGCACGGGCCCAGGCGACGCAAGCCCCTCGCACGTGGGAACTGCTGCACCCTGCATCTGACACGACCGCTCGTCCTCTTGGTGCAAAGGGTACCCGCGTGGAGCGCGCGGTTCGGGTTCGCACAGCGGCCTTCAGGCGCGGTGGTGTGCAGCCCGACGACACGCTTGCGCTGAATTTCTTCGCGAAGGCAACGTACCGGGGGCGGGTGCAGGCCGTGGATCGGCCCACCGCCGGAACGACGGTGCTGCGCGGCACGCTCCATGGAGCGCCTGCCAGCACCTTCTCCGTCGCCCACACGGCGGGGCGCGTTCACATCGTGGCGATGACGGTTGGCGGGTCGACCTACGAAGTGCGCTACGATGCAGCTCGTGCGACCCACGTGGCCACTCGGCATGAGCGCGCCGATTTCATGAGGGCGTGTGACGGCGGCCTGTCGCCGAACGACCTGAGCCGCTCGCTGGCTCGCGACGCGGCGCGCGCGACGGCAGACGGCGTCGACGATCCGGCCACGATCGACGTGATGGTGGTCTACACGCCGGCCGCCGACGCCTGGGCGGACCTCAACAGCAGCGGTATCGACAACGTGATTGCGCAGGCCATGAGCCTGGCCGACCAAGCCCTCGTCAACAGCGAGGTGGGCATCTCGATGCGGCTGGTCCATACGGCCGTAATCGACTACACCGAGTCCGGCAACACCGGGACCGATCTCCAGCGGCTGACCTCCCGCGAGGACGGCTACATGGACGAGGTACATGCAATGCGCGACGCACACGGTGCTGACCTGGTGGCGCTATTCGCCGAGGTGAGCGACGTGGGCGGCATTGCTTGGCTGCTCAACAATGAGGGGGGACGGCCTAATCTGGGCTTTTCCGTCACGCGGGTGCAGCAAGCAGCGCGGTCGCTTACTCATGCCCACGAGATGGGGCACAACATGGGCAACGCACACAGTCGCAACCAACGGAGCAACGCCGCTGGGTCCAGCGGCGGGCTGTTCGAGTACTCCACCGGATGGCGTTGGGCCGGGACGGACGGCGTGCAACACGCCTCGGTCATGACATACGCCGAAGGCGACCGGCAGGCCCCCCTCTTTTCCAATCCCGAGGTAAACTGGGCCGGCACCCCGAGCGGGTCGTACACGGGCACGTACGCCCCGGCCGACAATGCGCGCAGCATGCGTGAGGTGAAGCACGCCATCGCGACGTATCGCGAAAGCCCCGTGCAGCCGCCTCAGTTTCAAGCCGGACGCGTGGATCCGCCCTCCGGCACGCCCCGCGACGATTTTACCTTCCGCGTCGATTATCAGTCTGACGAAGGCCTCGTTCCCGATGCCGTGCAGCTGCACGTGGACGGGACGGCGTACAACCTCGACGCGAACAGCTTTGACTGGACCGATGGCGTCACCTTCTCCATCGTGCGCGACGCGCTACCGGTGGGCCGGTATGAATACTACTTCACGGCAGCCGTCGAAGGGGAGGTGCTGCGCGAGCCCGCCAGCGGCACGTACACGCTCGACGTGACCCCTGCTGCCGTAGATCTCCCGCTCACGGTCCGTGACGCGGACGCGACGCGCACGCTGCGCTTCGGGCTCGACCCCACCGCCACGGCCGGCCTCGATCCGGACCTGAGCGAGGTCGAGCTCTCGCCCTTCCCCACCGATGGAACGTTTGCGGCGCGCTTCGTGGGCGATGCGCTGGGCGCCGGCAGCCATCGCGACTACCGCTCCGGCACCCCGACGACCGACGCGCAGGTCGAGCACGAGGTGCGTTTCCAGTCGGGCAGCAGCACGCCGGTGACCATCGCATGGGATCTGCCGAACCGTGTCACCGGGCGCCTGGTGGATCTGGAAGGCGGCGCCGTCGTCGACGCGTCCATGCAGGGCACCGACAGCCTCACTATCGCCGATGCGTCGATCGAGCGACTCCGTATGACGGTGACCTATGCGCTGGGGGGCAACCAGCCGCCCAGCGTGGAGCGCCTCATCGGGAATCGCCGCATCCAGTTGGACGGCCCCGACCTGGTGGTGGATTTGGACACCGTGTTTACCGAGCCCGATGGCGATCCGCTGACATACAAGATCACCAGCAGCCAGCCCAATGTGGTTGCCATCGAACAGAAGGAGCAGCGGCTGCGCATCACGCCGAAAGAGGCAGGGGGCACGAGCATCTCGGTGGAGGCCGTCGACGGGCGCGGGGGCACGGCTGAAGACCGCTTCGCGCTTGCCGTGAACGCGCCTCCGCTCGTGCTGCGGACGCTGTCTGACGCACTGCTCCAGCTCGACGATGCCCCGCTCACCATCGGGGTGGACTCCGTCCTGGCCGACCCGGACGGCGACTCGCTGCGCTACGACCTGACGATCCAAGACGACGCGGTGGTCGATCCTGAGTGGGAGGGGTCGACGCTGCGGCTTCATCCGGTGGCGGCCGGGGCGACCGACCTCGTCCTTGCGGCGCGGGACGGGCGCGGCGGGAGCGCCGAGGAGGCTTTCGCCTTCCGCGTGAACGCGCCGCCCGTGCTCGTCCGCCCCGTCGAAACGCTCCTGCTTCAGGTGGATGGCGCGCCGTTCGTAGCCGATCTCGACACGGTCTTTCAGAGCCCAACCGGCAGTCCGTTGTCGTTCGCGGCCCGGCCCGACGATGTAGGGCGCATCGAGGCGCAGCTCGACGGATCGAGGCTCACGGTGGCGCCGCGGAAGGCGGGAAGGACCTCCCTTGACCTGGTTGCGCGCGACACGCTGGAGGGCCAGACGGACACCACCTTGGCCATCACCGTCAACACGCCCCCCGCCGTCGTGCGCTCACTGGCCGACCGGCAGTTGACCGACGACCGGTCCGCGTTCACCGTGCAGCTCGACACCGTGTTCACCGATGCGGACGGCGACGGGTTGACGTATGCGGTCCAGTCCGAACTTCCGGTCGTGGCCACGGGCCAGATCACCGACGGCATGCTGATGGTGCAGGGCCATACGGCTGGAACAGCGCCATTGGACGTTGTGGCGACGGATGGGAATGGAGGACGCGCCGAGGCCGCGTTCTCCGTGACCGTGAGCACGTCGTTTGCCGTCGACATCGCGCAGTCGTTCGGGCCGGTGGACAAGGCGCAGAACTATCGGCTGGTGGCGCTGCCCGGACGGGCCGATCGCTCGGTCGCCGCGACGGTCGCCGGGGAATACGACCAGCAGTGGCGCGCCTTCTGGGACAACGGCCAGCCCGGCGCCGAGAGCAACTACCTCGTAGAGCACGACGGGTCCGATACGTTTCGATTTCAGCCGGGCCGCGGCTTCTGGCTGATCAGCGAAGAGCCGTGGTCCGTCTCGACGCGCACCGAGGCCGCGGCCCTGAACGAAAAGGGCACGTACGCGCTCCCGGTGCATAACGGCTGGAATATCATTGCCAATCCCTTCGACGAGGCCGTCTCGTGGCGGGCGGTGCAGCAAGAAAACGACATCACGGAAACGCTGTGGCAGTGGAATGGCGCGTTCAACCAGACGGCCACGTTTCGCTCGGCGGCGACCGGCCAGGCGTACTACTTCTTCAACGACCCGGCGCAAGACCGCAGCGCGTTGATGCTGCCCTATCCGGCGCCGGGCAACGCTTCATCGGTGGCAGCGGAGTCGGCACCGGCTTTGCCACCGGGTGCTGCCGTCGAAGTGACGGCCCGCACGCGAGAGGGCCATAGGTCCCGGATCCGGATGGCGCGTGGGTCGGAGGATCCATCGGCAGCGGCCCGCTACCGGCGCGTCGCCCCGCCAGGGCACTTTGGGGCCGTGCGTCTTGCCATCCAGGAAAAGGGGTTCCCCTGGATGCTTGCCCAGTCCGTCGTGCCGGCCACCGACGAGGACGGGCACCGCTTCCGATTCCAGTTGGAGGCCAGGACCGAGGAGCCGGTCGTGTTGCATGCCCGGTTGCGCGGCGAAGACCCCACGCAACAGGCGGTGCTCCGGCGCGAAGACACCGGCCGCACGCATGCCCTCAGCCCGGAAACCGCGATTCACGTTGAGCCCGGCCAGGGCATGACGACGTGGAGTCTATTTCTGGGCACCGAGGCGTACGTCGAGGCGCACGCGGCGCCTGCTGCGCTGGACCTGCAACCCAACTACCCCAACCCGTTCCGCGAAGCCACCACCATCACGTACACCGTCCCCGAGGCCATGAAGGTCGAGGTGGCCGTCTACAACGTGTTGGGCCAGCGCGTCGCCACGCTTGCTCGGGGCGAGAAGGCCGCCGGCGTGTACCGCATTCGGTGGAACGGGCACGCCCGCGGAAAAGCTCTCGCGAGCGGGGTGTACTTCGTCCGCCTCCGCGCCGATGGAGCGAGTCATGTCGACCAGATCACTCTCGTGCGCTAGCGTGTCCCTGTCTCTTCACCTTCAGTCCGAACCCACTATGACCAAAAACGACATCGCGCGCCGACGTCCTCTGGAGAGGAGCCGTGACGAGCGAGATCACAGTGGGATGAGCACATCGGCGCTCGGACTCGTGCTTGTGCTTATGCTTCTCTTTCTGCCGGCCTGCGGGTCGGCGGGAGCGAACGAGGGCGACGATGAACAGCGACAGGAGCAGGCGGAGGACGAAATCCCTCCTCCGCCCGGGCGCCCGTGACCCACGTTGCTTAAATGCAACATGCAACTGATTTCATGTTGCAAAAATGCAACATCATCGGTAGGGCGGAGAGGCGTTCGAAGCAAGCGGTGCAGACAGTGAGGCGGCGAGGTCGCGCAGCGCCGAACGAAGGGCTCTCGTATAACCGGCTTGGAGCATAAATGGGTGGTTTCTGCCCATGCGTCTTTGCGCCTCAGGCTACATCTTGAAGAAGTCTCTATAGGCAGCGCACGCGGCATCGCTTTTGACACATTGTACGCCGCAGACGTTGATCCCCACGGTTTCCCCCTGCCCGCATGTTTCGCCCGCTCTGGATCCTTGGCCTGCTGGCCGCGCTCGTGCTCGGATGCGAGAGCGACCTAGCCCGCCGTGTAAGTGCTTACGAGAAGACGCGTGACTACGATACGGCGAAGTCGCTGGTGCAACAGGCCGTGCAGCAGCAGCCACGCAACGCCGAGGCGCAGTACCACCTGGGTCGGCTTCAACTGCGCGACGGGAACTATGAGGAAGGACGCGCGGCGCTCGTGGCGTCCCAAGAGGCCTCGCCAAAGTTTGCCGAGCGTAGCACGTTCCTGCTCGAAAAATACATGCGGCAGGAGATGACCGAAGGCAAGCAGGCGTACGAGGCCGGTCGGCTCGATGCCGCCATTCAGCACTTCCGGTGGGCCACGCAGATTCAACCGGCGGCGCCGACCGCGCATCGCGCGCTGGGGCATGCGCTCGTTGAGGCCGGGCAGGCCACGACCGCGGAGTCGGCGTACCGGCAGGCGCTCTCGCTGGAGAGCGACAACGTGGAGACGCTCAATAACCTGGCAGAGCTCACCTTCCGGCGCGGCGCCTACGAGAAGACGGTGGACTACTCACTCCGTGCGCTGGAGGTGCAAGAAGTGCCCCAGCGCGAGATCGTCGAGCGATTGGCCTACGCGTACGTCGCGATTGGCGACTTCGCGAACGCCGCGCCCCACTTCGAGCAGGCGCTCACGCTGACGAATGACCCGCAGGTCCGGATGGATTACGCGCTCGTGCTTTTCAACCAGGAGAAGTACCAGGCGGCGCGGCCTCGTCTGGAGGCCCTCACGCAGCAGGAGCAGCCCGCGCCCAAACTAGTCCGCGCGCTGGCGGAGACGTATCAGGCGCTGAACCAGTACACGCAGTCGATCACCTGGTACGAGCGCCTGCTGGAGCAGATGCCGGACGATCGCGATGCCTTACAGAACCTGGTGATCGCGTGCGAACGGACCGAGCAGTTTGACCAGGCAAAGGCGTATCGCGAACAGCTCCGACGGCTCGGCGGCTCCTCCGAATAGCAGCATGTCGCCCCAACAGCCCCCTCCATTGATTCTTTTCTGAACGGTTCCTCATGCGTTTCCTCTCATCCCTTTTGCTTGCCGCTGTGCTCGCGCTCGCTGGCGCAACCTCTGCGCAGGCGCAGACGGTCGACAGCGTGTCGCCGGCGCCCAACGCGATCGGCGTGGCGCCCTACGCGACGATCGAGGTAACGTTCGCGGGCCTCGGCAGCGTGACGGCCAGCGATTTCTCGGCCTCGGACCTGTACGTCTTCGGCGCGCAGACGGGGCGCTGCCAGGTCGATGGCGCCAGCATCGCCTACGATCAGAGCACGAGCACGCTGTCGTTTCAGACGGTGTGCGCCTTCAAGACGGGCGAGCTTGTGTCGGTCACCGTGCCGGCTAATGCGCTCGCGCCCCTGACCGAGCCGTTCACCTGGCAGTTCACCGTGGAGGCGCGCTACGGGACGGGCGAGTTCCAACGGATGAGTGGCAGCCCGGTGGCGAGCGCGGTCCGCGACGCCGCCAAGTCGGTCGACTTCCCGGTGTCGCTGTTCGCCGGCGAGATTAACGATGACCTGCTGCCTGATCTCGTTCACCTCAACCGCGCCTCGGGCGAACTCACCGTGCGAATCAACAACGGGGACGGTTCCTTCACCGCGCAGCCGCAGGCGGTTGGGCGGGCCACGAACGTCGTGGGCGGCGACCTGGATGGCTCGATCGGCGGGGCTGGGCGTGGAGCCCTCGATCTCGTGCTGAACGATGCGCTGGGCAACACGCTCGAAATCGTCCAGAACGACGGCAGCGGCGCGCTCACGTCGGCCGGCACGATCCAGACTGGATCGCGACCCACTGCCGTCGAAATCGCCGACCTCAACCGGGATGGCGCGCTCGACATCGCCGTGGCGGCGTTCGGCGAGGACCGCGTCTACGTGCACCTCAACGACGGCAGCGGCAATTTTCCCAACGCGCAGCGATCCGACTACGCGGTCGGAGCGGCTCCCTCGGACCTGCTGGCCCGTGACATGGACAACGACGGCGACCTCGACGTGGTGGTAGCCAGCCTGGGCGCCGAGCAGATCGACTACTTGGAGAACGACGGTGCGGGCGGGTTTTCGAGCGGCGGCGCGTTTCCACTCTCATTTTCGCCCGGCGCCCTCGCTGCCCGCGATGTCGTGGGCAACGCGAGCAACACCTATGGCGACGGGTGGACGGACCTCGTCGTGGCCGAGCAGGATGGCAACAACGTGCGCGTCTACCAGCACGATGGCGACCCGACGACCTTCGATTTCACCGAAGCCGCCTCGCCGAGCACGAGCGCGCCGGCCCGCGACCTCGTGCTGGCTGATATCGACACGACGGATGCCACGGCTGAGTCGCTGGGCCTGGGCGACGACGTGGACCTCGACCTGCTCTCGGCCCATCCGAACGGCGACCGCATGCGCGTCTATCTGAACGAGGCCAATACCACGTTCGACGTGCCATCCGATGTGCCCACCGATTATGACACCGGCTTCGCCCCGACGGGCATCGTGGCGGCCGACTTCGACCGCGACAGCGACATGGATGTGGCGCTCGTGGCCAGCGACGGGAGTGAGACGGCCGTCTTCTTCAACACCGGCGAGCGTCCGCCGCCCATCGAGGTGGAGCCGGAGCCGCCCACCCCGCTCGACTGCGGCACCGTGTGCCTCGGCGAGAGCTCGACGCGCGACGTGCGGATCACGAGCACGACCGATCGGCCCGTCGACGTGACCGTGCAGGCCGTGCCGTCCGGTGTGTTTGTGCCCGATGCCAACGCCTTCACCATCCAGCCCGGCGAGACGCGCACGGTCACTGTCACGTTCAGCCCGACCGATCCGCTAGAGTACGCGGCCGACTTGGAGATCACCGCTGAGGAGCAGACGACCCTCTGCGGCGAGCCGGCTACCGAACTGTATGAAACGGCCGTGCCGCTGATTGGAACGGGCGGCGCGACGGATCTCACGGCCAACCCGACGACGCTGACGTTCGAGGAGCTCGTGGTGGGCGAGTCGTCGACGCAGTCGTTCACCGTGACGAACAGTGGGACGATCGAGGCCACGGTGGACAACATCGTGCCGCCTAACGATCCGCCGTTTGCCGTCTCGCCGACTTCGGTGGTGTCGATCGCCTCCGAATCGTCCGAGACGTTTCAGGTCACGTTCGCGCCCGATCAGGCCGGTAACTTCCAGGATGAGGTGCGGATCGAGCTTTCGGACACGTGCGGCGAGACGGAAACGATCGTCGTGACGCTGGAGGGAGAGGCTGTGCCACCGTTGCCCGACCTCGACGTGCCGGCGCTCTCGCCCAACTCGGCCATCGAGGATGTGCTGACCGGCGCGCAGCGCTCCTTCGAAGCCGACGTGCGCAACCGGTTCTTCGACGTGTCGACGTCATTCGTCACCCGCTTCGAGCTCCCCCGCCCCGACGGCACCACCCAAGCCGCCGGCGCGACGACCCTCGGCACCCTCGCAGCCGACCAGCAGCAGACCGTACAGAGCGATGCGGTGACGTTCAACGCGCCGGGTGAGTACACGCTGTGTGCCATCGCGGATGCCGACGCGCAGGTCGAGGAAAGCGACGAGGCCAACAACACGAATTGCCTGACGATCCCCGTGCGCACGCCTCAGCCGGACCTGGTCGCCGAAGAACTCGTCCTGGCCGAGAGCGAGGAGGGCACGCTCGACGACGTCCTGATCTCGCAGACGCGCAGGTTTGAATGTCGCTTCGCCAACCGGGGCGACGTAGGCGCATCGGTCTTCACGGTCGCGGTCTTCCGGGGGGACGAGAGTATCACCAGCCGTTTGTTCGGGCCGCTCGCGGTGGGCAGTAGCGCCACGCTGACCGAAGCGGACGTGACCTTCCCTGAGACGGGCACTGCGCAGGTGCGATGTGTAGTGGACACGGGCGAGGAGATCGCGGAGCTGAGTGAGGACAACAACGAGATCACCCAAAGCGTCGCGGTCGACACGCGCGAGGTGCTCACCGTCCGCCCCAACCCGTTCACGCCGAACGACGACGGCTTCAACGACCGCGTGCAGTTCGAGGTCGCCGAGTTCGGGCTCAACCAACCCACGCTGAAGGTCTTCTCATTTGAGGGCCGCCTGATCCGGACCGTGGACACCGTCGTCGGCGGAAACTTGGAGTGGGACGGCCGGGACGATGGCGACCAGGCGCAACCTCCGGGGGTGTACCTCTACCTCGTCGAAGAAGGCGGGCAAACCGCGGCTTCCGGCCACGTCACCTTGGCGCGATAACCGACTAGACCTTTCCCCATGCACGACGTTACGCGATTCATTCGGTGGTTTGCGGTCCTGCTGCTTGGTGGCGTCCTCGCCCTGCCGGCCCAGGCGCAGCGCTACATCGTGGGCCCGGCGACGGGACTGGACGACGCGAAGTCTCTGCTGGCGAACCCTGCACTGGTGTCGTTTCATCGGTCCAAGGTCGCCCTCGGCGCAAAAGCGCACTACCTGGGGTTGAGTAATAGCGGAGGCGCCCCGCTGCGGCAGGGCTTTGTCACCGCCGCCACGCCGTTTCTCTTTCGGGACCGGCTGGGCCTCGGTGGGCAAATCCAGTACTTCGACAGCCCTATCTTCAGCCGTTCTGCCTTGGGCCTGAGCGCCAGCGGGCGCATCCTGCGCTTCCTGTCAGTCGGCGTGCGCGTTTCGGCACTCAACCTATCGTACAACGAGAGCGAGTTCGTGGGCGTGGAACCCGGTGATCCCGTGTTTGAGGCGGGGCTTGGCAAGACGACCTTTACCAGCGCCGTGGGCCTCTTCGCCAAGCCGCTGCCCGACCTCAACCTATCCGTCGGCGTGCGCGGGCTCAACAAGCCGGACCTGTCGCTGGCGGGCGATGGCGTGTCGGCGCACCGCACGTGGTTTGGCGGGGCAGCGTACGGGTGGAAGGCGTTTCGCCTGCGCGCCGAGGTGGCCACCGGCCGCTACGGGCTGGAAAGCCTCGTCGCGCTCGAAGCGTACGCGACGGACGGGTCCTACCTCCGGCTGGGTAGCAACCCGCAGTTCACCGCCGGCGAGGTGGAGGCCCAGCTCCACGTGGGCGGCCCGCTTAGCATCAACTACAATTATGGCCTGCCGCTCTCCGACATCCGCACCACGACGAGCGGCTCGCACCAGTTTTCGGTTGTGTATGAGTTCGGCCGCACACCCGACCTGCCCGATCCGCCGTCGCCTCCGCCGCTCATGCTGGCGGCGGACGCGCCCGCCGTGCAGCCCGCATTTGCCCCAAAACTCTACCTGACGGCCGACGACGAGTACCTCCAGCACTTCGAGAAGCGCATCGAGCGCGACATCCGTGTGCCCGACGAGGCGCTGCGGAGCCTCTCGCGGGACGACATCGGCGTGCTCGATAGCAGCTTCGCCTCGCAGCGTGGCCGGGTACCCAGCGAGACCGTGCAGCGCCTCCCCGAGAACCTGCGCCTGGCGGATCTATTGTCATCGACGTACGACTCGTCGCTTACGGCCCTGGAGGCGGAGCTGGCCCGCGATTCGGCGCGCTCGGTGGCCGTCAAGGGGCGCGGTCCGGAGCAAGTGAAAGCCATCGGCCTGCGCAACCGGCTCGTCCGGCAGGGGCGCGTGCAGCCCGATCAGGTGCGCGTCATGACGCCCACAGCGGCGGCCGACTCGATCCGCACCCGCCGCCGCCCCGTCGATCCGCGTACGGTGCAGCCGCTGGAGCAGCTTTCCATCCTCAACCCCGAGAGCACCACGCTCTACCTGTTGCATCCCTATCTCGGGCAAGAGGCCGCGCAGGGCAGCGGCTCGTGGGAACTGGAGGTGGAAGACAGCGCGGGCGCCATCGTCCGGTCGTTCACCGGGCTCGGCCCGCCGCCGACCACGCTCACGTGGGACTGGTCGGATGACAGCGGCGAGCCACTGGATCACGGCGTGTACCGCTACCGGCTGACGTGGACCGGGCCCGACGGCGAGCAGCTGCAGTCCAACGAGCGCACCCTTTACGTGCGCCAGGTGGTGCGGAAGGTCACCATCGAAGTGACGCAGGACCCCACCGTCTTGGAGCAACCTGCGGACGACATGGAAATTCGGTTTCAAAACAATTGATACAGACCCATGAAACGGATATCACACATACTAGCCCGTGCGCTGGCCTTCGCTCTCGTGCTGATGGCGCGGCCGGCCCAGCTTGCGGCGGCCACACTGCAGCAGGCCGACACGGCCGCGGCTGACACCACCGCCGCGACGCTTGGGGGCGGTGGTAGTGGCGTCTTTCTCTGGGATCTGATTGGCGAAGCCGGGGGCTTCCAGTATCCCATCTTCTTCGTCTTCATCGTGGGGCTTTTCCTCATCTTCGCCAAGGTGTACGAGCTCTTCACCGACCGGCGGGAAGCCCAGGAGCTGGAAGACGCTCCGCTGGCGGATATGAACCTGAAGCGGATCACGATGACAGTAGCCAACCAGCACGAGAGCATGCTGGCCGAGCTGCAGGCGACGATGCTGAACGTCTTCCAGACGAGCCAGGACGCCGCCACGCTGCACGAAGAGATCGCCAACTTCATCCAGTTCCAGCGGGATCGGTTCGACACGTTCAAGCGCCGGGTCGACTTCCTCTCGGACACGGCCGGCGCGCTCGGGCTGCTCGGCACCGTGTGGGGCATGTTCACTGTGTTCTCGTCGGGCAACACCTCCGACAAAGAGGTTGTGCTGCTGGGGATGGGGACCGCGCTCATCTCCACGGCGCTGGGCCTCATCGCAAGCATCATCCTGAACCTGAGCTCGACAGAGGTCTACAGCTTCTTCGACCGCCGTATCGACCAGATTGAGGACAAGGCCGATGAGCTGCGCTTCCGGCTCATGGAACTCGTGATGCACGAGAACGGCGCCGCGTCGCCCGCCCCGGCGCAACCGGCCGCTGCCCCGGCCATGGCGGCCCGCGCCCCCTCGGCCGACGGGCAGGCCACCGCGCCCACCGAGACGGTGGCGGCCGCCTCGCCGTCGTCCCAGCCGGCACCGGCCGCGGAGGCGCCGGCTCCCTCATCGGGGGATGGCAGCGACGCCGGCGTGGTCGCCGCCCCGGAACCGGAGCAGCTGGACGTGGCCCAGCTGCCAGCACGGGCTCCGGTGGCCACGACGACCCGCGCCGTCGTGCGCGTAACCGACGCCCAGGACCAGCCGGTGGCGGATGAGGGCGTGCAGGTGCGCGTGCAGGGCGACGGCGGACACGTTGCAGGGCAAAAAGAGGCAACCCTCGCTACCGATGAAGAGGGTCGGGCCGCGTTCGATTGGCAGCTGCCAGGCCAGGCAGGCGTCCACACAGTGGCCGTGAGGGTGCCCGAGGCGTCCGGTGACCTGTCGCGCACGCTGTCCGTCACGGCCGAGCCCGGGCCGCCGGAGCAGCTCGCGCACAGCGGCAACAACCAGGGCGCTGAGGTAGGCCACGCGCTGCCCAAGCCGCTGCGCGTGCGGATGCAGGACGCGCACGACAATCCCGTGCCCGATCATCCCGTGCAGTTCGAGGTGGAGATGGGCAGCGGGACGTTCGAGAATGGCAGCCAGTCCATCACCATTCCGGCCAACGACGACGGCATCGCAGCCGCCGCATTCACCGTCGGCGACGAGCCCGGTTTCAACACGATTCTGGCGCAGGTCGGCGAAAAAGAAATCAAATTCCAGGCAATGGGGTTGGAAGGATAGCCCCGCCGCCGTCACCGATCACTCCTGTTCAGTCCCATCGGGTCCATGCGACAATCGGGATACATTCTGCGCTTCGTGGACGTCGTGCTGATTCTGCTGTTCGGCTTCATCAGCATCTCCAGCATCGACCGCAGCATGGTCGACCCGCCGGAGAGCGCCGAGACGCCCGTGCTGCAGCCCGACCGGGAGGAGATCGTCTTCGTCAGCATCCAGCGCAACGGCACGATGCTCGTCGAAGACGAGGCGCAGCGGCTCGGCAGCCTACGCGCGCTGCAGACCTACCTGCAGCAGAAGCGCCAGCAGTACGGCGACGTGCCGATGAAGGTGCGCCTGCGCAGCAGCCAGACGGCGCCCATGCGCTACCTGATGGACGCGGCCAGCCTCTGCGACCAGATGGGCATCCGCAAGTCGATCGAAGTCAAAATCAACCGCTCCCGATAACGGCCGCGCGCCAAACGATTCTGCCATGCAGCGAAGTAGCTTCCTCATTCGGTTCATCGACATCGGGCTGATCATCCTGTTCGGCTTCATCACGATCAGCGACATCGACACGTATTCGCGGATCGACATGCCGGGCAGCGACCAGAGCTCCACGAGCGACGACCCGCAGCAGATGACGCTGGTGACCGTCGAGATCGCGCCGGGCGGGGTGTTCACCGTCGTGGAGCGCGCGTCGGAGACCGTGTCGTGCCAGGACGTGGACCGCGACGGGCTGGAAGAGTGCCTGGTGAACGTGCGCGATCGGCTGCAACAGGCGGGGGAGCAGGCCGTCGTGCTCGTGGAGCCAGACGAGCGCTCCATCGTGCAGCATACAGTGGACGTGCTCGACATCTGCGACCGCCACGGCATCCTGAAGAATATCAATGCGAGCGAGCTCAAGCTGTAACCCATG
>CAYFRX010000034.1:14125-17567 GCA_964345515.1 uncultured Rhodothermales bacterium
GCTCAAGCTGTAACCCATGATTGTCCCCAGGCCCCGATCGGACCAGAAGCAGCAGCGCCGCGTCGCCATGTTTTCGACGGCGGGCATCGTCGCGCTGGCCGGGCTCGTGCTGGCGCTCGTAAGCGTGCCCGAGTTCACCAACCAGCGGACGCTGTACCGCGAGATCGATCCGGCCCGTCTCGCATCGATCCGCCCCGAGCCCGAGCCCGAGACCAAACCGGAAGAGACGCCGCAGGAGGAGTCAGACACCAACGAGCAAGACACGCCCGAAGAGGCCGTGGAGGAGGCCACGCCGCAGCAGGCGCCTGAGCGGGTGGACCTGAGCGAGTTTTCCTCGCAGGGGCTCGACGTGGACCTCTCGCCCAGCACGACGCCCAACCGCACGCGCAGCACGGAGGAGGCGAGCGCGTCGGGTGGCAACACGTCGCTGCAGGTGGAGCGTGAAGACCTCGGTGAGATCGGTGGGATGGAGACGTTCAACGACCCGAACGCGCAAGCGACGCCGCGTGGCCGCGCCAACCGCCTGACGACGGGCAGGGACGCGTCGGGCATTGCCGTCAACGAGGGCACGGGGTCGGGCAGCGGTACGAACAGCGGCGCCGGCTTCAGCGGTGGGGGCGACGTGGTCGGCGGCAGCGAAGGGCGCGCCGGCAACGCGGCCGGCACGTCCATCGAGGTCGCCCTCAAAGACATCAGCGCGTTTGGGGACAACTACCAGAACTTTGAGATCGACAAGCTCATCGCGTGGATGAAGCAGCACCCCGGCGAGCTGCCACCGGGGGTCCGGCGGCACGTGCGGTATCAGCCGCAGCACCTCTCGTCGGCGGTGCCCATCGAGATTGGGGGCACGGAGTACAATCTCTACCTCATGTGCAAAGAAAGCCTCTACGAAGTGCACATCGTCCTCGTGGAGGGCCAAGACACGCGCTACCTCGTGGACCGCAGCTTCCAGAAGCAGAGCCGGATGTTTCGGGTGGGCACGGCACGCCGGGATGAGGGCACGATCGTCGGGGTCCAGTCCGAGAGCCGCCCGCTCGGGGAGCGCTCGGAGCAGTTCTATCAGATTTTCCTCTCGTGGTGGGATCAAGCCCAAGAAGACGTTGAAAGCTAACATGACCCGTTCTATGCGTACCTCCATTCTGTGCCTCGTGCTTGGCGTTGCCCTCATCGGATGCGGGTCGAGCGCCAGCGTATCCACCGCGCCCGCCACGCCGAGCCCGGCGCCGGCTACGTCCGCGCGCACCGTCTTCGTGCCGCCGGGGGTCGACAGCAGCGCCGCGTATCACGCCGACTCGCTGGCGGAGGAGTCCTTCGTCTCGCTCGACCAGCAGGAGGAGGCGACCGCCCGCGCCGAGGAAGGGCGCACGCTGACCGGCGTGAGCGACACGCTGTGGCAGTACCTGGAGATGAGCAGCGACACGAGCCAGTCCGTCTCCCAGGCGCGCGCGAACGATGCCGTGCGCGCTTTCAACCGGGGGGCCCAGGCGCTTGTCGAATACCAGGAGATCACCCAGGCCGCCGAGCTCGACAGCACGCAGCTCGTCCAGATGCAGGCGCAGCTGCTCGACCGCGCACAGCAGGCCTTCGAGGAAGCGATCCAACTGAACCCGTACGACGACCCGACGCGGGGCGCGCTCGCGCAGGTGTACACGTTGCAGGCCCGGCGGCTCGGGCGCCAAGAGGCCTACCAGCGGTCCATCGACATTCTGGAGAAGCTGACGCGGTTGCGGCAGGATCAGCCAGGCCTCTTCAGCGCGCTGGCCAACAATTACTACGAGACGGATCAGTGGGGGCAGGCCGCCGAAAACTACGGCAGGGCGCGCGAGGCGTACGTCAGCGCCGTGGAGCTGTCGCTCGATGGCGGCGCGCAGCTCGACTCGACGCGGATGTACAACTACGCCACGGCGGAGGCCGATGCGCACGTGTACGACCGCGACCCGGCCGTGGCCCTTCAGACGTACGAGCTGGCGCAACAGTACGCGACGACCGAGGAGCAGCAACGATTCGTGCAGGGCGAGATCGCGTGGGTCAACTGGGACGATGGCAACATCGACGCCAGCTTTGCTCGCGACTCGCTAGCGGCTCTCGCCGGGCAGGGCCAGCACGTGGCCGCCGCGCAGGGCTTCCGCGCGCTCAAGCCCCAGCTGCGCACCCCGTCGGCCCGCGATGAGATCGACTGGCGGCTGGCGCAGGCCGAGTACCAGAACGACAAGCAAGACCAGGCCGCCTCGCGCCTCCAGGCCCTCGTCCAGCGCACCGAGACGGACTCCACAGGCGCGCCGGCCGACTCGACGTACCAGCGCTACTTCGACGACTACGTCACCATCTGCTACAACCTGGGGCAAGAGTACCGCAACGAAGAGCGTGACCTCCGCACGGCGCTCAAGTACTTCGAGCAGGCTACGCGCGTCGCGTCGAGCCGCCGGGCGCTCGCTGCGCTGGAGGCCGGCAAGCTGCTGCGCAACAACGTGCGCCGCTCCGTCGAGTACCTGGAGATGGCGCTCGGCGAGCGCGAGGCGCTCAGCGTGGACGACCAGCGCGACCTCTACCGGCAACTCGTCGACCGGCACCGGCGCCTTGGCAACCGGCAGGAGGCGCTGACGTACCGCGACCGGTTCCGCGCCCTCGCCCAACCGTCCAACGCCAATAATCAATAGCCCGAGCCCATCATGACCCGTTTTCGCTTCGGCATTGTAGTGCTATTATTGGCCTGGATGGGCATCGCGGCGGGGCCGTCGTCCGCGCAGGCCCAGATGGGGGCCGACGTCGGCTTCACGCAGGTGACGCGTCCCGTGGCCGAAATTACCGACACCGGCCAGATCGACGATCTGCTGAACGAGATGCTCATCATCCCCGAGATCCCGGTGGACTCGATCAACCGGGTGGAGGTCATCGACATCACGCTCAACGGATACGGCCCGGATGACGTGCTCGTCGTGTATCCGTCGCAGGAGACGTTCAAGCTCGACCCGGAGATCATTACCGGCCGCGTGCAGCAGATGATGAACAGCTGGGTGCTGGAGGCCGATTTTCAGTACGATGGTGCCAACGCGCCAGCGGATGTGTTCCGCCCGGATTCCGGACAGGCCAATCCGGCCCAAAATGCCATCATGGCCGATGTGATCGAAACTGTGAACCGCAACTACAACGGCGATGCGGTTAGCCTGCTGTTCGAGCGCAGCGGCGGCGCCTTCACCGTGCAGATGTGGGATTATCAGCCCCTCGCCATGAACTACACGCCGCGTCCGGCCGGGCCGCCCGACACGGTGCTCACGCGCGACCTGCTCTACGTCATCCGCAGCGACTCGGTGCTCTACGACGTGATGTACATCAACCGCACCGTCGAGGAGACGGTGTACATCCCCGAGGGCGGCCCCACGTCCGAGGCACCGATGGAGGCCGCGCCACGCCCCCGCGCCGTTCCCCCGCAGGAATCTGAGGC
>CAYFRX010000035.1:0-17333 GCA_964345515.1 uncultured Rhodothermales bacterium
TGAGAAGACGAAGAAGCAAGGGGATGAAGAAGGAGCACGGTCCTTCCAATGCCCCACCCTTCAACCGGGCAACGTGCAACCTGATGCCCACATCAGGACACGCTCGCTCATCCTGCCTCGTCCTCCTCTGATTCGCCATCGCCGCGCAGGCGCCGCCGGGCATACGGCAGGCCAAGCAGCACGAGCACGCCGCCGTACACGAAGGCTGTGGACACGCCGGACACCCACACGCCGGTCGTGTGCACCGGCGGGGCGAAGCGCATCGTGATGGTGTGCTCGCCAGCCGGGACGTGCACGGCGCGCAGCAGATAGTTCACGCGATGGATGGGGGCCGGCGCGCCGTCGATCGTGGCCGTCCACCCGGCTGGGTAGTAGACCTCGCTCACAACGAGGAGGCGCGGGGCGTCCGTCTGCACCTGCCAGGTGATCTCGCGCGGCGTGTACTGTTGGAGCGTCACCTCCGCAGTGCTCGCCGAGTCGATCGGCGTGATGGGCCGGTCGAGCGGCGCGGGCAGGATGGCCGTCTGCTGCGGCGCAAACGCCGCATCGCGCAGGCGCTGCCACGTCTCCTGTGGGTCGTCGATGACCTCCGTCTGCCCCACGAAGTAGGCGCGCGGCACGTAGTCCGTGTTTTCGAGCACCATCAGGCCCGTCTGTTCGTCCTGGTACGCCACCCGCGTGCCTGGCAGCTGCTGACGGGCAATGATGTAGCGCGTATTCATCAGGTCAAGCGCGTTCTCGTTCGGCTGTCCCCGATCTAGCCGCAGAATATGGTCGATGTAGTTCTGATACCGTTGCAGCTTTGCGCCGTGGTAGCCGCCGGTCTGCTCGTAGTGATAGGACGGGCGGGCGTTGTTTGTCGGATTCTGTTCGAGGGAAAGGGTCCGAAAGTGACCCGGCCCACCGGCGGCCTGCACCTGCTCCTTGACGAACGCGTCGAAGCCATAGGTGGCAATCTGCTGTTCGGCGCTGCGGGCCTGCGTCATCGTGTTTTCGTTCAGATGACGCTTGCCGACGCCCCACAGGTCGACGACGACGAGCAGGGCGATGAGTCCGCCCGCAGCCCAGCGTGGTACGTTTTCGTTTCGATAGAGCCCGAGCAAGAAGACGGCGATGCCTAGAAAGAGCAGCGTGCGGATCGCATCCTGCTGAAACTTGTCTTGGCGCGTGGTCTTCTGCTGCTGGATCTGCTGGTCGATGAACTGCTGCACCTGCGGGTTCTGGACCGACAGATCCGGCCGCTGCTGCTGGATGGCCTGCGCGATGCGCTGCCGCTCGTTGGGCCGCTCGAAGCTGAGGAACGTATCGTTGGCCACGAGCAGCAGGAGCACGACGCCTATCGCACCGCCAAGCGCAAGGTAGATGGAGCGCCGCCGGCCCTCTTCCGCCGACTTCGACTCCGACGGCGTGAGCGCGTAGTCGAGCCCAATGCCGGCCAGCACGGCCAGCGCGAGCGCTGTGATGGAGAGCCACGTCTCTGGCGCGCGAAACGCGTCAAAGAACGGGAAGAATTCGAACATTGGCCCGTTGATCCACGCGGCGTGGCGGCCGAGTGCGAAGAGCGTCGTGGCGAGCGCCCCGAGGCCGAGACCGTAGACGGCGTTCGACCGCACGCGCCACAGCGCGAGAATCGCGAGGGCGAGCACGATGCCGCCGAGGTAGTGCGGCCCTTCGGTGAAGGGCTTCGGCCCCCAGTAGGCCTCGCCGCCGCCGTATGCGTCGGCAACGGCCAGCGTGATGAGTTCGCCCGGGCCCTGGCTCCACATCATCGCTCGATCCCATCCCATGTTGCCGCCGCCTCCACCCCCTCCTTCCACCGCAGCGCCTCGAATGGAATACGCCTTGTACTCGTACGTCGCCAGATACGGTTGGGCCACCACCAGCAGGGCCAGCACGGTACCCAGCGCCAGCCACGCAGTCGATTTCCCCACCTTCGGCAGGCGGGTGCTCCGATCATTGCGCATCGCTCCGACCAGTTCGACGACCCACCAGATGCCGATCACCATCATCACGTAGTAGGTGATCTGCGGGTGCTGCGCCCGCAACTGGAGCGCGAGCGTTCCGCCAAACAGCAGGCTGGCCAGCAGCGACGGATTGCGCATCGCGTACACGAACGCCAGAATGACGTACGGCGCAAAGGCCAGTGCGACGAATTTGGTCTGATGCCCGGCCTTCAAGATGATGGGGATGTACGTCGTCATCCCAAAGGCGGCAGCCGCCAGCAGACCGGCCAGTGCGTTGCGCGTGAGGTAGACGACGAGAAAGTACGCGCCGGCCAGGAGCAGGAAGAAATGCGAGGTGGGCCAGGCGAAGCCCCGCAGCGCGTTGAGTACGGTATCGAGCTGCGGCACCGCCTTCGGGTAATGGATCAGATACCCCGGCATGCCGCTGAAGACGTTCGGGGCCCAGAGGGCGTAGTCCCCGCTCTCGCGCTCGTATTCGAGCATCGCCTCGGCCTGAGCGCGCCACCCGACCACGTCGCCGCCGTGAATTTCCTGCCCGCCGAAGTGGATGGGGGCGAAGAAGCTCAGCGAGAGAATGAGCAACAGCGCCAGGCAGAGCCCGTGGCGCGCTGGCGTGGAGAGGCGGTCCCAGAACGTATCGTGTGCGCCAGCCGGGATGCGGCGTCGTTTCGAGCGGGCCATGGCGGGGCCAATCCCTCAGAACAATGCAACAAGGCAAACGGGAAACCGAGCGTACGCCGGAAGCTATTCGATCACCTTCGGAACGCGGAAGTAGTCGCTATCGGCATCGGGGGCGTTGCGGAGCGCGTCTTCGTGATCGATGCGCGGCTCCACCTCGTCCTCGCGAAATACGTTGTGGATGTCGAGCACGTGCGACATCGGCGGGATGCCGGTCGTGTCGAGCTCCTCCAACTTGTCAACGTAGCCCAGGATCTGTCCCATCTCCTCGGCCATTTGTTGCTCCTCGTCGTCCGAGAAGCGGAGGCGAGCGAGCTTGGCGATGTGGCGCACTTCGTCGCGCGAGATAGCCATGGATCGGAAGCGCAATTACGTGAACGGACGGCGAACCAAACCGGCGGGTCGCATGATGCGGTTCAGCGGACTCACAACGGTCCGCCTAGGGCGCTGTTCCAGTAGAGACGGGGAATCAGGCGGCACGCCGGACGGCGCGCAGCAGCCGGATTAGCTGCGTGGCGCTGCGCAGCCCGACCTTGGGCCGGGGCTCGACGTTGACCTCCAGGCTGAGCGGCCCCTGGTAACCCTGCTCGTGCAGCATGTCGACCTGCGCCTCCCAGCCCACATCTCCATCGTCAAATGGCAGTTCGTCCCACCCTTGCGGTGTGGGTCGCCCGTCGGCGCAGCGGACGAAGGCCACGCGCCCATCCAGCGCAGCGAGCCCGGCCGCGGGGTCTTCACCGGCCTGCATCGCCTGCGCCGGGTGCCAGGCAGCCTGCACGAAGGGATGGTCGACGGCCTCCAGGAGCGCCGCCAGCGCCTCGCCGGTCGGATGCGCCATGCCTGCTTTGTTGAGGACGGCGACCGTGATGCCGTGCGCGGCCGCGGCATCGCCCGCCCGCTGCAACGCCTGGACGGCAGCCTCGGTGGCCACCGCAGCCTCCGCGCCGCCTGCAAACGAAGAAACGACGACGCGTGGACACTCGATCTGTCGGCACAGGCGCAACGTCTCGTCGAAGGCGGCCAGTTCGTTCAGCCAGAGGGCGCGGCGCTCTGCGGGTCCGGCAAACATGCTGGGATGCACGGCGGCGGGTAGCATCTCCGCGTCGGCCAGGCGCTGCTGGATCTGGGCGACGTTCACTTGCGGCACGCGGTCGCCCGCGCTCCCCACCGTGCGCAACTCGACGCCCTGCAGTCCCCACAGAAGCGTGTAGTGGAGGGCCCGACTCAGGTCGCTCGTGACGGTGTCGGTCAGCCAAACGGGGAGCATACAATCGAGGCGGTGGGCGGTGGACAAGGGCGGTTCGATCCTGCCGCCCTAATCGCCCGCGCCCCGTGCCGGTTCCCAGGCCCCGGCTTCAGCGGCCTGCGCTTCCAATCCGACGGAGGGCCAACCGCATGTGCCGCACCGGATGGCGGTACGCGTGCGACGCAAAGATACTCTGCGGCGCCGCGCGGTGCACCGGAAGAAGGGTAAAGAGAAGCACGCGCGCCAACGGCGTCCATGCGACGGGATCGTCTTCAGCACGGGCCTGGAGTTCAGGTGTGCATTTCGCGCACAACACCACGCAGCGTACGTAAGCACACACTAAGGCGGGTAAAATCACGGTGATGGTCTGCTTTGGTGGGTCATCGTGGGTGGACCGGGGTACGGCGTCAAACCAGATGCCAATCTCGATCACCCTCGCTGTGCGCGCTAGGGCGCCCTGCGCCACCGGTGACGAGTAAAAACTTCGCCCCGTTCGTTTCGCATTCTCGCTGCCCCACCGGGCGTTTCTGGTTTGTATCGCGCAGTGGCGCGCCCTACCTTGTCCCACACGCACTCTGTCCATCGTTTTCCAGACCGGCCATGAGCAACCAGGCATCGAATGATTCATCCGTCACGCGCGACCGCATCAAGGTGAAAAGCAACCGGCTCGTCGACAAGGTCCGCGAGATCATCGAAGAGGGGAATGCACGGCGCATTATCATCCGCAAGGAAGGGCGCACCGTGATGGAGTTTCCGCTCTCCGTCGGCGTCGGCGGTGCGACGGCCGCCATCGTTCTGGCCCCGACGCTGGCGGCCGTGGGCGCGTTCGCCGCGCTGGTCAGCGAGGTGGAGATCGTGATCGAACGCGCTGCCGATGACGCGGAGCCCCCGAACAGCGCCTCGCCTGACGCATAGAGGACTGCTGCATCCCTTTCCACCCTCCCCGCCAGTACGTCCATGCCCTCTCCCTCTGAGGTTTCCCTGCCTGCCGACCCGCCCACAGCCACCGGCGATCTGCTCGTTGATTACGATGACGTGGCGGCGGCGCGGGAACGGCTCGACGGCGTCGTTCACCGCACGCCCGTCATGACCTCGCGCACTGTCGATCAGCACGTGCAGGCTGAAGTGTTCTTCAAGTGCGAAAACTTCCAGCGCACGGGGGCTTTCAAGATCCGCGGCGGCTACAACGCGCTGGCGCAACTGCCGCCCGACCAAAAGGAACGCGGCGTGCTCACGTACTCGTCGGGCAATCACGCGCAGGCCGTGGCGCTGGCCGGCCGGCTGCTCGGCATCCCAGCGACGATCATCATGCCCGAGAACGCGCCCGCCGTCAAGTTGGAAGCGACGCGCGGATACGGCGCCACCATCATTACGTACGACCCCGCCGAGACGACGCGCGAGGAGCTGGCGCAGGAGGTGTCGGCCGAGCGCGGCTTGCCCATCATCCCGCCGTATGATCACCCGGACGTGGTTGCCGGCCAGGGTACTGTGGCCGACGAGCTGTTCGATGAGGTGGGGGCGCTGGACGCGCTGCTCGTCTGCTGCGGGGGCGGCGGCCTCCTCTCCGGCTGCGCGATTGCGGCCAAGCATCACGCGCCGGACTGCACAGTGATCGGCGTGGAGCCGGCCCGCGCGGACGACGCCACCCGCTCCTTCCATTCGGGCGAGCTGCATACCGTCTACAACCCCGACACCATCGCCGACGGCGCGCGCACACCCTACCTCGGCAACGTTACGTTCCCGCTCGTCTATGAATATGCCGACGACATGGTGACCGTCTCCGAAGAGGCCATCCGCGCAGCGATGTTTTTCCTGTGGGAGCGGATGAAGATCGTCGTCGAGCCGACCGGAGCCCTGGCCGCCGCAGCCCTGCTCGACGGCGTCGTGCCCGGCGCGCATCGACGCATCGGCGCCGTCATCAGCGGCGGCAACGTGGACCTGAAGCGAGCGGCCGCGCTGTTTCAGAACGCGTAATACGGTTTCCGTTTCAAAATGTCCGGGTCTCGCGAGGCATCACCCATCGCATACCGCCGTGGGTCGTGCGCGCAAACGTTCGAGCGTTTGACGTTGAACGGGTCTGCGCCTCGCACCAGGCACGCGACGGTGGAGCGTTCAGTGACACCCCGACATGATCATCTGGAAACGGTATAATTCTGCTCCCTTCCCTACTCACCATTCGCCACTCACCATTCGCCGTTCCACCACCGAATGCCCACACTGTCCGAGCTGAAAGCCTACCTCGATCGTCTCGTCGACCGGTTCGAGACGCGCGCGTTCATTGCCGACGATCCGATCTCGATCCCGCATGGGTTCGACGACCCGCGCGATCAGGCAGTGGTTGGGCTATACGCCGCGCTCCTCGCGTGGGGCCGGCGGCAGACCGTGCTCAACAAGATGGAGGCCCTGTGCGAGCGGATGGACTACGCACCGTTTCGCTTCGTGCGCGACTTCGACCCGGACCGCGATGCTGCTGCACTGGAGGGGTTCAAGCACCGGACGTTTCAGCCCGTCGATGCCTTCTGGTTCACGCGCAACCTGAGCGCAGCGCTCGCCCGGCACGGTACCGTCGAGAACCTGTTCGCCGACCACCTGCCCCCGGACGCCAATGACGTGGGCTCCGCCATCCAGGGCTTCAGCACGACGATCCTTTCCATCGCACCGAAGACGCCGAAGCGGCTGCGCAAGCATCTCGCGCGCCCCGAGGCGGGTAGCGCCTGCAAGCGGCTCAACATGTATCTGCGATGGATGGTGCGCTCCGGTCCGGTGGATCTCGGCCTCTGGACGCGCATCACGCCCGATCAGCTGCTGCTTCCGCTCGACGTACATTCGGGCCGGCAGGCACGGGCACTCGGCTTCGTCGAGCGCAAGTCGAATGACTGGAAGGCCGTCCAGCGGCTTACGGCCGCGTGCCACCGCCTCTGCCCGGAGGATCCAGCGCGCTACGACTTCGCCTTCTACGGCGCCGGCGCTCACGACGTCTCGTTGGATGCGCGCTTCACGGGTGACAACCGCGTCGACCTCAGTTCCTCGCCTACGCCGCGGTAGGTGCGTTTGTAGTAGAGCACGGCGCCCCGATCATCGTCCGCCTGCCCCTCAACCACCCGGCCCACAATGATGGACTTGTCGCCCGCCGTGAACACGTCGTGATGGACGCAGTGCAGCACGGCGGTCACATCGTCCAAGATAGGCGTCCCGTGCTCGTTGATGACGTGCGGCACCGAGCGAAGCTGCTCCGCACCCGTGAGGTCGGGCACGGCGAAGTGATTGGCGAGTGGCGCCTGCTCCTCGTTGAGAATGTGCACGGCAAAGCGCGACGCGTCTAACATCACGTCGTGCATCTGCGCGCCGTGGTTCACATTGAAGCAGATAAGCGGCGGTTCCAGCGCCACGCTGGTGAACGAGCCAATGGTGATGCCGCGCGCTCCGCGCTCATCCGCTGCCGTGATGACGGTAACCGGCGAGGGAACTCGCCGCATCACCCGACGCAGTGTTTCTCCGTTCACGGATTCGGACATAACGTATCAAGATGGATCAACAGGAGACGGAGTGTAGCAAGTCGATGCGAAGGGAGGCTCTACCTCCGTCTTCCCATAGACTCCACCCCTCAGGTAAAGACGTCCTTGACCTTACTGAAGAAGGACTTCTGCGGCTTTCTGTTCTCGGGCTGGGGCACAAACGCTTCGGCGGACTGCCAGGCGCGCAGCACCTCTTCTTGCTCCTCGCTTAACGCTTGCGGCGTCCACACGTGCACGCGGATGAGCTGATCGCCTTGCCGCGCCCCGTTGAACTCCGGAAGGCCCCGGTCGCGCATGCGCAGAATCTTGCCAGCCTGAATGCCCGGGTCGATCTGGAGCTTCGCCTTGCCCTTCAGCGTGGGCACCTCGACCTCGGTGCCGAGCGCCGCGTCGGGGAACGAGATGTGGAGATCGTAGAAGATGTCCAGCCCATCTCGCTTGAAGTGCTCGTGGGGCTCTTCCTCGATCTCGATGCGCAGGTCGCCCGTCGGGCCGCCACGCAGGCCGGCGTTGCCGGCCTCGCGGAGCGTCAGGTAGTTGCCCTCCATGACACCCGGCGGCACGTTGATCGTGATCTTCTCTTCGTCTTCGAGGCGCCCCTGTCCGCCGCACGTCGCACACTTGTCCTGGATGATGCGGCCTTCGCCGTTACAGCGCGGGCAGGCCTGCACGTTGACGAACTGACCGAAGACCGACCGCGACACCTGCCGGATCTCGCCGGTCCCGTCGCACTCGGGGCACATCATGAAGTTTTCGCCCTCGGCACCGCCCGCTGCGCCCGTGCCGCTGCAGTCGTCGCACTGGACGAACTTCTGCACCTTGATCCGCTTCTCGGCGCCTTCCGCGATCTCTTCGAGCGTCAGGGGCAGCTTGATGCGGAGATCGCTTCCGGCCTTGCCGCTTCGGCGACTCGACCGGCGCCGCTGGCCGGCGTTGCGGAACACCTCTTCGAAGATGCTGCCGCCACCTGCCGCTCCGCCAAAGATGTCGCCAAAAGCGTCGAAGATGTCGTTGATATCCTGGAAGCCGGCCCCGCCGCCGCCCCGGCTGCCATTGCCCACGCCGGCGTGACCGTAGCGGTCGTAGCGCTGGCGCTTCTCGGGCGAGGACAGCACCTCGTACGCCTCGGCCGCGCGCTTGAACTTCGTCTCTGCCTCCGGATCGTCCGGGTTGCGATCCGGGTGGTATTTCATGGCCTTCTTGCGGTAGGCCTTCTTGATCTCGTCGTCCGAGGCGTCGCGGCTGACGCCTAAGATGTCGTAATAGTCTTCAGGCATGAATGCGGGATTCGCAGATTCGTCAGCGGGCTGTCGAGGCGCTGGGGCCCTGAGATCTAGGAGGCTACGATGACGCGGCTGTGCCGCAGTACCTGGTCGTCAAGGCGGTAGCCGGTCCGGATTTCTTTGAGCACCGTGCCCTCCTCAACCCCCTCGGGGGCCGGCTGTTGCATCATGGCTTCGTGCTCGTTCTCGTCAAACGGCTCGTCCTCCGCTTCGATGGGTTCGACACCTACACCCTTCAGCTCGTCGAGAAACTTTTGGAATACCATCTCGACGCCGCTCTTCAGCGACTCGTAGGCCGCGTCGGCATCGTCTTGCTCCTGGAGCTGCTCGGCGGCCTCGATGGAGCGCTGGAAGTCGTCCAGCACGTCCAGCATGGGCAGAATCACCTCTTTCTTGCCGGAGTGGAACAGCTTCTTCTTCTCGCGCTGCATCCGGCGGCGGAAATTTTGGAACTCGGCCGCCTTGCGCAGCAGCCTGTCGTTGAGCTCCTCTTGCTCCTCCTTGAGCACAGCAATCTGCTCTTCCGGCGACAACTCCTCGGTGGAACGGCCGGCGCCGCCCTGCTCGTCAGCGGCCGGGTCGGCGGCTTCCTCCGTGAGGGGGGGAGCGCCGTTCTCGTCAGACGTTGTGTCGGGGGTTTCTACTTGCTCGTTGTCACTCACGTTAGTTGATTCGGTGGCTCGTTGGGAATCGGAATCGGAGTCCGTGTAATTCGAATACGCCTTGCGGGCGGCGGCATAGCGCCGGCGCGCCTCTGAAATCAGGTCATCCATGCGCATTACAGCTTAGGTGGTCGATGACGAAGCCGCTTCGGCCTCACTCGGACGATTCAGCATGGTGGCCATGTTTTGCACGAGCGCCACGACGCGACCGTAGTTCATCCGGGTCGGCCCGATCACGCCGAGCGTGCCGACGCTATCGCCCAACCGATAGGGCGAAACCACAATCGAATACTGGTCAACCTCCTCGGAGCGACTTTCGCTGCCGATACTGATGAAGGCCTGGCCAACGTCTTGCGCTTGCGGGTCGAGCATACTTTCTAGCACCTCGACGACCAGCGTTTCATCCTCAATCACCTCGATGAGGTGCCGCACGTCGCCGGCTTCCTGGAATTCGGGCTGCCGTAAAATGTTCTGCGTGCCGCCGTGGCGCAGCCGCCCCTCAGAGGGCTCGCTGAACAGCTGCGGCGACTTTTCAAGGACAAGTCGCACGATGCCGTTCGGATCATCGATGCCCTGAACGCGCTCCTCATGCGTCTCACGGATTTCCTTTAACGTGAGCCCGGCCAGCCGCTCGTTCAGAATCGACACCACGCGATCCAACGCGGAGCGCTTGATGTCCGCCTCGAACTCGACGACGATGGTTTTTACCATCCCGCCGCGCACGCTGAGCACGAACATGAGCCGCTCGCCCGTGAGGGGCACGACGTCGAGCCGCTCCAGCACGCCGGTAGACAGGCGCGGACTCAGCGCCACGCCGAGCAGGTCGGTCAGCTGACTCAGCAGCCGCGAGCTCTCGCGCAGCATTTCGTCGGTGTCGCGGACCAGTTGAACCAGTCGGATCTTCAACATTCGCCGCTCGGAGGCCGAAAGCTCGGGGGTATCCATCAAGTCGTCCACAAAGGTGCGATACCCCAGTTCCGTGGGCATACGGCCCGCCGAGGTGTACGGATGATCGAGGTAGCCCATATCCTCCAGGTCGCTCATCGTATTGCGGATGGAGGCCGGGCTCAGATCGAGTCCGTACTTGCGCACCAGCGAACGCGCCCCCACCGGGCCCGCCGTGTCGATGAAATTCTTCACGATGAGCTGGAGCACATTCCGCTCGCGCTCGCTCAGCGGTGGGGCTGCCGATTCGTCACGTTCACCGTCAAATGTACGCTCTGAAGTACTCACGTCGTTCACAGGGTTACCCAAAGCCGTGCGAACAGGACACCACAGTGCTACGGTCAAGGGAGCGCCCGGTATGCAATCATACTATTCCAAAGATCGGACCAACATGCGCCAGGCGATTCCCCGAGTCCTCAGTGAATCGCCTGAACGCCGTCCGAATATCGAATGAAACCGGGCATCTTGGCTGCTGTATTGCGTGCATCCTTGACCCCAGATGTCGATACGAATACCGAAGAGTCCCCCTGCTAGTTTCACGCTGGGGCTTTCCGGCACGCACACGACGGCCTACACCCTGGCCCCGTCTCAGTTATTGCAATCTTGTTGATTTTCATCGGATGGATCCGCCTCAGCGGATGCGCTCCAGCTCGACAGTCCGCTGGAGGTCGATGCGGGCACCTCCCTCGCAGTGAAACGTGTCGCGGTCCGACTGGCACCGTACGCCGGGGTGCCCCACGGGCGGTGCGGAGTGCGACGCCGGTGCGCCGCAGTAGTAACTCTCGCCGTGAGGGTCCGTATCATACCGACCCGGAGCTTGGTGTGGGTGTGCGCTGATAGCCCCGATCCCGACGTCGCACCACCAGTCCACCCGGCCGGGTAGCAGGGAGATGGGCACGAAGCCATTGAACGCATGCGAACGGAAGAGGTGGCTCTGGCGTACAGATGCCAACTCGTTGTTGTACAGGTCCACGGCGCCGGTCTTCACCCAGGCCCCGCGATGATGTGCCCCGAGTAGCGGTCGATCGTACGCCCGCGTGGCGATGAGTTCGGACCCGACGTTCGGGTCATCAGTCAGGAAGAGATCCTGGTCGAACGTCGCATCGCCGTTCCGGCAGAGTGCGGCCTCCACGCGGCTCAGAGCGGATTGCGGGCCAGGCCGCACCGGTTGCTTGTCTACCGTGGTGGACAATACCCGGCCCCCTCCGGTCCGCCTCGTCCTCGGCGCACCGTCGTGAAACGGTTTGACAAAATGGGTGTGTAAAGGGCTGACATCGACTGCTCTAGCTTACCTTCTGGTTGGCCGGGTATTGACTCGGCCTGTCCGCCCAGCATCCTCTTCTACTCACCCGTCCTTCTACGTACATGCGCTTTCTCTCTACGCTCTTTGCCAGCGCCCTGGGCACGCTCTTGGCCTTTGGCGTCGTGCTCTTGCTTCTCCTCTTCTTTTTCTTTGCCTTCGCACTCTCGGCCGACCCGGAGCCACCCGTCGCCCCAGGCTCGGTGCTCGTCATGAACCTGAACGGCCCCATCGCGGAACGCGTCGCTGACGACCCCTTCGCTCAAGCTTTCGGTGGCCAACAGGCGAACGACCTGCGCGACATCAAGGAGGCGCTGCGGAAGGCAACCGCCGACACCCGCATTGATGCCGTACTGCTGCGTGCCCACGGCGTGAGCGCTTCGTGGGGCGTGCTGCAGGAAATCCACCGCGAACTTCTCACGTTTAAAGAGAGCGGTAAACCGCTTATCGCCACCAGCGACGAATACTACTCCAGCGAGCGCGACTACTTCCTGAACAGCACGGCGGACAGCGTCTTCGCGGCGGCAGAGGGCTTCTTCGAATTCAACGGCTTCGCCACCGAGGTGGCCTTCTTCGTCAACACGCTGGAGAAGCTCGACGTCGACGCGCAGGTCATCCGCGCTGGCGCCTACAAGAGTGCTGTCGAGCCGTTCTTGCGCGACGACCTCTCGCCAGAGAACGAGGAGCAGCTCAGCGCGCTGCTCGACACGACCAATAACACGTTCATGCGCGCCGTGGCTGCGAGCCGCGGGCAGTCCGAGGCCGACCTCCAACGCTTGGCCGATGAGGCTGCGACGCTAACGGCCAGCGATGCCCTGGAGGCCGGCCTCGTGGATGCCCTGTTGTTCGAAGACGAGGTAATGGATGCGGTCCGGGACCGGTTGGACCTGTCGCCTGACGCCTCCCTCCCAACGGTCTCGCTGAAAGATTACGCCCGGGTCTCTCCGTCCAGCGCGGGCCTATCGGCCGGCAGTGAGGGCGAGGTCGCCGTGGTGTATGCCGAAGGCCAGATTGTGACCGGCGACACCGACGAGACGTTCGGCTCCAACAACATGCTCGGCTCGGAAAACTTCGCCGAGGCCATGGAGACGGCGCGGACGAGCGACGCGACCGACGCCGTCGTCGTCCGGATCAACTCGCCCGGCGGCTCCGTGTCGGCCTCGGACGCGATGTGGCGGGCGATCGAGATAACGGCGCAGGAGAAGCCGGTCATCGTGTCGATGGGCGGCGTGGCCGCCTCCGGCGGGTACTTGATGGCCACCGCGGCCGACTCCATCGTGGCCGACCCGCTCACCGTCACCGGCTCCATCGGTGTGCTCGGCGTCTTCTTCGACGCGAGTGGCTTCTTCGAGAACAAGCTCGGCGTCACCTTCGACGGCGTGCAGACAAGCCCGTACGCCGACATGTTCACAGGCCTTACGGCTTTCTCGGATGAGGAGCGCGCGCTGCTGGAACGGTCCATCGACCAGACGTACCAGGCCTTTCTGGAGAAGGTGGCCGACGGCCGCAACATGAGTGTTGAGGACGTGCAGAAGATCGCGCAGGGCCGCGTCTGGGCGGGCTCGGCCGCGCAGGCTGTTGGCCTCGTCGACGTGCTCGGCGGACTGGACACCGCCGTCGAGATCGCCGCTGAGCGCGCCGGGCTGGCGGAGGACACCTACCGCATCCGCACCCTGCCGCGCCCGAGGACGTTCTTCGAGCGGTTCAACGAGGCGCTGACGGCGCAGGCCGCAACGGCCTGGCAGCAGCTGATCCTCTCGCCGTTCGAGCGCAACTTGATCGAGCAGCAACGCGTCCTGCGCGATTTCGCCCGTGATCACGGGACGGCGCAGGCCCGCCTGCCGTTTGCGATCGACATCAAGTGACATCACGTGACCGCCTGCGGCCGGGGGCGTCGCCTCTTACGCCGCAGGGGCCGGCAGGTCCTCCCGAGCCACGAGCACGTCCCCGTCCATCGCTTCCGGCGCCGACTCGCCGAGCAGCGCGAGGATTGTCGGGGCGATGTCGCCCAGCTTGCCGTCGTGGATCGGCCCGTCAAAGCCGTCTTTGATGATGAGGTGCGGCACGAGGGCCGTCGTGTGCGCGGTGTGCGGCGAGCCGTCCGGGTTGCGCATCTTGTCGGCGTTTCCGTGGTCAGCGATAATGCTGATTGAGTAACCGGCCTCGCGCGCGGCATCGACCACGGTCCGCGTCCCAGCATCGACGGCCTCGATGGCCTTCACGGCCGCGTCAAAATCGCCCGTGTGGCCCACCATGTCGGGGTTGGCGAAGTTGAGCACGACGAGGTTGTATGCCGTCTCGCGCATCGCCTTCGCGGCGCGCTCCGCGACTTCCGGCGCGCTCATCTCGGGCTGCAAGTCGTACGTCGCCACCTTCGGCGAGGGGACGAGGAGGCGGTCCTCGCCCTCGAACGGATCCTCGCGGCCGCCGCTGAAGAAGTACGTGACGTGGGCGTACTTCTCCGTCTCGGCCACGCGGAGCTGCTGCCCGCCGCGCCGGCTGATGACCGCGCCCAGCGTGTCTTCTAAGTCGAGCTTGGTGAAGGCCACGGGCAGGTCGAACTCCTTCTCGTACGTCGTCATGGTGACGTAGCAGAGGTCGTCGAGCAGGTCCCGCTCGAAGCCCTTGAAGCCGTCCTCGGTGAAGGCGCGCGTGAGCTGGCGCGCCCGGTCCGCGCGGAAGTTGTAGAAGATCACGGCATCGCCGTCGCCGACGCGGCCGTCGTATGCGGCGTCCTCGTCATCGATACGACGGGGCTCGACGAACTCGTCGGTCACGTCGGCGTCGTAGCTCGCCTTCAGCGCGTCGATGGGATCGTCGAACGCCGCGCCCGCGCCCTCGGTGAGCAGCCGGTACGCCCGCTCGGTGCGCTCCCAGCGCTCGTCGCGATCCATCGCGTAGTAGCGTCCCACGATGGACGCGATGCGCCCCACGCCGATTTCCTCCGCCTTCGCTTGGAACTGCCGGACGTACTCCACGCCGCCGTGCGGATCGGTGTCACGACCGTCGGTGAAGGCGTGGACGCACACCTGGTCGGGGGCCAGGCCTTCGCGCTTCGCGAGCTCCAGGAGACCGGCCACATGGTCCAGATGGCTGTGCACGCCGCCATCGGAGAAGCAGCCCATAAGGTGGAGCGTTGTGTCGTTCGCCTTCGCGTGGCGGACGGCCTGGAGCAGGACCTCGTTCTCGAAAAACGACCCGTCGCGGATGGCCTTGCTGATGCGCGTGATGTCTTGATACACCACGCGGCCCGCACCGAGGTTCATGTGGCCCACCTCGGAGTTGCCCATCTGCCCGTCGGGCAGCCCCACGGCCTCGCCCGAGGCCTGTAGCGTGGCATGCGGATAGGTGGCGAACAGCTCGTCGAGGAAGGGCTGATCGGCCTGTTTGATGGCGCTCACGGACGGGTCCTCCGCGAGACCGTAGCCGTCGAGGATGAGAAGCAGGTGGCGCTGGGACGTATCCATGGGTTGTGGGTTGGGCGTTGTGGGTTGCGTGTGTTATCAACGGGTGCGCGAGGCCGTGGGCGCCTCGCCGTTCACGCGGTAGTCGGGAATCGTCTTCGTGGACCGGCCGGTGCGGGCGTCGAACACGTTCATCGAGCCGGACCACGGGCACGCGATCTGCTCGATGCCATGCCGGTCGACGTGCGTGGCGGGCTCGTCGAAGTAGTGATCGTCTGTCTGGCAGTAGTAGTGGCCCTGGCTGGGGTCCAGCCCGTCGAGCGGCTCGGGCAGGCGCTGCAGCCGCTCGTAGTGCTTGCACAGGTCGGTGAGCGGGCACTCGTCGCACGACGGATTACGGGCCGTGCAGGTGTACCGGCCGTGCAGGATGAGCAGGTGGTGCGCATCGCCCCAGTCGGCACGTGGGATGATGCGCTTGAGTTGCTGCTCCACCTTGAGGGGTGTGTCGGCGTCTTCCTTCACGAGCCCGATCCGGTTTGCCACGCGGAAGACATGGGTGTCTACCGGCAGCGCCTCGGCGTCGTGCGCCACGTTGATGACGACCTGCGCCGTCTTCCGCCCGACGCCCGACAGCGTCTCCAGCTCGGACTGCGTCGTGGGGATCTCGCCGTCGTACGCGCCCACGACGCGCCGGGCCATCTTGGCCAGGTAGCCGGACTTGTTGTTCGGAAAGGTGACCGACTGGATGTACGGGTAGATGTCGCCGGGCTCGGCCTCGGCCAAGTCCTCCACCGTCGGAAACGCCTCAAAGAGATCCGGCGTCACCATGTTGACGCGCTCGTCCGTGCACTGCGCCGAGAGGATGACGGCGATCAGCAGCTGATACACGGAATCGTACTGAAGCTCGGTATCCGGCTGCGGGATGACCTCGCGGAGCCGATCGAGTACCTGTTGCGCGCGTGCTGCTCGTCCCACAAAAACCTCGTGCGTCCTGTCGATGCGTGTGTGCGATGGAGGCCGGGCTCGGCCTGCGCCGGGTCCCAATATAGGCAAGTCGACGGCATCATGGGAATCCGCGGCGTCGTTCCGGGCGCCGTGAACCCGTTTGGGGCCGGATCGTTCGAATTCTCGGCATTCTTTTTGTCCATTCCTCAACAAGCCGATGATCCACCCTCGGTGCGGCGGCGCGCTGCTCCTGCTTCTGGCCATGCTCCTCGTGCCCACCGGGGCCGCCGCGCAGTCCATCCCTCCGCTCTCCGACTCGGCGCACGTGTCGATGCTTACCATCCTGCCTGGCGAGGCGGTGTACTCGGAGTTCGGTCACAGCGCCTTCCGCGTGCACGATCCTGAGCGCGGCATCGATCGCGTGTACAACTACGGCACGTTTGACTTTGGCGATCCATTCTTCGTGCCGAAGTTCGTGTACGGCCAGCTCGACTATTACCTGAGCGTGGTCCCCTACGACGCAGCCTTCCGGCACTACCGGAGCCTGCGGCGCCCCATCATCGAGCAGCGGCTCCGCCTCACGCCCGACCAGCGCAGCGCCCTGTTCCGGTTTCTGGAGGTCAACGCGCGGCCCGAGAACCGGACGTACCGCTATGACTTTCTGTTCGACAACTGCTCCACCCGCATCCGTGACGCGCTCGAAGCGGCCGTGGGCGACGCCGTGCAATTCACAGGCCAGCCCGACCTGAACAAGAGCTTCCGCCACCTGCTCGACCCGTGGGTGGCCGACCGACCCAGCCTCAGACTCGGCTTCTACCTTACGCTGGGGACCCCCGCCGATCAAATCGCGACGCCGCGTGAGGTCATGTTTCTGCCCGCTCACCTGATGGCCGCCTTCGACCACGCGACCATCCAGGCCGATGGCACGGCGCAGCCCCTCACCGCCCGCACGGACACGACGCTCTGGTTCGCAGGCTACGAGGCGACCGAGCGCGCTGTCCCTTGGCCCCGCTGGCTCGCCTGGATCGGCTTCGTGGCCGGGCTGGGACTGACCGTGCGCCGCGCCAGGCAAAACAACCGTGCGCCCAGACGCGGTGTCGATGCAACCCTGCTTGGGCTCACGGGGCTTGCCGGGGCCATCATGTTTTTCTTGTGGTTCATCTCCGAGCACGCTGTAACCAACCACAACTGGAACCTGCTGTGGGCATGGCCGACGCATCTTGTTGCGGCAGTGCTCGTGAGGCGACGCGCCGACGCCACATGGCTCCGTCCCTACTTCGGCGCAGCGGCGGGAGCGGCGCTCCTCACCGCCATCGGCTGGACACTGTGGCCGCAGGACCTGCACGCGGCCGTGCTGCCGCTCACGCTGCTGCTGGCCGTCCGGTTCGGCT
>CAYFRX010000036.1:0-17284 GCA_964345515.1 uncultured Rhodothermales bacterium
GGGAGCCGAAGAGACGGGGAAAGAGGGTGGGTGTGTTGCCTTCCACCCTGCAATGCGCTCCTTCACACGTCCACACTCTCGGGCGACAGCGTGTTGAGTGCCTGTTGCGCCGCGTGGGCACCCGAGTCCATCGCGCTGCCCACCGACACGCCCTCCCGATAGTTGCCGGCGAAGAGCAGCCGGGGATGCGTTGCTTCGAGCTGGTCGATGCGGCGTTTGACGGCGCCGTAGCCGAGGTGGTATTGCGGGATGGCGCGGGGCCACGCCGCGTGGTGGACGAACGACGGTTCGTCGCGGGTGCCGAGCAGCGCGTTCAGGTCGGCCTTGACGACGGCATGTTGCTGCTCGGGCGAGGCGCGTCCGAGTTCGGGGTGACGGGCGCCGCCCACGAACGTCGTCAGCAGCACGTGGTCTTCGGGCGCACGGTCGGGGAAGAGCGTTGACGAGAAGATGGTGCCGAGGATCTGGTAGTCGTCTTCCACCTCCGGCACGAGCATGCCAAAGCCGTCCAGCGGGTGATCGACGTCGGCCCGGCGGAAGCCCATCGCTACGACGTTCACCGGCGGATAGGGCACCTCGGCCAGCGGAGCCCGGTCGATGGATGTCTCCATGTTGAGGGCAGCAAAGCGATGTAGGGGGATCGTAGACACCACCGCGTCGACGGTGTGCGTTTCGGTGGGGCCATGACCGCGTTGCGTCGAGACCTGCCAGCGGTTCCCATCGGCGTGGAGGCCCGTGACGGTCGCGCTGCGGTGGATCAAGGGGCTTAGCATGTCGGCCATTGCCTCGGGGAGGATCTGAAGCCCGTCCCGAAAGGAAAACATGCGTCGGGTCGGACGGGAGTTCTCCTCTCCGTTGGATGTGTCGCGGTTTCGCAGGGAATGCATGAGGCCGCGGAAGAGAGAGCCGTGTTCCTGCTCCAGCTCATGCAGTCGACCGAAGGCGTGCCGCACGGACAGCTGTTCGGGGTCGCCCGCGAAGATGCCGCCGACGAAGGGATTCAGCCCATAGTCTAGCACTTCACGACCGAGTCGGCGCCGGGCGAATTCCGCGACGCTCTCTTCTGCATCGGCATCGGCCGTGGCAATGAACGGCTCGCCGAGGAGGCGCAGCTTGGCCGAAAGGGAGAACAGATCCGAGGAGAAGAAACGAAGGGGCGAGGTCGGGAGCGGCTGTGGCGTGCCGTCGCGCACCACGTATCGCTTTTTGGTAGCCGCGTCGGCTTCCACGACGGCATCGGCCAAGCCGAGTCGGTCGATGAGCGTGTTCATGAGCGGCGTGGCCGCCTGAATGGTGTTAGGGCCGCATTCAACGAGGTAGCCCCCGGTGCGCTCCGACCGCATCTTGCCGCCCACCTGATCGTCGGCCTCGAAGACTGCCACCTCGATGCCTTCTTGCTGGAGCTGGTATGCCGCCGTCAGGCCTGCAATGCCCGCTCCGATAATGCCGACGGATGCCATGGGAAGCTACTGATCGTCCGTTGTCAAAGCGACGAAACTGGAAGTTGCATCGGGTCTATCTGAAACCCGGCACCGACCTGTTCTGTACCATAGACACGATTTGTTGTTCAAACAAAAAACGAAGGTTGGTTATGGCAACAAAAGCAATGAACGAGAGCTGGCGGCGTATCCGCGACCAGATCAAGTCGATCTGGAGCGACGCCGACTTCGACGACAAAGAGATGAAGCGTGCACGCGGCGAGATGGACAAGATTGTTGGCTTGATTCACGACAAGACCGGCGAATCGCATGAAGAAATCCGTCGAAAGATGAGCGCCGTCATCTAACGTTCCCAGCGGTCATCGGGTCTGTTGCTAGGTCCTCTGTTTATGCCGCCTGCCTTGGGCTTTTGGTCCGGGGCAGGCTTTTGTTTGGCCGCGCCTCCTGATATGTTGGAAACGCTCCACTCGCGCGCTGCTCCTTTCGCCGACCGCTAACCTGCTTATGTCTGGATCCACCACCATCGGATCGGAGGCTCCCGTCGACGAGTCCTCCTTCCAGCACCGCGCCGCCCATTACCGCGACCTGCTCAACCGGATGAACGGGCGAAGCCGCGAGGTGCAGGAAGGGGGCGGTGCGAAGCGTGTCGAACGGCAGCACAAGCGCGGTAAGATGAGCGCCCGCGAGCGCATCGACTACGTGGTGGACGCCCCGGACGATTTCATGGAGCTGGGCCGGTTCGCCGGCTTCGAGATGTACGAGGACGAGGGGGGCTGTCCGGCCGGTGGCACCGTCATGGGCGTGGGGTATGTCAGTGGGCGGCTCTGCCTGGTCGTGGCCAACGACGCCACCGTTAAGGCCGGCGCCTGGTTTCCGATCACGGCCAAGAAGAACTTGCGCGCGCAGGAGATCGCGCTGGAGAACCCCCTGCCCATCATCTACCTCGTCGACTCCGCGGGTGTGTACCTGCCGATGCAGGATAAGATCTTCCCGGACAAGGAGCACTTCGGCCGCATCTTCCGCAACAACGCGCGGCTCTCCAGCAAAGGCATCCCGCAGATCGCCGCCATCATGGGCAGTTGCGTAGCGGGCGGGGCGTATCTGCCCATCATGAGCGACGAGGCGCTCATCGTCGAGGGCACGGGCTCGGTGTTTTTGGCGGGGCCGTACCTCGTGAAGGCCGCCATCGGCGAGGACGTGGATGCCGAGACGCTGGGCGGGGCCGTCACCCACTCGGAGATCTCCGGCGTGACCGATTACGAGGCGGAGGACGACGAGGACTGCCTCGACACGGTGCGCGCCCTCGTGGACCAGCTCGGCCCGTTTGAGCGCGCTGGCTACATGCGAAAGGAGCCCGTGCCGCCCGCCTTCGACGCCGAGGAGATCTACGGCATCATGCCGGACAGTGGGAACCAGCAGTACGAGATGCGCGAGATCATCGCTCGCATCATCGACGCCGAGTCGTGGACCGAGTACAAGGAAGGGTACGGCAAGACGCTGATCACCGGCTATGCCCGCATCGACGGGTGGAACGTCGGGGTCGTCGCGAATCAGCGGAGCATCGTGCGCAAAAAAATCGACCACGAATCGCGCGGTGAAATCCAGGTCGGCGGTGTCATCTATTCGGATGCAGCCGACAAAGCCGCGCGGTTCATTATGAACTGCAATCAGAAGCGCGTGCCCCTCGTCTTCTTCCAGGACGTGACGGGCTTCATGGTGGGCAAACGCGCCGAGCATGGCGGCATCATCAAGGACGGCGCGAAGATGGTGAACGCCGTGGCGAACACCGTTGTGCCGAAGTTCACGGTGGTGATGGGCAACTCGTACGGGGCGGGCAACTACGCGATGTGCGGCCGTGCCTACGATCCGCGTCTCATGCTGGCATGGCCCACGGCCAAGATTGCCGTGATGGGCGGTACGCAAGCGGCGAAGGTGCTCAAGCAGATCCAGGTGCGCAAGCTGGAAAAGCAGGACCGGGAGCTCTCAGACGAAGAGGAGGACGCGCTGCTCTCGTCCATCGAGGCGCGTTACGAGAAGCAGACGACGCCGTACTACGCGGCGGCTCGCCTGTGGGTGGATGCCCTCATCGATCCGACGGCTACGCGTCAGTGGCTCACGCGCGGCATCGAGATGGCCGATCACAACCCGGAGATGTCGGCCTTCAACCCTGGCGTCATTCAGACGTAAGAAGTATCGTCATGAAACTGCGTCCAGAGGGTCAAGCCGTGAGCACGAACGGGGAATCAGGGAAGAAGCAGCGGATGCGCGACCGCGTGGAGTCGGCGCTGCGCCGGATCGACATGGCGTTCGTCGAGAAGGGAAGCCGCGCCGTGTCCGAGGACGACGTGCAGGACGTCGTTGCGAAGGCCGATGCCATCGAAGAGCGGCTCAGCAAGGAGGGGCCGCTCGGCCGCGTCATGGAGGACGGAAAGCTCCTCCTGGCGCTCGTCAAGGACTACTGGCGCCGCGAATACCGCCGGGTGCCATTCTGGACGCTGGCGGCGATCACCTTCACGCTGCTGTACGTCGCCAATCCGTTTGACCTCGTCCCCGATGCGGTACCTGGCGTCGGCTTGATTGACGACGCGGCCGTCCTGTCGGTGTGCCTACTCATGGTGGAACAAGACTTGTACGACTACAAAGCGTGGAGGCAGCGGCGTAACACGTCGCCGTGAGGAAGAGACGCACGACCGTGTTGATAACGGTATCGTGACACGGCGTCGCTGCACGCGAGGATCGCAGTTGCTACACTAACAGCTCCAGCAGGCCACGGCGTTGCAGGCTCTCGTGGAAGAGAGGCATGCGCCGACGGGCTGACCGGCTACTGAGCACAGACCCCCGGAGCCAACCGATGAAGGTGATACATGGCGCCACGCCGCAGACGGAAGCGGAAGAGCTTGCCAACAGCATCACGCACGGCATCGGGCTGGTGCTCAGCGTCATCGGATGGGTTGCCCTCATGGTGCTTGCGTATCTTTTTGGCGACGCATGGCACCTGTTGAGCTGCGGCATCTACGGCGGCACCCTCGTCTTTCTCTACGGCGCCTCCACCTGCTATCACAGCGCACGCCAGCCGCGCTCGAAACGCCTCCTCCGCATCGTCGATCACGTGGCGATCTTTCTGCTCATCGCGGGCACGTACACGCCGTTTACCATGATCTTCCTGCGAGACGGCTTCGGCTGGATCGTGCTCTCGCTGGTGTGGGGCGTCGCGATTGTGGGACTGCTTTTCAAGATCTTCTCACGGCGCCGTTTCCACTGGAGCGCCACAGTCCTCTATCTGCTCATGGGATGGATCAGCGTGCTTTTCATCGACCCGATGCTGCAGGCCATTCCGTTGGGGGCGCTGCTCTGGCTGCTCGCCGGCGGGCTGGCGTACACGGTCGGCGTTATCTTCTTCGGCTGGCACGCGCTCCCGTACAGCCATGCCATCTGGCACGTGTTCGTGCTCGTCGGCAGCATCACCCACTACTGCGCCGTGCTCTTCTACGTGTTGCCCTGGTAGCGCGGACGCTCACAGCGGATAGGCGCCAAGCTCTTCGCCCAGTTCCGTCGCGTCGAAGATGGACTGGGCTGCAGCCAGCTCGCTCTGCTTATCGCCCGGCGGCAGGTGGACGAGCAGCAGCCGCTCGGCCTGGGCCTGCTGCGCGATGCGAGCGGCCTGCGGCGCAGACGAGTGCCCCTCGCCTTCGCCGTTTGCTTCATGGACCAGCCAATCTGCGTCGCGTCCCAGGTGGGCGACGTTCCCTGATGGCGCCGTGTCGCAGGAGTAGCCCACGATGCCCCCGGTGCGCCCGCTCTCAATACGCAGCCCCACGTTGGGAATGCCGTGCTCGACGGGAGCGGCCGTCACGGTCCACGTCGCGTCGTTCCAGGCCAGAGCATCACGGGCGAGCTCCACCGGCCGCCAGTCGATGGCCGGCATGCCCTCCCAGCCCGCGGTGATCGCGCTGAATGCATCGAACGTCCTCTTCGCCTGCTCCAGCGCCGGTTCAGTGCCGCACACGGGGATGGGTGATCGACGGCCGGCCAGCCAGATTTTCTCCATGAAGAGCGGGAAGCCGCTCACGTGATCCGGATGGGCGTGCGTGATGATGAGGCCCGCGATGCGGTCAAACGGGAGGCCCGCCATCCGCATCCGCTGGAGCACGTCGCCCCCGCAGTCGACGAGGAGCACGTCGGGGGCGTCGGCGGCCTCGTCAGAGACGCCGAGCATCGTTGTCGTCCGGTGCGGGTCGCTAATGGCCGCGCCGGTGCCAAGGAGGTGAAGGGCAGGCATGAGTAGGCTGAATGGGGTGGCCGAGAATAGCGGACCTTAATGGAATAACGCAAGTTGCGGGGCGTCCTCGTGGTGTCCGGACGGACGGCCGACTGCGGACCGTGGACCGGCAGATCGCCTCTGCAAGACGGTCTACCGTCTACCATCTTTTCAGACCATTATCGTGTAGGTCACAACTTGGGTTAGAATAGCCAGCGATCGCCCGAAAATCGACCGTTCTGCACAGTTGGGGCAGGGAGCGTCGTCACTTCTTTCGTTGAACGGTGAACGCCACGAGGTCGAGGAGGGCGTCGCGCGCCTCCGACGGCGGGAAATCCACCAGTTGAGCGTGCGCCTCGCGGGCAAACCCGTTCATCCGGCGGCGGGCGTACGCAATGCCGCCTCCCTCTTCGACGAATTGCGACACGGTGCGAATGTCGATGCGGCTCTTGTCATCTTGCTGCACGATGTTCATGATGCGCCGTTTTTCACCGCGGTCGGCCTCTCGGAGGGCGTAGATGAGCGGGAGCGTCATCTTTTTCTCTTGCAAGTCGATGCCGATGGGTTTGCCTACGTCCTTGACCCCAAAGTCGAAGAGGTCGTCGCGAATCTGGAAGGCCAGGCCCAGCTTCTCGCCCATCGTCCGCATCCGAGCGACGGTGGCCTCGTCGTCGGTCGCGCTGAGTGCGCCGCCCGTGGTGCACGCCGCAATGAGTGACGCCGTTTTGTCGGAGATGATGCGGAAGTATGTCTCCTCGTCGATGTCCAGGAGGCGTGACTTCTCGATCTGAAGCAGCTCGCCCTCGCTCATGCGCCGCACGGCATCGGAGAGCGCGTGCAACACGGTGTAGTCCTGATGATCGAGCGACAGCAGCAGCCCGCGGCTCAACAGAAAATCGCCAAGCAGGACGGCGATCTTGTTTTTCCAGAGGGCATTGATGGAGAACATGCTGCGCCGGCGCTCGGCATCGTCCACCACGTCGTCATGCACGAGCGTGGCCGTGTGGAGCAATTCCACCAGGGCGGCGGCCCGGTAGCTCGTCTCCGAGATGCCGCCACAGAGCTTGGCCGACAGCAGCACGAGGATGGGCCGGATGCGCTTGCCCTTCTGCCGGAGCACGTACTGCGTGATCTTGTCCAGGAGCCCGACGTCCGACCGCATGGACGCGCGGAAGTAGTCCTGAAAGGCGTCCAGCTCGGCGTCGATGGGGCGACGGATGTCATCGAGAGAGACCGGCCGGCGACGAGGACCGAGGGGCGGGGCGTGCCCGTCCGTCGGAGACCGCGTCGACGGCTCGTCCGATACGGTCGGGGAGGAGTCAGCCATAAAGGCTTTCAGAAATTATTGAAACACAGGATCTCTGTTACGCGGCGCCGCAGCGGAAAGTTTAGCGGACCCGGCAGATTCTGGAGGGCCTCACGGCGTGCCAAACCGATAATTGCCCGTCCGCAGGAGCACGAGAAAGAAAGGCACACCACAGAGCGCCGTCAGGATACCGACCGGAAGCTCCTGGCCCGGCAGCACGGATCGGGCCGCGATGTCGGTCCAGAGCAAAAAGAGCGCGCCGACGGCAAAACTAAGGGGGATGAGGCGCCGATGCGTGACGCCGACCGTGAGCCGCACGGCGTGGGGGACGATGAGCCCCACGAATCCGATAGCGCCGGAGGTGGCGACCAGCGTGCCCGTCACCAGCGCAGCTAGGACGATGAGCAGCCGCTTCAGTAGTTCGACGGGCATGCCCAGGCTGTGCGCCGGCTCCTCCCCGACGAGCAGCGCATCGAGCGGACGGGTCAGCCCCACCATGAGCACCAGGCCCAACCCGGTCGTCAGGGCCGGGATGGGAAGCATTGCCCAGCGGGTGCCGCTCAGCGACCCGAGGAGCCAAAACAACACGGCCCGCAGCTTGTCGGGCTCCGGGGAAGAAAAGGTCACGAACGAGGTGATCGACGACATGAGGGCCGACATGGCCACGCCCGCCAGTAGCAGGCGTGCCACGGACACGCGTGTCTCGGTGCGGGCGACGAGGTAGACGATCGTGATCGACAGCAGCCCGCCCACGAATGCCGCAAACGGCATCGTGAGCGTGCGCGAAATGAGGGGCGGCAAAAAGCCCAAGTAGAACAACGAGGCGCCGGCCGTGGCTCCGCTCGATATGCCCAGAATATATGGTTCAGCGAGTGGGTTGCGCACGAGCGTCTGCATGGCCACGCCGATGATGGAGAGCCCGCCGCCGACCAATAGTGCGAGCAGCGTGCGCGGCAGCCGGAGGTCCCACACGATGCGCGTTACCACCGGATCCGCGGTGCCTCCGCCCCCCGCCAATCGAAGCCAGAGGATGCGGTACACATCGCTGAGCCCCACGGCCTCGCTGCCGATCGTGACGGACGCGCCGACCGACAGGCCCAGGGCGGTGGTCAGGATCAGTCCAATCAACGGGAGATGCTTCATGGCACGACGCCGCGGGTCGAACGAACAGGATGATCGCCGGCTGCGCCAACCCGGTCCGGGTGCAGCCGGTGGGCCATCTGCCACGCGCCTTCCACGAGCCGGGGACCCGGACGAAGCAGCAGATTCGGATTCAGGCTGTAGACACGGTCGTTCTGGATGGCTGGCACGACGTCCCAGGACGGGTGCAGTTCGAGAAGCCGGTCGGGGTCGTAATCCGCCCCGAACGCGCCGATGATCACATCGGGCTGGCGCGTGAGGACGTATTCTTCGCTGAGCGTGGGCGCCTGCGTGCCAAGCTCATCCGTGATGCTGCGCCCGCCGGCCCGTTCGATGAGCGTGTGGATGTAGCTCTGTGCGCCAAACGCGTACAATGTCTTGTCGCCAATCAGGAAGAGAACACGGGCGCGCTGGTTTACATTCGCCGTTCGGGCTCGCAGCGAATCGATCGATGCCGCGAGAGAGTCCGCTGCCGTCGCAGCGGCATCCGACGTGTCTAGCAGTCGCCCTGTGGTGCGAATGCTGGACAGCACGTCGTCGACTGTCGAAAACGAAAAGAAGTACACGGGCAGGTCCAGCGATGCAAAGGTGGCCGCGTCTTTCGGCGTGTTCACCTGATCGGTGGCCAGTACCAGGTCTGGGCGGAGGGCCGTGATCGCCTCAAAATCGACGGGCAGCGCGCTGAATCGGGCAAGCGTGTCGACCGCGGGCGGGTAGTCGTCTGCCGTCGTCACCCCCACGAGCTTGGGGCCGGCGCCCGCGGCGAATACGATCTCCGTCAAGTTGGGGGCCAGCGTGACGACGCGCTCAACGGGGCGCGGCACCCTGACCGTTCGGTCAAGATCGTCGGAAAAAGTCGCCGTGGGGGCGTCCGAATTAGACGAAGGGGTGCATCCCGGGCCGCCGCCAAGCGCCCCAAGAATCAGGCAAAACGTAAACAGCGCACGGGAACAGCAAGATAAGCAGTAAATGGCCCGGGAGAATCGTAACAATTGAGAAAACGAAACGGCTGTCCGATAACAGGTTTAGAAATACCGCCTGACTTGCCGAAAATAGAAAGAAGCGTTACCAATATCCACGGGTGCGGCACACTTCCTGCGAGGATATTCCGGTAGAAAACTCCTAATAAGTCGGAGGCATTGGAGAATGCTATGCTAAAACGTTTCGTTTTGTAGTAGATCCGGGGTGTTTTATCCCATAAAGGAGATCTGTATCAGATCGATGCTGTGCATGGAGTACGCATGCTGCAGTTTATTAATCGCTCCTTTGTACCGTAGCGGGAGCCCATCACACCGACCTGCCTCTGAGCATATCTGCTCTGACCATCGAATCAGGACACCATGAAGAAGCGCGTCTTCGTTGTTGACGACGAGCCCAAAATTGGAGATCTGTTCTCTAACGTCCTCGAGCGTGACGGATACCACGTCGAGACGTTCATGAATCCGCTCGACATGCTGGACCGGCTCAGCGACGAGACGCAGCGTCCCGATGTCATTCTCGCGGACATGATGCTTCCGGACCTCAGTGGCGTGGAGCTCCTGGAGGTGCTCGCAGATCGCGGCGTGTCGGTCCCGGTCATCATCATGACGGCGCACTCGTCGGTGCAGACAGCGGTGGAGGCCATGCAGCACGGCGCCTTCCACTACTTGCAAAAGCCGGTCAACCTGGAAGAGATGCGGGCGCTGCTCAAGAAAGCGCTTGAAATGCACGACGTCCAGCGTGAGCTGAAGACGATCAAAGACAAGCAGCGGGCCGCTTATCCCATCGAAGGCATGCTGGGCGAGAGCAATCCTGTCGTCAAGGTGCGCGAGACGATCGATACGCTGAGTGAGGCGCCGAGCACGACGGTCATGTTTTCCGGCGAAACGGGAACGGGGAAGAATCTGGCCGCCAAGACGCTGCATTACAATTCGCCGCGCAGCAAGAAGGCGTTCACGGAGATCAACTGCGCCGCGCTGCCCGACAATCTCTTGGAGGCCGAGTTATTCGGGTACGAGAAGGGGGCGTTCACGGATGCACGCGACTCCAAGCAAGGCCTCATCGAGGTGGCCGATGGCGGATCGCTGTTCCTCGATGAGATCGATTCGATGAGCATGGCGTTGCAAGCGAAACTGCTCTCGTTTTTGGAGAGCCGTTCCTTCCGCCGGCTGGGGGGCGTGGAGGACATGAGCGTCGATGTCCGCGTGCTCTGCGCAACGAACGCTCAGCTCGAAGAGAGCGTGCAGGAAGGCGACTTTCGCAAAGACCTTTACTTTCGCATCAACGTGGTAAACGTTCATCTCCCCCCGCTGCGGCAGATGGGCGACGACGTGCTCATCATTGCGCGGTCGATGATCGAGCAGTTCAACAAAGAAATGGGCGCCGCCGTCGAGGGCTTCACGGACGGCGCGCGGGAGAAGCTGCTCCAGCACGAGTGGCCGGGCAACGTGCGCGAGTTGCGCAACGTCCTCGAGCGGGCCATGATTTTCACGGCGGGGCCCTACATTCAAGCTAGCGATCTGACGCTGTCGACGCCTCAGCAGGGGGATGCTGTGTACGTGACGGGCGGTGCGTTCCAGTTTCCCCTCGGACAAACGCTCAAGGAACTGGAGCGGGCATACATCCTTCGCACGCTCGAAGAGGACGACAGCAGCTACGCCGACATCGCGGACAGCCTGGGCATCTCGAAGAAGACGCTGTGGGACAAGCGCAAGCGGTACAATCTCGACGAGCTCGTCGACCGCTGAGCGACGAGGGGATGGGGCCGGCGGGAGGCGCCGCGTAATGTGCACAGAGGCTTGGTTGCCACTCGTCGCGGGATTGCCTATGCTTCGTGTATGATGCAACCAGATCAGATCAGAGCAGCCCTGAAGCAGCTTCGTGGTGCGCACTCCGGCACCTCGGTGGACGAATACGCCCGCACCGCACTCGATCGGCTCAACGAACTGCGCCGGCCAGGGATGGGCGGCCCGCGTGAGGGCGTGTCGCTGCGTCCGCCCGAGGTGGCGCGCCTCATCGATCACACGCAGCTCGCTCCGGACGCAACCGACGCGGCTATCCAGCAGCTCTGCACGGAGGCGCGCACATACGAATTCGCCTCCGTCTGCGTTCATCCTTGTTACGTGCCGCTGGCATCCGAGGCACTCCAGGGTACCTCCGTGGCCGTCTGCACCGTAATCGGGTTCCCGCACGGCGCCAACCAACCCGCGACGAAGGCGTTCGAAGCGAAGCAAGCCATCCAGGACGGAGCCGTAGAGCTAGACATGGTGCTCCCCATCGGACGTCTCAAAAGCGGACACGTGGAGGCGGTCGAGACCGACATCCGCGCCGTGGTCGAGGCGGTCCGCGATGCCGCGGCCTCCGGTGAGAACCCGCTGATTGTCAAGGTCATTCTTGAAACGGCACTCCTCTCCGATGCCGAAAAAGCCGTGGCCTGCGTGGCGGCGCACCGGGCAGACGCTGACTTCGTGAAGACCTCGACGGGGTTTGCGGCCGGCGGAGCTACGGCGCACGACGTCGCGCTCATGCGGCAAATCGTCGGGGAAGACCTCGGTGTCAAAGCCGCGGGGGGCGTTGGGTCGGTGGACGACGTGCAGCGCATGGTAGCGCACGGAGCCACCCGCATTGGCGCCAGTGGGGGGGTGGCCATCATGGACGGCGTGACTTCTGAGTCCGATTACTAAACCATCTGACAAACGCACTGTGCACGATACCCTCATGCGACCCACGCTCGCTCTCATCTGTTCGGCTTCGCTGTTGCTGTTCTCCGCCTGCTCGGGCGTCCAGCAAACCGAGGGGCAACCCCGCGATACAGAGCCGGATCGCCCCACAGAGACCCGGACCACGACGCTTGCGTCGGTGGAAACGTTCGATCCCTCGATGTACACCGTGCAGCCGCCGCAGCCCGAGGTCGACATCCGGCATAGCGTCCCGGACCGGCTGATGCGGGGGGAAGCCAGCAAAGGGGTACGTCGCGTGGTGGAAGGCTTCCGGATTCAGATCTTTTCATCCCGGGAGAAGAGCGCCGCGGAGCGCCGCCGTGCGGAGGCGCGTGACTGGTGGGAGCAGGTGCGGCAGCGCGCCGAGGTCTCCGAAGACCTATTTCCGGAGCAGCTTCCTACCAATATCGCGTACCGTCCGCCGTACTATCGCGTGCGGATCGGGAGCTTCGCCGAGCGCGATCGTGCCGAGGAGGCGCTCGCATTTGTGCAGCGCAAGTACCCCGACGCGTTCATTGCGCAGAGCCGAGTCACCATCGCGCAGTAACGACGCGAAGCCGATTCCACCGCTCCCGCAGTCCGTGCTGGAGGCCCCCCGAGGCGTTGTAACAAACATGAAACTGAAGGAGAACAGCGGAACGTGTATTGTCATATATCGTGTTCCAACACACAAATAGAGGAATTATAACCTGACATGCAGCGACGCAGCGTAGCCATCACGGGAGCAGCCGGTGCCATCGGATCGGTCGTTGCCCGGCGGTTTGACAAGGCTGGGTGGCGTTTGGGGCTCATTGACTATAACAAGGATCGCGTCGCCGAACTGCGCCACGAGCTTCCAGAGGCGCAGGCGGTCTCGGCCGACCTCACCGACGGGGATGCGGCTCGCCACGCCATCGAGACGATCGAGGACGCCGTGGGGCCGGTCGATGTCCTGCTTAATATTGCCGGTGGATTCGCCATGCAGCCGGCTGAGGAGGCCTCCGCCAGCGATTTGTCGAAGATGCACGAAATCAACTTCGTCACCCTCTTCAATGCGACGCGCGCGGTGCTGCCCGCAATGAAGGAGCAAGGGGACGGGCTCATCCTCGGCGTGTCCGCGGCCGCCGCGGTGGACGGTGCCCCGGGAGCTGCGCTATATGCGGCGGGCAAGGCGAGCGTTGCTGCCTACCTCAAATCGCTGCATGCCGAACTGCGAACGGAGGGCGTGCGCACCTCAGTCGTGTACCCGATGGGCGTCGTGGATACACCGGCCAATCGGGAGGCCATGCCCGACAGCGACCCTGACAAGTGGATCGCACGCGACGAGATTGCCGAAAACATGCTCCACCTGGCCACGCGCTCGCCCCGTGGTCACGTGCGCGAGTTGAAGATTTTTGCCCCCTCGATCGATGCCTAACCAGCGGTGCGTCGACGATATGCACCACAAGTAATCATGCCGAGCGGCCTGGCGCAACGGATCAAACAGACGAAGGCGTTCGAAAGCCCCGCCCAGGAGGCCATGCTCAACCTGTTCGTGGCGGCGGCCCACGTGCGCCGTGAGGTCGAGCAGGTCTGCCAGGACTTCGACATTCACTTTAGCCACTACAATGTGCTGCGCATTCTTCGGGGCGTTCATCCTGAGGGTCATGCGCGTTGTGACATCATTGAGCGCATGATCGACCCTTCGCCGGACGTAACCCGGCTGACCGACAAGCTCGTGGATCGCGAACTGGTGCGCCGAACCCGAAGTGAGGAGGATCGCCGCGTGACCATCCACAAAATTACGGAGAAGGGCCTTGCGCTGCTGGACGAGATGCAGCCGGCGATCAGCGCCATCCAGGAGCAGTTTGGTGAGCGCGTGGCGCCGCGAGACCTTGAGCATCTGTCCCGAATCTGCGAGGGCATCTACAGCGAATACAATCGCTCGTAAAAAATTTACACTACTACGTGTTAAAACGTATAACGTGATAACACAAAAACAACAATCGTTCTGCGCGTGCTGATCGACATCGGCGCGCAACCTGCCCCGGACGGACTCCGGGTTTCCACTCTCCTGTTTCACCAACCCGACCCTGAATACCATGAGTGTCAATCTCCAACAACTCGAAGAAGAATTGAACAACCGCGTCCTGCAGGGCGACATCTTAGGCGCTTTTGAAGACTTCTACGCCGAAGATATTGTCATGGAGGAAGATGACAACCAGCGCGTCGGCAAGGATGCCAACCGCGAGTATGAGGAGCAGTTCGTTGGTGCGCTCCAGGAGTTCCATAAAGGCGAAGTGACGGCTGTCGGCATCGACGAGGAGAATAACGTCACGCTCTCCGAGTGGGACATGGAGTTTACCCTCGAAGGCGTGGGTCGCGTACATCAGCAGCAGGTGGCCGTGCGCACCTGGAACGACGACGGTAAAGTCACCCACGAGAAGTTCTACAAGCTGGGATAACGCACCTGAGCGCGGACAGCCCCCAATGCCTGTGGCCGTTGGGGGCGTCCACCGCCTTCGCACTCTGCGAATACCACCCCCCCCCTCAAGATTTATGAGAAAGTACGTTCCCCTTATCGGACGCATTCTGCTCGGACTCATCTTCGTGATGTCCGGCATCAGCAAGATCAGTGGCTTCGAGGGCACGCAGCAGCACATGGCCTCGCAGGGCATGCCGATGACCGGCTTCTTTCTTGTGAGCGCCATCGCCGTGGAGGTGCTCGGCGGGCTCTCGGTCATCCTGGGCTATAAGGCCCGGTGGGGAGCCGCGGCGCTGTTTGCATTCCTGATTCCGGCCACGCTTATCTTCCACACGAATTTCGGTGACCAAACGCAGATGATCATGTTCTTGAAGAACCTCTCGATCATGGGCGGGTTGCTGTTCGTGGTCGCCTACGGCGCTGGGCCCCTCAGCCTGTCCCGGTCGACCGACGCGTCTTACCAGCAGGCGACCGCCTGACGCACTGACCCACGATGACCACTGCGACGGGAATCTACCATGGTCCTGCGATCGATAAGCCTGCTGCAGGAAACCCTTGATCTTCACCTCCGAGAGCCAGACGGTGTGGATCTCCACGTCGGTGGGAGGGGGAGGGCGCGCCGCAGCACGACGCAACCGTTCTTGCCTCCCGAGATGGCGCATCCGCTCGGCGGCCGTGCGCAGGCTTGGGAGTCTGTCTGCGAAGATTTATGGCGGGCACCCCCAGGAGTACTCGCTTCGCCGCGCTGTAGTGCCGATGCGCTGCATCGCCTGTTTGCTGCGCTACGCTCCGTGAATCTTCGATTTCGCGCGCCTTGACCACGCCTTCTCGCGCGATTTTGCCTTCACATGAACTCCACAGAAAGACTCTAAGGCTGTTGACATCCGGTAGGACAAACACACCAGACCGATGACTCATGATCACGCCGCGCCGCCCCGTATCGAGTCAGGATGTCGCCTTACACTACGACGAACTGGACGCCTTCTATCGAGAGTTGTGGGGCGAGCACGTCCATCACGGCCTCTGGCTGACTGGAAATGAGTCGCCTGAGGAAGCGGCGATGCAACTCGTGAAGCGCGTCGCGCGGGTGGCTAACATCCGCGTGGGCGATGCCGTGTGCGACGTGGGGTGCGGCTACGGCGCCACCGCGCGGTGGCTGGCGACGGCGCGCCAGGCGGAGGTCACTGGCGTGACGCTCTCCCCGCACCAGCACCGATACGCCCAGGCACAGCCCGTTCCCGATGGATCGGCGCCCACCTATCTCATGCAAGACTGGCTGCAGACCACGCTGCCGCCCTCTTCGTTCGACGCGGCGCTCTTCGTTGAAAGCTTGGCGCACATGGAGGACAAGCGGGAAGCACTGGGTCGGGCGCATCGCGTACTGCGCCCCGGCGGACGACTCGCCGCGTGCATCTGGCTCGCCGCCCCCGAAGCGCCGTCGTGGGCGCGTCGGTTCTTGCTGGAGCCGATCTGTCATGAAGGCCAACTCCCGGGTTTGCCCACCGCCCCAGCCTATCGCCACTGGCTGACGGAGATGGGCTTCATCGAGGTCCGGTACGATGACATCAGCGCGGACGTGCAGCAGACGTGGACCGTGGTGATCTGGCGCGTGTTTCGTGCGCTCATCCGCCGGCCCGTCTATCGCCGCTACCTGCTCGATCATGCGCAGCAGAACCGAGGCTTCGCACTCACCCTACTCCGCTTGTGGATTGCGTTTCGAGTCGGAGCATTCCGATACGGCATCCTCTCAGCCCGAAAGCCAGACTGACGCCCGAGCGAGCAGTTTACGGATTGGCGTGCGGTTCGTATGCTGTCAGCATTACAGCGTCGTCCCGTTCCATTGAATCGCGCGTCACATGCTTCCCGAGTGGGCCCCGAATCTGCACCCCTTGATCGTTCACTTCCCGCTGGCGCTGCTCGTCGTCGCCGTCCTCGCCGATCTGCTGGCATTCGCTGTGCGGCGATGGACGTGGCTTCGGCCTGCGGCCACGGGGCTGTACGTGCTGGGCGGCGCGAGCGCCGTCTTGACCTACTTCACGGGGACCTGGGCCGCGGATGTCGTCGGCGTGTCGGCAGAGGCCGAGCCGCTGCTCACCGAGCATGCTGACCTCGGCTGGTGGACGATGTGGTTTTTCGGCGTGTATGCGCTCATCCGGCTGGGGGCCGCGTGGTACGATGCGATGCGCGATCACCGCGCCGCGCAGGGCGTACTCTGTGCGGTGGCACTGGGGGGGCTGTTTCTGCTTTGGGAGACGGGCGAGCACGGCGGGGAGCTCGTGTACCGCCACGGCATTGGCGTGGCCGCGGTGGAGCAAGCGGCGGACCAGCCATCCATGCAGCCGCCCGAGCAGACGGGATTCGTCACCAGCGTGCAGGGGTGGACGTGGACGCCATCCACGCCCGCCGCCTGGACGCAGCGCACGCAATGGATGGGCAACCCGTCCGGCGAACTCCGCACACAGCTCGTCGACGTAGGCCCAGACCGACAGGCGCTCTCGCTCCGGATGGAGCAGCCCGGCCAGCTCATGTTTGTCGTGCCCGATACACTCGGCGACGTGCAGGTGGAGGCCGTTCTGGACCCGAGCGACTTCGTAGGTACCGTGCTGCTTGTACACCACGTGCAGGACGCGCGGACCTACGACTTCCTCGCGCTGTCGGATAGCACCATGCAACTCGGTCGGGTCCAGCAAGGGCAACGCACCGTGCTGGATGAAGGGACATTCGACGCGGGGGGCTGGCTGACGGTGCGCGTCACCGGCGACGGCGACCACTTCCGCGGCTACGTCGACAACGAGATGATCGCCCACGGCCACGCGGATCCGCTGCCGCCCGGTCGCATCGGCGTGCGGCTTGACGGGCAGGGGCCGGTGCTGATCCTGCGGATGCAGGCCCGCCGCATCGGCGAGTGAAGGGCTCGTGGACCGTGGACGGTAGACCGCCCACCGTTGGGATAGAGACAGTCCGCCGTCGTCGGTCCGCCGTCCTCGAACGCGGCCTCCG
>CAYFRX010000037.1:0-17127 GCA_964345515.1 uncultured Rhodothermales bacterium
TCTGCAACCTTCTAACCTTGCAACCGTCCCCATGCCCCTCCTCGACGTCGACAACCTCGTGAAGCATTACGAGACGGGGGGTGAGGCGCCGCTGGAGGTGCTGCGCGGCGTGTCGATGGCGGTGGAGGCCGGCGACATCGTGGCCATCATGGGGGAGAGCGGCACGGGCAAGAGCACGCTGTTGCATCTGCTCGGTGCGCTGGACCGGCCCACGAGCGGGACGGTGCGCTACCGGGGCGATGACCTGTTCGAAAAAGATGACGAGGCGCTGGCGCGCTTTCGCAACACGCAGATCGGCTTCGTCTTCCAGTTTCATCACCTCCTGCCCGAGTTTACCGCGCTCGAAAACGTCGCGATGCCGGCGCTCGTCCGGCAGCAACGCTTCGACGACGTGCGCGAGCGAGCGCTCATGCTGCTCGACACGCTGGGGCTCGCGCCCCGCGCCGACCACCGTCCGAACGCGCTCTCGGGTGGGGAGAAGCAGCGCGTCGCCATGGCCCGGGCGCTCATGAATGAACCGGGTCTCGTCCTGGCCGACGAGCCCACGGGCAACCTCGACGCCCGCACGGCCGAGCCGCTGCACGACGAGATTCTGCGGCTCAGCGAGGAGATGGGGCAGACGTTTGTCATCGCTACGCACAATCCGGCGCTGGCCTCCATCGCGCGGCGCATCTTTCGGCTGGAGGCGGGGCAGCTCACCGCCGTTACCTCCGTTGATCCGTCGCTGCCCGGATAGCGGATTCGCATTGCGTGCCGGGGCGCGGCGGACCGGGTTCTGCCGTTTTCAGTTTGTATTGAAACGGACGAGGCCTTGGCGCGTGCTTGAATAGTGCGTCGTCGCGGTCCGGCCGCGCAGACTTCGGCTTCCCGTATTTCGTAGCGTAGAGGATACATCCTATTATGAACGTTGATCTGTTGGAAACCGTCAGGCAGGAAATCATCATGCGCCCCAAGCGGTTCTGTGCGGCGCAATGGGCCTTCGCCCGCAATGGCCGCCGCGTGAAGGAGCATGGCGAGGCCCCCGTCGGATTTCGATGCTGCATCGCCGGCCACGCGCTCTTGCACGGTGCCGGCTTCGACGAGCGGACGCTGCTCCAACGCGGCGGCTTTCACGACGGCGGGCACCTTTGGCAGCACGCCGGCGACATTCTGGACCTGACCACAGCGCAGCGCGACGAGCTGTTCTTCCCCAGCCAGTGGGACAAGCCGTACAAGCAAGACTATTACCTGTGTGGCCGGGACGAGGAAGCCGAGGTGGCCGCGGCGTACATCGACCACTTCATCAGCAAGCACGCCGTGCCGGCGGAGGGTCCCGCACCGCTCCCGCAGGCTCGCGACGAAAAGCAGGCCGAGTCCGCCTCGTTGACTGCAGCAGGGTGAGTTGACCCCCGACCCATCGGGGGAGCCACGGATTGCGGTATCGTTTTGGCTGTACGTTGGGCCCGGCGCTGACTACGGTGCGCCGGGCTTTTCTTGTTGAACCGGACGCCACCGCCTCATGCAGCCGCTCGACTGGGCCATCGTCATCGGATACATGGTTGCCACGCTGGGGGTTGGCATCTACCTGTCGCGCCGCGCGTCGGGGTCGCTCGAAGACTTCTTCGTGTCGGGGCGGTCGCTGCCGTGGTGGCTCGCCGGCACGTCGATGGCCGCGACGACGTTCTCGGTCGATACGCCGCTTTACATCGCCGGCGTCGTGGGCGAGCGCGGGATCGCGGGCAACTGGGAGTGGTGGGCCTTTGGGATCGGACACGTGGCGCTGATTTACATCTTTGCCCGGCTGTGGCGCCGCAGCGAAATTGTGACCGATGCCGAGCTCACGGAAATCCGCTATGGCGGCCGTCCGGCGGCTATCCTGCGGGGGGTGAAGGCGTTCCTGTTCGCCGTGCCGATCAACTGCATCGGGATTGGCTACATCATGCTCGCCGCTGTCAAGGTGATCGGCGCGCTCGGCATCTGGGAGACGTTTGGCTTCGCGGAGGGTGCGCTCGTCTGGGGCCTCGACCCGAAGCTGCTCACGATCATTGGCGTGACCGTGCTCGTGCTGCTCTACGCCGGCCTCTCGGGCCTCTGGGGCGTGGTGGTGACCGACTTCTTCCAGTTTTTCCTCGCGCTCTTCGGAGCCATCGTCGTGGCCGCCTTTGCCATCTCTAGTCCCGAGGTTGGCGGCCTCGGCGGGCTCGTCGACAAGGCGCAGCAGGTGACCGAGTTCGACGTGCTCGCCTTCATCCCGTTCACGCTTGACGGCGCCACGTGGCTCGGCGTCGGGTGGAGCGCGTTCGCCGGCATCTCCGCGACCACGTTCTTCGCTTACGTCTTTGTGCAGTGGTGGACGTTCCGCCGCTCCGACGGCGGGGGCGAGTTCATCCAGCGCCTCGCGGCGGCGCGCGACGAGGCCGAGGCCGAGAAGGCGGCCTGGTTTTTCAACATCATGAACTACGTCGTGCGCACCTGGCCCTGGGTCCTCGTGGCGCTGGCCGCGCTCGTGCTGTACCCCGACCTGGAGGACCCCGAGCTCGGCTATCCGCTGCTCATGCTCGACTTCTTGCCGGTTGGCATCCTGGGGCTCGTCGTCGCCTCGCTCGTGGCTGCCTTCATGAGCACCGTGTCGACGCAGATCAACTGGGGCGCATCGTATCTGACGAACGACCTCTACCAGCGCTTCATCCACCCCGAGGCCACGGAGGCCGAGCTCGTGGCGGCCGGGCGCATCGCCTCGGCTATCATTGCGGCCTTCGGGGCGCTGGCGGCCTTCTTCGCCGAGAGCGTGGCCACCGTCTTCCGCCTCGTCATCGCAATTGGCACGGGGCCTGGGGTGGTGCTCATCCTGCGCTGGTTCTGGTGGCGGATTAACGCGTGGGCCGAGCTCGCGGCCATGGTGGCCGGCTTCGTCGCCGGCCTGCTCACCACAGTCGTGCCTGTCCTCACCGTCGACGACTTCGGGCTGCGGCTCATTCTGATCACGCTCTTCACGGCGGCCGTGTGGATCAGTGTCATGTACCTGACGGCGCCGGAATCGCCCGAGACGTTGGAGCGATTCTATCGGGCCGTACGACCGGGTGGGCCCGGCTGGATCCGGCAGCAGCGCGCCACCGGGCTGGCGCCGGTGCAGTCGCTTAAAGCCAGCCTGCTGCGCACTGGGGCCGCCGTCTTCGTCCTCTTTGGGGCGATGTTTGGAGTGGGTGGCGTGCTGTTGTTGCGGTGGGACGTGGCTGGGATCATGCTCCTCGTGTCCGTCGTCGGTGGGGTGGCGCTGCGGCGGCTCCGCCCGGACCGTGTCACAGTGAACTGAGGGTCGCCCGGAGATTTACCGTCACCGTTACACCGCTCATCACTGCTCGTGGGGATGGGGGCGAAGCGGGCAAACCGGCCTCCCATGGCGTCTGCCCTCACTCTCGATGACCCAGTGGACACCGGTCGGTTGACGACACTGTAATGGATGCGGCACAGGCGGGCCAAAAGAGAAACACGACCGCGACATTTTTCATTTCATCGAACCGGTAGCACGACTTCACAGATGGTTCAATCATGGCTTCAATCCATTCGCTTCCGCTCTTCCCGCTCGGGCTCGTCCTGTACCCGGACGAGCGGCTCCCTCTGCACATTTTTGAGGAGCGGTACAAGGATCTCACCCACCACTGCCTGGAGAACGACGAGCCGTTCGGGATCGTCTTCTCGGAGGACGGTGAGATTGCGACGACGGGAAGTATCGCCCGCATCCAGGAGGTCGTCAACCGGTACGATGACGGGCGTATGGACATCATGGTGGAAGGGGAGCACCGGTTCCGGCTGAGTCAGCTGCACGAAGAGGAGAGTTACTTCACGGCAGATGTCGAGTTGATCGAAGAGGAGGACGCGGAGGTTGACCTCTCCCTGAAGGAACGGGTCATTACACAGCACATGAAGTTGCTGGAGCTGGCTGGCCGTACCGTGCGTCCATCGCTGTACGAGGACGTCGAGTTCTTGTCTTTCGTGTTGGCTCAAAACGCTGGGCTCGACACGTCGCAGAAACAGGCCGTCCTCGAACTGGATTCCGAGAACGATCGCATCCAGTACCTCATCCGCCACTTCGAGGAGCTGATCCCGCGGGTCGAGCAGCGGGAGGACGTGCAGCGGCGCATCCGATCGAACGGTCACTTCAAGGATTTCCCGCCCGAAGAGGTGTAGGAAGCTGGGGAAGGGGGTTCGGATGAGACGTTGCTCCGAGCGTCGCGAGCGTAGAAGATAGAGGAAAGCCTCTCGATGCCAACCGGCATCCACCACCTCTACTCGCTATCTTCTACTGTCGAATCCTTTCTCCATTGTTTTTCGCCGGTGAATTTGAGATGTTAGTCGCTCGATGGCTTCATCCACGATTCCCCGTTACATGCCTCAGATCGGCCCGTACACCCTGCACGCTATCGAAACCGGCCGCTTCGGATTGGACGGCGGCGCCATGTTCGGCATCATCCCCAAGCCGCTGTGGGAGCAGCGTATCGGGGCGGACGCCCGGAATCGCATCCCCCTTCATATGCGCTGCTTGCTCTTGCAGGGAGCCGACCGCTGCATCCTCATCGACACCGGCCTGGGGGACAAGTACGGGGACAAGTTCGCCGACATCTATGCCGTCGATCACGAGCTGGCCACGCTTGACGGCTCGCTCGCGCAGGTCGGGGTGTCGCCCGAGGACGTGACCGACGTGATCCTCACGCACCTTCACTTTGACCACTGTGGGGGCAGCACGCGACGGGGGCCCGACGGGGCACTGGCGCTCACCTTCCCGAACGCGCAGCACTACGTCCAGCAGGCGCACTGGGACTGGGCCCAGACGCCGAACGTCCGCGAGAAGGGCTCCTTCCTGGACGAAAACCTCGCGCCGCTGGAGGCCTCCGATCAATTGCAGTTCACCGACGGGCCCGAAGCGCTCTTTCCGGGCATCACCGTCCATCCCGTGCACGGCCACACCGAGGCGCAGCAGACTGTAAAAATTTCCGACGGTGGAGAGAATACCCTCGTGTACGTAGCAGACTTATTGCCGACAACGGCCCATTTGGCCCCGGCGTGGAATATGGCATACGACGTGCGGCCCTTGGTAACGACCGATGAGAAAATGGAATTTCTGAACGATGCCGTGGACAACGGGTGGGATCTATTTTTTGAGCACGACCCCGAGGTTGCCATTGCGAGCTTAGATCGGACCGAGCGGGGCATCGAACCTGTCGATCGCCGTCCCCTGACGGAATTGTAGCGTAACCCGTTTAGTACCAAGAATGCGTCAAACTATGAGTAGCAGTGAGCCCCAGGAGCACTCCATTCGGGTCGAAGAAGTGGGTTCGCGTATCGCGAAGGTCCACCACGATCTGAAGAATCCGTTGTCTATTATAGCTGGAAACGCACAGTTCTTGCTGGAACTGCACAAGGTGCTGGAACTTGATGAGGATGTCGTGTCTTCGATCCGAGATATCGATGAAGCGGCGCAGGACTTGGAAAACGCGCTCGATCGTCTCATTACCTTGCGTGAGTCCCTAGCTGCATCCTAGTGGCACCGACGGCCCGATCGGCCTTGAGCCTTCACTCCGAATGCCGTAACGTTATAGCAAGGATGTGGCTCTAAGTGAGACCGCAAGTAGGACCGCCTTCCTCGTTTCATTGGACAACTTCTCCTGATTATTGGGTCCAACGCTACACACCAACATGGGAGCTAGGGGCGGTCTTCCCGCCTGCCGGTAATCAACTCCCTCTTTTCAACACTCAATTGTCAGGCATCACCATGTTTGCTGAAGACTCGATTGTGCGCCGCGGCATGCGAGCGCTCGTGCTTACCGTTCTCCTTGCCACACTCCCCGGTCTTGCGTCTGAGTCGCACGCGCAAGTCGCTCAGACGGCCGTCCCCTTCCTCCAAATTGCGCCAGACAGCCGCTCAGCGGGTATGGGGAACTCGGGCGTGGCGCTGGCGGACAACGCCAACGCGACGTTTTGGAACCCGGCTGGACTGGCCTTCCAGCAGAATACGGAAATCGGGCTCACGCACGCGAACTGGCTTCCGCAGTTCAATGCCGATCTGTTCTACGAGTATCTGGTGGGGACGTATCACTTGCCGGGTATTGGCACCTTTGGCGGGCACGTCACCTTCTTGAACCTCGGCGAGAGCGAGCGTCGGGACGGGCCGGGCGATAATGGATTTCAGGGCGTGTTCCGCTCCTACGACTTTGCCGGCGGCGTGTCGTACGGCGTCAAGCTCTCGGAGCGTTTCGCCTTTGGCACGGGCGTCCGCGCTATCTACTCGAACCTCTCACCGTCTACCGATCAGGTGAGCAGCGGAACGGGCTTCTCGGCCTCCTTCGATCTCGCCGCGCTCTATCGGACGGCGCCCTTTGCCCTCGGCGGGGCTGACGGCACGCTCTCCTTCGGTGCCAACTTGGCCAACATGGGGCCGACCATCACCTACACCGAGGCCGACGAGCCGCTTCCCACGAACCTGCGCTTCGGGACGGCCTTCACAGTGGACTTCGACGAGTACAACTCGCTGACGGTGACCGGCGACCTGAACAAGACACTCGTCAATGTGAACTCGGGCGTGCGCGTCGAGAACGGCGATACGACGACGGTGATTGACCCCGATCCGTTCTACAAGGCGATCTTCACCTCGTGGGGCTCGCAAGCGGGCGTGATCAATCCGGACAATCAGGCGGCGTCACTGGGGCTCCTCCAGCAGTTCACGATGGGAGCTGGGCTGGAGTACTGGTACAACGACCTCTTCGCGCTGCGGACCGGGTACTTCTACGAGAATCCCCAAAACGGCGATCGCCAGTTCTTGACGTTCGGGGCCGGCCTCCGGTACAACATTATTGGCGTCGACATCTCGTACCTGTACGCCGAAGAGAACAGTCCGCTGGCTAACACGCTGCGCTTCTCGCTGCTTATCTCGTTCCGGTAAATGCACGGGCCGCGTCATTTTTGCGCCTCGAAGGGGCTCCTGTTGATCAACGGGAGCCCCTTCTGCGTTCGGGCTCGTTCCTATTCTCATTACATCCAGACGTCTTGAGCCTGATCGTTGGATTGATGGACACGACGGCTCGGTTGTGTGCTGCGCTCGTGGTGCTTCTCGCGCTCGTTGGAGTGGGCGAAGGGTTGCGTCGCGCGGGCGTCCGACCGGTCGCCTCGCGCCGCGTCGTGCACATGGGCGTGGGCCTCTTTGTGGCAGCTACGCCGTTACTCTTCGTGTCGGCTGGTCCCGTCTACGTGCTCGCTGGCATCTTCGTGGTAGCCAACAGCGTGGCGCGATGGCGCCGATGGTGGCCCGGCGTGCATCGGGCACGGCCGCAGAGCCTGGGTACCGTGACGTTTCCCCTGGTGCTCTTTCCTGCGCTCTTCCTCGGCTGGCGCGATGGAGCCGATCACCGCTTTGCGCTTCAGGCAGCGTTTCTCATCCTGGCCCTCTCCGACCCGCTGGCTGCCTGGGTGGGGGAACGGCAGCGCGAGCATGTGCGGCTCGGTGGCGCGATGAAGTCCTGGCAGGGCAGTGCCGCCTTCGCTGGGAGCGCGTGGGGGGGTTGCGCGCTCACGCTGCTGGGCTGGATGCGCTATGGGAACGTGTCGGGCACGGCGCTGGAAGTGGCAGGCGTGAGTTTGGTGGTTGCCGTCGTGGCGACGATGGCGGAGGCGCTGGGCGGTCGGGGATGGGACAACTTCTTCATCGTGCTCGCGGTGATGATCCCCCTCATTGTATGGGACGTGGGGGCGCACCGGCTCGATGGCTTACTCCTCGGGACCGTGGCCGGCGTCGCCTTTGCATGGGGGACGTGGCGTGCGCGGGTGCTCAGCCCATCCGGAGCGGTGGCTGGCGGACTGCTTGCGGCCACGCTCATTGGGTTGGGAGGCGCACGATGGGCCGTTCCGGCGTTTGTGTTTTTCGTGCTGTCGAGTGCGCTCTCGCATATGGGGACCCGGCGCAAACGCCCCGCCGCGTCGCGCAGTGAGAAGGGGGCTGTGCGCGACGCCGGCCAGGTGTACGCCAATGGGGCCATTGGCTGGACGATACTCGTGGTGCATGCCGTGATGCCCAATCCGCTACTGTACGGCGGATTCCTCGGCGCCTTCGCAGCCGCGGCCGCTGACACGTGGGCTACTGAGGTGGGGGCGCTCTCATCCCGCCCGCCGCGCCGGATCACGGATGGCGCGGCCGTGCCGCCAGGGACGTCCGGAGCGGTGTCGATGCTTGGCACGGGGGCAGCGTGGGCTGGAGCCGGCTCAGTGGCCCTCAGCGCATGGGCGGTAGCCCCCGGATGGTTTGGCCCGCTCAGTACGGGGGCGGGCCTCGCACTCATCGTTGGGGCGGGCGTGGTCGGGGCATTTGCCGATAGCGTGGCCGGCGCGACGATTCAGGCGCAATACCAGGCGCCGGGTGGGGAAGTCACCGAGCGGTCCGTGGGACAGCTGCAGCGCGGTTGGCGTTGGGTTACCAACGATCGCGTGAATTGGGTGTGCACCGGCGTCGGCGCGCTGATCGGCGGGGTGGGCGCGGCGCTGCTCGTGGGATAGCTGGAGAGCGAAAAATCACGGATCCCGCTTGTGCACGGGGGGATCCCTCCATTATCTTTAGTCGTGCTATCACGGGCCGCATCGGTCCAGCACACACCCTCAGTCCTCAGATAGTCCCCACTGCGTTTTATGCCCTGGTACAAGAAGTTACACTGGCAAATCATCATCGGCCTAGTTCTGGGCCTGATCTACGGCGTCATCGCGGCCACGCAGGGATGGACGCAGTTTACCGCCGACTGGGTGGCGCCGTTTGGCACCATCTTCCTCAATCTGCTCAAGCTGATCGCCGTCCCCCTGATCATCGCCTCGCTCATCATGGGGGTCGCGTCGCTATCGGACTTGAAGAAGCTCTCGCGCATTGGGGGGAAGACGATCGGCATCTACATTCTCACGACGACCATCGCGCTCATCGTGGGACTCACGCTGGTCAATACGTTCCAGCCTGGGCAGGCCGTCCCGGAGGACATGCAGCAGCGCCTTGAGCAGAAGTACAGTGGCGACGTCGAGCAGCGCCAGCAGTTTGCCCAGGAAGCGGCCGAGCGAGGGCCCCTCCAGCCGCTCGTCGACATGGTGCCGGCCAACTTCTTTAACTCGGCTTCGGACAACGGTAACATGCTGCAGGTCGTGTTCGTCGCCATCTTCGTGGGGATCGGCCTCCTCATGATTCCACGGGACAAGGCGCAGCCGCTTATCGATTTCTTCGACGGGTTGAATGCACTAGTCATTAAGCTCGTCGAAATCATCATGCTGATGGCGCCCATCGGGGTGTTCGGGCTCCTGGCCGATGCCATCACGTCGATCGCAGGAGACAGCCCGGGGCAAATTCTGGAGGTGATCTACGCGCTGGGCTTCTACTGCGCGGTGGTCGTGATGGGATTGGCGATCATGGTTTTCCTCGTGTATCCGATGTTCCTGAAGCTCTTCACGCCTCGCACCATCGGCGAATTCTTTTCTGGGATCGCGCCAGCCCAGCTCGTGGCCTTCTCCACCTCATCGAGTGGCGCGACGCTGCCGGTGACGATGGAGTGTGCGGAGAAGAACCTGGGCGTATCTGAAGAGGTCTCGTCCTTCGTGCTCCCGCTGGGTGCCACGATCAATATGGATGGAACGGCGCTCTACCAGGGCGTCGCCGCCGTCTTCATCGCGCAGGTGATAGGGATGGACATCGGGTTTGCCGGGCAACTGACGATCGTGCTCACGGCCGTGCTAGCCTCCATCGGGACGGCCGCCGTGCCGAGCGCGGGGATCGTCATGCTCGTCGTGATTCTCGAAGCCGTGGGCGTGCCGGCGGCGGGCATCGCGCTTATCCTGGGGGTGGACCGGCCGCTGGACATGCTGCGCACCACCAACAACATCACCGGCGATGCGATGGTCGCGTCGGTCATCGCTGCCTCCGAGGATAAGCTGCAGCTGGCACTTGACGGAGACGGGGCGGTCAGTGCGGCGGAGGTCCGCGGGACCTTGCACGAGACCGATCAACCTACCTCATAGGCACAGTACCTGTCCCCTTTACTCAAGCCGGCCGTTACCGTCATTCGAGGGGCCTTTTCAGGAAGAAAAGTGCGATGCGCGCCGCGTACTACGTTGTTATAGCAGCGCTTACTGGCGTGCTCGCCGTGAGCGTACAGACGACCAGCGTGGCGCAGGCGGCGTCGAGCGCGGCGCGTCCGATGTTTCTGGAAACGGACACGTCGGAGACCCTGCTCGACAGCGGGCGGCGTCACCTCTTTGCGTTTCGGATGGGGGCGGCCGAGGCGGCCTTTCGCCGGCTTCAGCACCAGCCGGATGGTGAGGCCGCCGCTCTGTACCAGTTGGCCACGGTCGCCTTGTTCAAAGGACTCGTTACCGACGATCCCGCGTATTTCGAGACGTTTTTGGACCGGGCGGACTCACTGGAGGTACTGCTTGACGAGCGGCCCCCTTCGTCCTGGCGGCGTCAAATGCAAGCCACCAGCGATCTGCAGCGCGCGATTGCAGCCGGGAAGTTGCAGCAGTACATCCGCGCCGCGATGGCCGCTCGGTCGGCGTACAACGGCTTCGAAGCGCTCGTCCGCGACGTGCCGGATTTTGCCGAAGCGTACATGGGTATGGGCCTTTTGCACCTGACGGTGGCTTCGCTCCCGGCGGGGTATCGCACGTTGCTCAGCGTGCTCGGGTTCGATGGGACGGCCAAGCAGGGCGTTCGGGAGTTGGAGCGTGCGGCCGCAGAGAGCCGGTTCAATCAAGAGTTGGCGCACATGAGCATCGCGCTGGCCGATCTCATGCTTCGGGAGCGTGAGACGGAGGGTGCGAACCGCCTCGCCCGGCTCTACGAACGCGACCCCGAAAGCTTACTTTACGCCCATCTGTACGGCTTCGCGCTCTACACGAACCGTGAGGCGCAGCAGGCCGAAGCGGTGCTCAAGCCGGCCGTGTACAAGCAACGGACGCCGTCGTATTTCTACATCGACTATCTCGACTACTACTTGGCCGAGGCGCACTTCGTCCAAAATGAGTTTGCCGCCGCCGAGGTGGCCTACCGCCGCTACTTGAGGCGGCACGACGGCCCCGCCCTCCGGGCGATGGGCTACTACCGACTGGGGCTGACACTGGAGATGCAGGGGCGGCGGGCCGGGGCGGTCCGCATCTATCGAAAGGTCGAGGCCGAGCGTGACTTCGACAATGATATGGTCGCGGCGCGGCGGGCCCAGATGCACCTCGATGAGCCGATGACCACACTCGACAAACGGCTCATCCGGGGTGAGAATGCCTTTTTCAGCCGTGAGCACGCCGAAGCCGAACGCATCCTCCGCGACGTCTTCCACAGCGCGTCGGCGCGTTCAGCCAATAAAGCGCGGGCAGCGTTTTATATCGGCCGGGTGTGTCACGTGCAAGACCGCTACGAGCAGGCTTATCCGGCCTACCGGTACGCCATCCAGCACCCAGGGGCTGAAAACGGGGAGTGGGGGCCGTGGGCCCAGTTGCACGTGGCGGAAATGTACGCCGAGCAGGGCAAAACGCAAGCGGCTATTCAGGCGTACCGGGCCGCGCTCAACTGGGAAACGCCGTTCGACTTTTACCGCACTCTGGAGCAGAAGGCCCGGATCGCCCTGGAGCAGCTCCAGGGGGCTTGAAGGCCCATAGAGGCACCGCAGGGGGCGTCCGTTTCGTGCGAACGGATGAGGGTGCCGCTGTGAGGCGCTCTATCGCTGGCAGCATAATTGCGGGTGAGCAATGGAAAAGCGTCCATCACTCACGCGTGTCCGTGGAGGTGTGAACCGCCGTCGAGCCGCCACGGAGCGTCTAGCACGATCGCACCATGTATCACGTTCGGCAGCGCGACTTTGGGTACATTCTAACGCTCACAGGGGTTGTGGAAGCCCGTGAGCTACAAGGCTGGTACAAGGCGTCGCACGATCACCTTCGGGGACGAGCCGGTCCATTCGGGGTCCTCGTGGATGCGCGGCGCTGTCACCCGCTCGGCAAGCTCGCCCGCTTCTGGATGTTGCGCGGCCAGCAGGCGTGCGAGGACGCCGGGTTGGCGCGGGCCGCCGTCCTCGTCGATAGCGGGACCCAGAAAGGATACTGGCCGGGGTTGGTGACGACGAAGCATTGCGACCGTCGTGTGCGGTTCATCGATGCCGCCAAGCGGTACCCGCGCGTCCGGGCGCTCAGTTGGATTCTGAAGCAGGTGGAGCCCAACCTGCACGAAGGCAGTCCCGGTGCGCATCCGGCTTTCGCCCCCTCACCGCTGACCGAGTCCGCCCTCGTTGAGCCCGAGCCGTCGTAGCCGAAGGCAGTCATCGCTTGTACTGGAGCGGCGACCCGTCCAGCGTGCGATAGCGGTCCAGCAGCTGTTGCTGACGGGAGTCGTTGGCGATGGCGGTGCCGTGGATGAAGATGTGCTCCGGCGTGCTGGAAAACTCAAACGGGTCGCCCGACCAGACCACCACGTTTGCTATTTGCCCGGCTTCCAGCGTGCCGTGGCTCTCCGCGATGCCCAGCACCCGCGCCGGGCCGAGCGTGATGGCTTCCAGGGCCGCATCGCGGGCGAGACCGAACCGCACTGCGTTGCCGGCCTCAAAGCGAAGGTTGCGGGCGTTGTGGGTGTCCATCGTGGAAAGCACGATCGGGACACCGGCGTCCGCGAGCAGCGCCGCATTGTCGAAGCGCGCGCCCAGCCGGTCGAACGCCGTCGGTAAGTTGCTCAGCGGCTTGAGGATGACCGGCGTGCCGGACTGCGCCAGAGCGTCGGCGCGCATCCAGGCCTCGTGGCCGCCTTCGATCACGAGGCGTACGCCATACTCGTCGGTGATGCGCAGGCTGGCGCTGATGTCGCTGGCGCGGGCGGCTCGCATCACGAGCGGAACGTCGCCGTCGAGGACCGGCAGCATGGCGTCCAGATCCAGGCGCGAGGCAGCCACGCTGCGGGTCGCGCCGCGGTTGTAGGCGTCGCGCTGGTCGCGATAGAAACGAGCGTCCTCGAACGCCTCACGCAGTCGGAGGGAGAGGCCGCCGCGTCCGCCGCCCACGGCTTCGGCGCCGTCGGGGGTAAACGCCGCGTAGAGCCCCGCGCCGTCGCGCACGAGCATCGTGCGGAGCGGGCCGTCGAGCAAATCGATCACCGCGCTCTGTCCGGCGATGGCGCCTCCGCTCGGCGTGGCGGCCACCGTCGTCACCCCGCCGAGGCGCGTCACGGGAATCACCGTCGAGTGGGGGTTGATGCCATCGGTCACCCGAAACGCCGCGCGGATGGGATCGCCCTGGAGCGCGTTGTCGCGCGTGGACGACACGCTGCTCACCTCAACGAGTCCCATGGCCGTGCTCGCGTCGATGAGGCCGGGCGTGACCACCATGCCGCTGGCGTCGATGCGCTGGGCTTCCGACGGAATGGCGACTTCGCCGCGGCGCCCCACCGCGGCAATCCGGTCGCCGTCTAGGAGCACCACGCCGTCGTCGATGACCGGGCCGCTCACGGGATGCACCGTCCCGCCGACGATGGCGGTCGGCTGGGCGTGCAGAGCGGGGACGCTGCCTGCGAGAAGAAACAGCGTGAGAAGAATGGCGAGACGTTGAAACGAAGAAGGCATAGGACGGGTGGATCTGGGAGGGAGCAAAAGCAGCAACCATTCACTCGGTGTCGGCATCGATGAGCCCGACCTCAAAATCAGACTGGGGCTGGAGGGCCGGGTTGGTGCGATCGTAGCGCAGCACGCCATCGATCCACACCTGATCGGCGTGCGTGTACACGCTGAACGGATCGTTCGACCACAGGACGACGTCTGCGTTCTTGCCGACTTCCAGGGTCCCCGTGCGATCCTCGATGCCAAGGGCCCAGGCGGGGTTGGCCGTGATCCACCGGAGCGCGTCATTGCGGGTCACGTCGATGCCGGCCCGCCGGCCGTCGTGCATGGCTTTCGCCGCGTCCTGATTCAGACGCTGGATGCCGAGGTCGCTATCAGAGTGGAGGATCGCGCGCGCCCCAGCGTCCGCCACGAGCGGGATGTTTTCCGGGATGCCATCGAACGCCTCCATCTTGAACCCCCACCAGTCCGACCACATCGAGGCGGACACGTCGTGCTCGGCCAGCAGGTCGCGGATTTTGTAGGCCTCGACGGCATGATGGAACGAACGCACGTCGAAGCCAAACTCCTGGGCGACCTCAAGTACGGTCGTCATGTCGTCGGCGCGGTAGCAATGCACCTGGACGAGGATGTCGCCGCGCAGCGCGCCCGCCAGCGTTTCGAGGCCCAGGTCGCGACTCGGCGGCTCGCGGCTCGGCTCGGCCAGCCACTCGTCCCACGTCTCGCGGTAATCCTGGGCGCGGATGAAGGCCTCCCGGTAGGCCGATACGGTGCCCATGCGGGTGCGCGGGAAGTTGCTGCCGCCCTTCGGGTTTTCCCCGCACGCCATCTTGAGCGAGTACGGCGCGTCGGGAAACATCATGGCTTGGGGCGTGCGCGCCGGCACCATCTTGACCGTCACCCCGCGGCCTTCGATGACGTCCCCACTTCCAGGAAGGAGCAGTGCCGTGGTGGTGCCGCCGGCGAGGGCGCGGCTGAAACCCGGTCCTTGCGGCCACACGCCGTGATCCATCCACAACTGCGGCGTGGTTGTGCCTGCGTCGTTGTTGTCGTAGTGCGCCGCGACCTCGGGGGTCGCGGAGACGCCGACGTGCGAGTGGCTGTCGATGAGGCCGGGCGTCACGTACCGGCCGCTCCCGTCGATGACGGTGGCATCCGGTGGGGCCTCAACATCAGCGCCAAGCGCTGCGATGGTGCCGTCCTCCAGTAAAAGGTCGGCGTCCTGGAGCGTCTCGCCCGCTGCCGTCATGATAGTCGCCCCACGAATCAAGGTTGGCGGGGCGGCCGGCGGCTCATACGTCGAGCGCCACGCACCATTCGGCGTGCCGCGGCGCCAGTTGGCGCGCTCATCCGATGAGAGGGTGCCGGATGCCGGCTCCGATGGCGGGGCATCAGAAGCGGAGTCCGACGTGGCAACGGGCTGCGGAGCAGCACATCCCCAGCCCATAACGACCACAACGAGAAGGAGACCGAGTAGAGCGCGGGTAGACATGAGGGGCAATGGGGGACACGGAGGAGACCGAAATTTACAATCTCAATCTCTTCACCACGCAGGTAAAAAGAAAGGCTGTCCTGCTCACCGAAAAGGTTACGCATGTAAGGAAGGAAAACGAGGCGGGAGCGTTCAAGAAATCAAGCAGCAGTAAAATCGGTAAGGGCGGGTTCCAAACCACTTGCTTACAACGAATGCAGGGGGACGGAGCAGAACGGAGGACTCCTTTCGATGCACATTGACGATGGGCCCGAAGCCGTTGAGCGATCCGAGGGCAAAGTGGAGCGTCTTACATGACACCTGATTATGGAGTGCAGCCCATGTATTCAATTCAGTTTAGCGACTGGGGGCTCGTGTTCGAGTTTACCGGGCCGGTCACCGAGGCGATGGTCCAGGACTGGCTCCGTGACGTGGAGCATCTGATCGGTGGGTTCAGCGAGCCCTTCAATGCGGTCATCGACCTCAAAGAAGCGACGCCGGTGGCCCCCGACGTGCAGGCGCCCTTGCGCGAAGGCCTCAAGGTCCTGCAGGACGCAGGGATGGAGCGGACGGCCATGGTGGTGGACGAAAACTATCGCAGCGTGTGGCGCCGTCTCCCGAGCGGATCGGACTGGGGCGGGGTGCGCTACGTAGTGGCTCAACAGGGATCGGCCTGGGCCTCGAAGGCTCACGGATGGGTCCAACGCGGCGATGAGCCCGACGGAAGCGTCCGGCCGAGGCCGGCGCGGGACAGCAGCGGCTAATCCGACCCGCCGACGTCAAACGGCCGGTCACAGGCCCTTGTTAGCCAGTGCCTGCTGGGGCCGGCTGGGGCGCTTGAATGGACGCGATGCGCTGACGCAGCGGCGGGTGCGAGTAGTACACCCGGACGTACAGCGGATGCGGCGTCAGGTTCGAGAGGTTTTGCTCGGCGAGCTTTTTCAGAGCCTGCGTGAACGCTTTCGGCTCCTCGGTCGTTTCCACGGCAAACGCATCGGCCTCGAATTCGTGCTTGCGCGAGAGGGCCTGTAGCGGAATCGAGAGCAAAAGATCGACAGGCGCATACAGCAGACCGAAGAAGACGAGGCCCGTGTGGATGCCCATTTGCTCCACGTAGAACGCGTTGTACAGGCCCTCCACCTGCAAGAACACGGAAAGCAGGAGAAACAGCACGCCCGTGTGCACCACGCTGATGCCGATGCGCTGCGGGATGTGATGGCGCTTGTAGTGCCCCACCTCATGCGCCACGACGGTAAGAAGCTCGGTGGATGACAGCTTCTCCATGAGCGTGTCGAAGAGGACGATCCGCCGGTTCGCACCCAGCCCGGCGAAGAAGGCGTTCGACTTGCTCGAACGGCGCGAGCCGTCCATTACAAACACGTCGTCCACCGAAAAGTCGACCGACCGCGCGTAGGAAAGGATACGGTTGCGAACGTCCTCATCGCCCACCGGGTCGAACGTATTGAAGAGCGGCATCAGGTAGCGCGGCGCCGCGAACTGAAGAACGAGGACCACGGCCGTGACCGTGACCCAGGCGTAGATCCAGCCGTTCGGCCCAGTAGCGGCGAAGAACCACAGGATGGCAGCGAGTAGCGGAGCGCCGAGCAAGAGGCTCAACCCGAGGCCCTTCAGGCGGTCGAGCACAAACGTGCGGGCCGTGGTCTGATTGAAGCCAAAGCGCTCCTCGATGACGAAGGTGGAATAAACCTGAAACGGGAGCGACAGGAAGGCTTTCGCGCCACCCAGGATGCCGATGTATACGAGTCCCGTCGCGATGGGGCCCAGACTCCAGCCGCGGACCAGGTCGTCCAGCGAGGCAAAGCCGCCCGCGAACCAGAAGGCGAGCAGCACCCCGAGATCGAAGGTCGATGCGATCAGGTCGAACCGCGTGTTGTCGCGCGTGTAGGCTTGTGAGCGGCGGTATTCATCGTCGTCGTACACATCCTCGAAGGGCGGCGGCACCTCGTCCTCCAGCGCGCGGAGGTTGAGGAACTGGGCGGTCAGGTCAAGCCCGTACTGTACAAGCAGGGCCGCGAGAATGAGGATCCCGTACGCGTTCATGGGAAGGGAGAG